>NZ_JBBIAA010000024.1:0-41349 GCF_037482545.1 Pseudokineococcus basanitobsidens | reverse complement strand
GGGTGGGGGTCGTTCGTCTCCTGGCCTCGTGCTGCTGGTCTTCTTCTCCTCGGAGGAGGGGGCTGGTGGTGCGGGTCGGGGACGGGCGGCCCCTTCTCGCATGCCCGGAGACCAGCAGCCGGTCGCGAGCGCCAGGTCACCTCCACGGACGCCGTCGTCCGAGGATGACTCGGCTCCGAGAGCGTCGTCGTGCGGTCCCCGGGTCGCCCGGGCGTCGCAAGCACGCTCCTCCGTCGACGTCGGGCCGGCACGGTCGGCGTGTGAGCGGCGGACGACGCGCGGCCGTCCGCTCGTGGGGCAGGCTGGTGCGCGGACGGACGAGAGGCGCCGCACGGGCGCTGCGCAGGAGGGCGGACATGGCAGACGATCGCGACCGGGGTGCGGGAGGTCGACGCCGTGGCGACGCCTCGGCCGCGGCGGCAGGGGACGACAGGCCGCCCCGCGGGCGGTACGGGACCGGCGCGCAGACGGGCGGGCGAGCGGGCGCAGCTTCTCGTCCGGCTCGGTCCGGGGGGCCCCGGGGGGCTGCGTCGGCGGGGTCGTCCCGGTCCGCGCCGGGCGACGCCGACGAGCGCCGCGCCGGACGTCCGCCCCGGCCTCGCGAGCCGGACGTCCCCGAGCAGGTCACCGGGGACGAGCTGGACCGCGAGGTGCGGCGCGACCTTGGGGGCCTGTCCTCGGAGAACGCGACGGCGGTGGCGCGGCACCTCGTGATGGTGGCCGAGCTCCTCGACGCCGACCCCGCGCGGGCGCTCGAGCACGCCCGCGCGGCGCAGCGACGCGCTGGGCGCGTGGGAGCCGTGCGGGAGGCGGCCGGTCTGGCCGCCTACCGCGCCGGCGAGTACGAGGAGGCGCTGCGCGAGCTCCGGACCGCGCGGCGCCTGACCGGCTCGCAGGTTCACCTGCCCGTCATGGCCGACTGCGAGCGGGGGCTCGGTCGGCCCGAACGTGCGCTCGACGCCGCCTCGGGGACGGGGGTGGACGCCCTGGACCGCGCCGGCCAGATCGAGCTCGCCATCGTCATGGCCGGTGCCCGGGGCGACCTCGGGCAGCACGACGCGGCCGTCCTGAGCCTCCAGCTGCCGGAGCTGGACTCCCGTGTCCCGGCAGAGCTCGAGGAGGCGCAGGAGCGCCTCCGCGAGGCGTACGACGACGCGCTCGTCGCCGCCGGGCGGCCCCCGCGCCGACGGGGGGGCGGAGGAGGCGGGGCGGCCGCGTCACCGGTCGACCAGGTCGACGACGGGGTCGTCTCCTGGGACGAGGCATGAGCGTCGCCCCGCAGGGAGCCGCCCCGGACGAGCCCGGCGGCGAGGACGCCCTCGGCACCTACGAGTGGCTCCAGCGGGGGATGCGCCTGCTGGAGGCCGGCCACGCCGCGGCAGCGGCCACCGTCCTGGAGCGGGTGGCGGCCGACGAGCCGCGGTCGGCCAGCGTCCTCGAGGCGCTGGGACGAGCCCAGTACACCGCCGGTAGGCCCGGTGCCGCCGTGACGACCTTCGAGCGGCTCGCCGACGTGGCGCCCGACTCGGACTACGCGAGGTTCGGGTACGGGCAGTCGCTACGACGGGTCGGTCGGCTGCCGCAGGCCGCCGAGCAGCTCGCCCTCGCGGTGGCGATGCGCCCCCACCGTCCCGAGTACGTCGAGGCCCTCGCCCGGGTGCGTGAGCTGCTCGCCCCCCGGGGGCTGCGCTCCGGCGGTGCCACGGCGACGTCCGGCCGGAGCCGGCCCGACGACGCGGACGCCGACCCCGGGGCCGGCGACGCGGCGGGGGACCGGGGCATCGAGATGCCCGGGTCGCAGGACCTCGGGGGCTCGCGTGGCTGACGCCGCCGGCACCACGCTCGTCGACGACGTCGAGGTCGTCCTGCTGGACCTGGACGGGACGGTCTACGCCGGGGGCCGTCCGGTGCCGGGGGCGGCCGAGGGGGTCGCCGCCTGCCGGGCCCGCGGGCTGCCGGTGCTCTTCGTGACGAACAACGCCTCCCTGCCGCCCGAGGACGTCGCCGACCACCTCCGTCGCACCGGCGTGCCGGCGTCCCCCGACGAGGTCCGGACGTCGTCGCAGGCGGGTGCCCGTCTCCTGCGGGAACGGGTGGGGCCGGGCGCCCGCGTCCTGGTCGTCGGCGGTCCCGGTACGGCGGTCGCGTGCCGGGAGCAGGGGCTGGAGCCCGTGACGTCGGCGGACGACGGGCCGGCGGCCGTGCTCCAGGGCTTCGGTCCCGAGGTCGGGTGGGCGGAGCTCACCGAGGCGGCCTACGCGATCCGCGCGGGCGCCCTGTGGGTGGCGACGAACACGGACACCGTGCTCGCCCGCGAGCGGGGCCTCGCCCTCGGCAACGGCAGCCTCGTCGCGGCCGTGCGGACGGCGACGGGCGCCGAGCCGCTGGTCGCGGGCAAGCCGCAGCGCCCGCTGCTCGAGGGCGCGGCCGCGGGCCGTCGGGCCCTCGTCGTCGGGGACCGCCTCGACACCGACGTCGCCGGCGCCCGCGCCGCGGGTCTCCCGAGCCTGTGGGTGTCCACGGGGGTGGACGACGTCCGCCGGCTCCTCGACGCGGCCCCGCACGAGCGTCCGGACCACCTGGGGGCCGACCTCGGGGCGCTGCACCGGGCGCCGGCGGCCACCCGGCGCGACGACCACGGCTGGCGGTGCGGCGACGCCGTGGTGGCCGTGGACGCGGGAGCGCTCGTCGCCCGCGACGGCGGCGAGCTGCTCGACCTGCTGCGCGCCGCGTGCGCCGCGCGCTGGGAGGTGGGGGACGTGCGGGTCCCGGACGACCTGCTCGAGCGGCTCGCCCCCCTCGACGCCCGGTAGCGTGGCCGGGGTGAGTGCCGGCGACCTCCCCGCGCGTGCCGCGGGCGGACCACGCCCGGTCCCGAGCCCGCCCGGCCCGGCCGGGGGGCAGCGCGCCACCGGGGACCCCGGAGACGGCGCGGACGGGCGCGCCGGCACGGACGACGTCCTCGCCGACCTGGAGGCCCTGCCCGCCGACGCCCCGGTGCTGCAGCAGGCGGAGGTCCTCGAGGACCTGCAAGAGCGGCTGGCGCAACGCCTGTCCGGCGCCGCCCGGTGACGGGGCCGCGCCGCCGCCGCCTGGACGTGGAGCTCGTCCGCCGCGGCCTCGCCCGCTCGAGGACCGAGGCGGCGGACCTCGTCGGCGACGGGGCCGTGCTCGTGCGGGGCAGCCGTGCCGCGAAGGCCTCGACCCAGGTCGAGGTCGCCGCCGCGATCGTCGTCGCGCCGGTGCAGCCCCACGAGGGGCCGGCCGGGTCCGGTCGCCGGTGGGCGAGCCGCGGTGCCCACAAGCTGCTGGGCGCCCTCGAGGCCTTCCCGGACGTCGAGGTCGCGGGGCGCACCGCCCTGGACGCCGGTGCTTCCACGGGCGGCTTCTGCGACGTCCTGCTCGACCGCGGGGTCGCGCGGCTGCTGGCCGTCGACGTGGGGTACGGCCAGCTGGCCTGGCCGGTGCGCAACGACGAGCGCGTCGTCGTCCTCGACCGCACGAACGTGCGCTCGCTGGTCCCCGACGACGTGCGCCGCGCCCTCGGCGAGCTGCCGTCGCTGGTCGTCGCGGACCTGTCCTTCATCTCGCTGCGGCTGGTCCTGCCCGTCCTCGCGGCGTGCAGCGCCGCGGGCGCCGACCACCTGCTCATGGTCAAGCCGCAGTTCGAGGTGGGCCGCGAGCGGCTCGGCGCGGGGGGTGTGGTGCGAGACGTCGAGGCGCGCGTCCGGGCGGTCCTCGACGTCGCCCGGGCCGCCGGCGACGGCGGGCTCGGCGTCGTCGGCTGCGCGGCGAGCCCGCTGCCGGGGCCGAGCGGGAACGTCGAGTACTTCCTGCGGCTCCGGTCCCCCGGCGACGCGGGGAGCGGACCGGGCCCGGCGGTGGACGACCTCGACGGGCTCGTGCGCTGCGCCGTGGCGGCGGGGCCCACCGGCGCCGGCGTCGACCCGGACGTCGACCCAGGCGTCGACCCAGGCGTCGACCCAGGCGTCGACCCAGGCGTCGACCCAGGCGTCGCCACAGGCCGGGCGCCGGACGGCCCGACGACCACGACGAGGAGGCGGCGGCCGTGACGACCGGCGGCACCGAGACCGGCCGCACCGAGACCGGCCGCACCGAGACCGGCGGCACCGAGACCGGCGGCACCCGACCGGTCGACCGGTCGACCGGCCCGGACCAGCCCGACGGGGGGCGCGACGTCTGCGAGCTCGGCGCGACGGGGGAGCGCACCGTCCTCGTCCTCACGCACACCGGTCGGGAGAGCGCCGTGAGCGCGGCCCGCGAGCTCGTCGAGCTGCTGCGCGACGCCGGGCTGCGGCCGGTGATGCTCGCCGACGAGGTGACGGAGATCCCGGGGGTCGAGGACGTCCCCGTGCTGGACCTGTCCGACGTGGAGGACCACGTCGTGCTCGGCGCCGAGATGGTCGTCGTCCTCGGCGGCGACGGCACGATCCTGCGCGCCGCGGAGCTCGTCCGGCACCGCCCCGTGCCGCTGCTCGGGGTGAACCTCGGCCACGTCGGCTTCCTCGCCGAGAGCGAGCGCGACGACCTCGCCCGCACGGTCGGGCGCATCGCCGCCCGCGACTACGTCGTCGAGGAGCGGATGACGCTCGACGTCCGCGTCCTGCGCGACGGCGAGTGCCTCAGCACCTCCTGGGCCGTCAACGAGGCGAGCGTGGAGAAGGCCGACCGGGAGCGGATGCTCGAGGTGGTCACCGAGGTGGACGGGCGCCCCGTGTCAGTCATCGGCTGCGACGGCGTCGTCATGGCGACGCCGACCGGCTCCACCGCCTACGCCTTCTCCGCCGGGGGGCCGGTGGTGTGGCCGGAGGTCCAGGCCCTGCTCATGGTGCCCATCTCGGCCCACGCCCTGTTCGCCAAGCCGCTGGTCACCTCGCCGCGGTCGGTGCTGGCCGTCGAGGTGCTCTCGCGCACGGCCGGGGGCGGGGTCCTGTGGTGCGACGGTCGGCGCACGGCTCAGCTCCCGCCGCGCTCGCGCATCGAGGTGACGCGGGGCGAGCACCCCCTGCTGCTGGCGCGCCTGACCGAGGGGCCCTTCACCGACCGGCTCGTCGCGAAGTTCCGGCTGCCCGTCGAGGGCTGGCGCGGACCCGACGACGGGGCACCCGCCGAGGCGGGCGGCCCGTCGGGGACGCCCCGCGGCGCACCGGCTCCCCGCGCCGCCGACGAGGGCTGAGGCGTGCTCGAGGAGATCCGCATCCGCGACCTCGGGGTCATCGAGGGCTCGACGCTGGAGCTCGGCGCCGGCCTCACGGTCCTCACCGGGGAGACCGGCGCCGGCAAGACGATGGTCGTCACGAGCCTCGGGCTGCTGCTCGGCGAGCGGGCGGACGCCGGTGCCGTCCGCTCGGGCGCCCGGTCGGCGGTGGTCGAGGGCCGCTTCACGCTGCCCGAGCGGGGCGGCGCCGCCACCCGCGCCACCGAGGCGGGCGCCGAGCTCGACGGCTCGGGCGGCGGCCGGGCCGAGCTGCTCGTCGCCCGCACGGTCGCGGCCGGGGGGCGCAGCCGCGCCCACGTCGGCGGCCGCGCCGTCCCGAACGGGCTGCTGGGCGAGCTCGCGGACGACCTCGTCGCCGTCCACGGCCAGAGCGAGCAGGTGCTCCTGCGTTCCCCGCAGCGCCAGCGGGAGGTCGTGGACGCCTCCGCGGGCGAGGAGGTCGCGGAGCCGCTCGCGGCCTACCGCCGGGCCTACGAGCGCCACCGGGCCGTCCGCGCCGAGCTCGACGAGATCCGGACCCGGGGTCGCGAGAGGGCGCAGGAGGCCGACCTGCTGCGCCACGGCCTGGAGCGGGTCGAGCGGGTCGACCCGCAGCCCGGCGAGGACCTCGCCCTCGCGCAGGAGGCCGAGCGGCTCACCCACGCCGAGGACCTCCGGCTCGCGGCCGCCACGGCGCGTGCCGCGCTCACGGGGGACGACGAGGGTGCGGGGGAGGCCGGGGACGCCGTCTCGGCGGTCGAGGGCGCGCGCCACGCCCTGGACGCCGTGCGGGCCCACGACCCGGAGCTCGCCGCGCTGGCCGACCGGCTGGCCGAGGTGTCCGTCCTCGTCGTCGAGGCCGGCGCCGACGTCGCCGCGCACCTGGCGACGCTCGAGGCGGACCCGGCGCGGCTCGCGGCCGTGCAGGACCGCCGCGCCGAGCTCGGGCCGCTGCTGCGCGCCTACGGGGAGGACGCGAGCGCGGTGCTCGCCTGGGCCCGGGAGGCCTCGGCCCGCCTGCTCGCCCTCGAGGGCGACGACGACCGGCTCGCGCAGCTGGGCGCCGAGGAGGCCACGCTCGCCGCCGAGCTGGACGAGCTGGCGGGCCGGCTGCACGCCGCGCGGACGGCGGCCGGGCAGCGGCTGGCCTCGGCCGCCACCCAGGAGCTCGCCGCCCTCGCGATGGGCGGCGCACGCCTGGTCGTGCGCGTCGAGCGCACCGACCGCCTCACCCCCGTCGGCGGCGACGACGTCTCCCTGCTCCTGGCCGCGCACGCCGGGGCGGAGCCGCGACCGCTGGCGCGCGGCGCGTCCGGCGGCGAGCTCTCCCGCGTCATGCTCGCCCTCGAGGTCGTCCTCGCCCAGGCCGACCCGGTGGAGACCTTCGTCTTCGACGAGGTGGACGCGGGCGTGGGCGGCCGGGCCGCCGTCGAGATCGGCCGCCGCCTGGCGGCCCTCGCCGAGCGCGCCCAGGTCCTCGTCGTCACGCACCTGCCCCAGGTGGCCGCCTTCGCCGACCACCACCTCCTCGTGGAGAAGGGCGGCGACGGCAGCGTCGTCGCGAGCGGCGTCCGGGCGCTCGACGACGACGGCCGGGTCGTCGAGCTGGCACGGATGCTCGCCGGCCAGGGCGGCAGCAGCAGCGCCCGCGCCCACGCCGCGGAGCTGCTCGAAGGAGCCCGGCGCCGGTGAGCCCGGCGGTGCGCCGCCGGTCGTGGTGCCCGACGTGGGACCATCCACGGCGATGAGACGAGTGCTGCGCCGCCGACCCGGCACCTCCGGGGCCCCCGCCGGTGCGGGCGGGGTCCTGCGCGTCGACCGTCGCACGAAGGACCTCACCAAGCGGCTGCAGCCCGGGGACGTCGCCCTCGTCGACCACGAGGACGTCGACCGCGTCGCCGCCGACGCCCTCGTGGCGGCCCGTCCCTCCGCGGTCGTCAACGCCGCGGCCAGCACCTCGGGGCGCTACCCGAACCTGGGTCCGCAGATCCTCCTCGAGGCGGGCGTCGTCCTCCTGGACGGCGTGGGCGCGCGCGTGCTCGACGAGCTCTCCGAGGGGCAGCGGGTGCGGGTCGAGGGCGACCGGCTGCTCCTGCTCGACGCCGACGGCGGGGAGCGCGTCGTGGCGACGGGCACCCGGCAGAGCGCCGAGAGCGTCGCCGCCGCCATGGAGGCCGCGCGGGCGGGCCTGTCCACCCAGCTGGAGTCCTTCGCGGCCAACACGATGGAGTACATGCTCCGCGAGCGGGACCTGCTCTTCGACGGGGTCGGCATCCCCGACGTGCGGACGTCCTTCACCGGCCGGCAGGCGCTCGTCGTCGTCCGCGGCTACCACTACCGCGAGGACCTCGCGACGCTGCGGCCCTACATCCGCGAGTACCGACCCGTGCTCGTCGGCGTCGACGGCGGCGCCGACGCCGTCCTGGAGGCCGGCCACCGGCTCGACATGGTCGTCGGCGACATGGACTCGGTCTCCGACGCCGCCCTGACCAGCGGCGCGGAGGTCGTCGTGCACGCCTACCGCGACGGCCGTGCGCCGGGCCTGGAGCGCGTGCGGGCGCTCGGGGTCGACCCCGTCGTCTTCCCCGCCACGGGCACGAGCGAGGACGTCGCGATGATGCTCGCCGACGACCGCGGCGCCGAGCTCATCGTCGCCGTCGGCACGCACGCCACCCTCGTGGAGTTCCTCGACAAGGGCCGCGCGGGCATGGCCAGCACGTTCCTCACCCGGCTGCGGGTGGGCGGCAAGCTCGTCGACGCGAAGGGCGTCTCCCGGCTCTACCGCCAGCGCATCACCACCGCCCAGGTGGCCGCCCTGCTGGTCGCGGGCCTGCTGGCCCTCCTCGTGGCCCTGCTCGCGACGTCCGCCGGCCAGACGGTGCTCGTCCTCGTGCTGGCCCAGCTCGACGGCCTCCTCGCCCCGCTGCGGGCGTGGGCCGGGTGAGCGCCGGCCCGACGGGGTCCCCGCCGCCCCCCGCCCCCCGCCCCGCCGCGCCCGCAGGAGCCCTCCGGTGATCGACTTCCGCTACCACCTCGTCTCGCTGGTGAGCGTCTTCATCGCCCTCGCCATCGGCGTGGTCCTCGGCGCCGGCCCGCTGCGGGACTCGATCGGCGACACGCTCAGCAGCCAGGTGGACCTGCTGCGCGACGACCGGGTCCAGCTGCAGGACCAGGTGACCTCGCTCACCTCCGAGGTCGAGGGGCGCGACGCGACCATCGAGGCGCTCGCCCCCGCCGCCGTCGACGGCGCGCTCACGGGTACCAGGACGGTGGTCCTCACCCTGCCCGGCGCGGACGCCGACCTCGCCGGGGAGCTCGCGGACGACCTCGAGGACGCCGGCGGCGACGTCACGGGCGTCGTCGCGGTGCAGCAGGCGTGGACCGACCCCGACGGCGCCGACGCGCGCCGGCGGGTCGTCGCGTCGCTGCCGGAGCTGGCGCTCGCCCCCGTCGCCGGGGAGGACCCCGAGATCTCCACCGCCCTGGCCGCGGCGCTGGCCGGCTCCGTGACGACGCCGGACGCCGCCCTCGTCGGGACGGCCTCGGCCACGGGCACGCAGGTGCTCGACGCGCTCGTGGCCGCGGACCTCGTGGCGCTGCGGGGGGACCCCTCCCTGCGGGCCGGCAGCGCCCTGGTCGTGGCCCCGGGCGGGGGGTCGGTCGCCGTCACGGCGAGCGCCGACGGCGCGGCGACCGTGGCGGACGCCGACCTCGGCCTCCTCTCGGCGCTCGCCGACACCGCCGGCGCCGTCGTGCTGACCAGCCCGGAGGGTGCCGCGCCCGGCACGGGCCTGCTCGCGGCCCTGCGCGGCGACGACCTCGCCGCCACCGTCAGCGGCGTCGACGACGCCGGGACCGCGGCGGGTGCTGTCGGCGTCGTCCTCGCCCTGCGCGAGCAGGTGGAGGGCGGAGCCGGCCAGTACGGCGCGCGGTCCGGGGACGGTGGCGTCCTGCCGCCGCTGCCCCAGGGCTCGACGGCGGCGGCCGAGCCGCCGGACGACGAGCCGGGCCAGGAGGACGGGTGAGCAGCCGCGCCCGGCCCGCGGCCGTCGCCGCCACCGCGGCCGCGCTCGGCTGGGGCGGTGCGCAGCTCCTGCGGCGCCGTCCGGCCGGGGCGCGCTGGGAGCGCACCAACCACCGGGGTACCCCCCTCACCCTCCTGGAGGGGCCCGCCCTCGCCCTCGGCTCCCTCGCCGGTGTCGCGGTGGCGCCGCTGCCGCCGCGTGCCCGCGCCGGCGCGGCCCTCGTCACGGGGGCGGCCGCCGCGCTCGGCGCCGTCGACGACCTGGTGGGCTCCGCCGACGCGAAGGGGCTGCGGGGCCACCTCGGGGCCCTCGCGCGCGGACGGCTGACGACGGGCGGGCTCAAGGTGCTCGGCATCGGCGCCGCCTCGCTCGCCGGGGCGGCGCTCGTCGACGGCCCGCGTCGCGGCGCCGCGTCCCCGGCGCCCGCTCGCGCCGCCGACCGCCTCGTGGCGGGGGCGCTGGTCGCCGGGACGGCGAACCTCGTGAACCTCCTCGACCTGCGGCCGGGCCGGGCGCTCAAGGCGGTGCTCCTGCTCGGGCACCTCGTGGGCGGCGCCGGCGTCCCGGGATCGCGACCCGCGGGCCCGCTCGCCGCCGCCGGCGCCGGGTCCGCCGCGGTCCTGCTGCTGCCGGACCTGCGCGAGCGGGGGATGCTCGGCGACTGCGGCGCCAACGCCGCGGGGGCGCTGCTGGGGGCGGCCCTGCTGACGCGGACGCGCTCGCGCACCGCCCGCGGCGGCGTCCTCGCCGCGGTGCTCGCGCTGACCGCCGCCTCGGAGCGCGTCAGCTTCACCCGCGTCATCGAGGGGACGCCCGTCCTCGCGGCGCTCGACCGGCTGGGGCGCCGACCCCCGGCCCCGCCGTCCGCCGGGCGCGTGGGCCCCTCGGTGCAGCGCCCCGCCGGTCCGTGAGGTCGCTCGGCCGCGGCCTGCTCGGCGCGGCCGCGCTCATCGCCGTCCTCACGGCGCTCGCGCGCCTCGTCGGCTTCGCGCGCGGACTCGTGTTCACGGCCACCGTCGGGAACACCAGCGCCGTCGGCGAGGCGTACAACGCCGCGAACACCGTCCCCAACGTCCTCTTCGAGGTCGTCGCCGGGGGGGCCCTGGCCGGCGCGGTCGTGCCGCTGCTCGCGGGACCGCTCGCCCGGGGCGAGCGCGGGCACGTCGACCGCGTCGTCGGGGCGCTCGTCGGCTGGGCCCTGCTCCTCCTGGTGCCGGCCGCGGTGGCCGTCGCGCTGCTCGCGGGCCCGCTGGCCGCGCTGCTGCGCCCGGGCGCCGACGCCGCCGACCAGCGTGCCCTCGTCGCGCTCATGCTCGTCGTCTTCGCCCCGCAGGTCGTCCTCTACGGCCTCGGGGTCGTGCTCACGGGCACGCTGCAGGCGCAGCGGCGCTTCGCCTGGCCCGCGGTGGCCCCGCTGGCCTCCAGCCTCGTGGTCGTCGGGACCTACCTGGGCTACGCCGCCGTCGCGGGCGGGACGGCGGGCGGCGACGCGCCAGGTGCCGCCGTCGCGGTGCTCGCGGGCGGCACGACGCTCGGCGTCGTCGTGCTCACGCTGCCGCTCCTGCTCCCCGTCCTGGCCGGCGGGGTGCGACCCCGGCCGAGCCTGCGGTTCCCGCCCGGCGTCCTGCGGCGGGCGCGCGGGCTCGCGGCGGCGGGACTGCTCGCGCTGCTGGCCCAGCAGGCCGCCGTCCTCACCGCCCTGGTGCTCGGGGGGAGGCTCGGGGACCCGGCACCCGGGTCGTTCAGCGTCTTCGTGCAGGTCGTGCAGCCCGTCGCGCTGCTGCCCTACGCCGTCCTCGCCGTGCCGCTGGCCACGAGCGCCTTCCCCCGCCTCGCGGAGCTGGCCGCCCGCGGGGACGGGGCGGGCTACGCCCGGACGGCTGCGCTGTCCACGCGGGCGGTCGTGCTCGTGGCCCTCCTCGGCGCGGCGGTGCTGGCGGCAGCCGCGCCGGCGGTCCGCTCGCTGTACGTCCTGCTCGACGCGGCGGGCCCGAGCGGGTCGACCGCCTACGGCGCAGTGTCCGCGGCGGTGACGGCCGTCGCCCCCTCGCTGCTCGGGCTGGCGCTCGTCGCGCACGTCGGGCGGGCCCTGTACGCGCTCGAGCGCGGCCGGGCCGCCGCCTCGGCGACCGTGACGGGGTGGCTCGTCGTCGTCGTGGCCCAGGTCGTGCTGGCCGCGGCGCTGCCCGGGCAGGACCGGGTGGTGGCCATGGCCGGCGGCACGAGCGCCGGCATGGTCGTCGCCGCGCTGCTGCTGCTGCGGGCGCTGGGGCGCGCGGCGGGGCCCTCCGCGCTCGCGGGCGTCGGCCGGACGGCCGCCGCCGCGTCGTCGGCCGCGCTGCTCGGCGCGGTCGCCGGGAGGGTCGTCGTCGTCGCCCTCCTCGGGCCCGCCGACGCGGGGGCCGACGCGGGGGCCGGTGCGGGGGCGGGGGCGTCCGCCGCGGTGGGCGTCGTCGCGGCGGGGGCCGCGGGCGCCGCGGTCGCCGCCGCCGTCGTCGCGGCGGTCGTGCTCGTGCTCGACCGCCGTGCGGGGGCGGCCGTCCTCGACCGGCTCCGCCGCCGCGGCGCCCCGCCGGGCCCGACCGGCACGGGGACGGCCGCCGACGGGCCCGGTGCCGACGGGGCCCGTGTCGACGGGTCCGGTGACGTCGGGTCCGGTGCCGACGGGACGCAGCAGGAGGCCGCGCCGCGGGAGCGCGGGCGGCCGGGGGAGGAGCGGGGATGAGGGTCGTCCTGGTCACCGGTCACGCCACGGGCGGCGTCGCCGGCCACGTCGCCGGGCTCGCGGACGGGCTGGGCGAGGCCGGTGTCGAGGCGGCCGTCGCGACGAGCGGGGTGACGGCCGCCCGCTGGCGCCGGCTCGGCCTCGTCGCCGCGGCGCCGGTGCACGAGCTGTGGCCGTCGCCCCGGCACCCGGTGCCCGCGCTGCGGCGCCTGCGCCGGCTGCGTGCGCTGCTCCTGGGCGCCGACGTCGTGCACGCCCACGGCCACCAGGCCGGGCTGCTGGTGGCGCTCCTGCTGCGCGGCGCCCCCGGGAGCGGTCGGCGCGGGCCGGCGCTCGTCGTCACCTGGCACAACGCGGTGCTCGGGCCCGACGGGGTCGGGCGGTCGCTGCGGGGCCTGGCCGAGCGCGTGCAGGCCCACCGCGCGGACCTGGTGACCGGCGCCTCGGGCGACCTCGTGGCGCGGGCGCGGGCGCTCGGTACCCGGTCGCCCGAGCTGACGCCCGTCGCCGTCCCCGACCGCGCCTCCCGAGGCGGGCACGAGCGCGGCGGGCCCGTCCCCGCGCCGCCGCCGCCCGCGCTGGAGGACGTGCCGCCCGGCACCGCCGTCGTGCTCACGGTCAGCCGCCTCGCCGAGCAGAAGGACCTGCCGACGCTCGTGCGCGCCGCCGCCCGCGCGGGGCAGGCGTCGGCCGCGCCCCTGCTGTGGTGCGTCGTCGGCGACGGCGACCCCGACGTCGAGCGGCGCGTGCGGCGCCTGGTGGCCGACCTGGGCGCGCCGGTGCGGCTGCTGGGCGCCCGCGACGACGTGCCGGCCCTGCTCGCCCGGGCGGACGTCTTCGCGCTGTCCAGCACCTGGGAGGCGAGGTCCCTCGCCGTGCAGGAGGCGATGGCCGCCGGCCTGCCCGTCGTCGCCACCCGCACGGGCGGGCTGCCGGACCTGCTCGAGGGCGTCGGCGCCCTCGTGCCGGTGGGCGACGACCGCGCGCTCGCGGCGGCCGTCGCCCGGCTGGTGGACGACCCCGGCGCCCGCGAGGCCGCCGGCCGCGCCGCCCGGGAGGCCTTCGCCGCGCTGCCCGGACCCGCCGACGTCCTGCGGGGGTGGGTCGACCGCTACGCCCGCCTCGTGCGCGACCGTGGACCGGCCCGGACCTGACCTCCGGGCGGCGTCGTGGGCACCGGCGGCCGCGGGGCGCTGATACCGTCGAACCCCGTGGCAGATCGCGGTCTCTCCCGGTCAGGCGGCGCGCTCGGCAGCGGCACGCGGCACATCTTCGTCACCGGTGGGGTGGCCTCGTCCCTGGGGAAGGGGCTGACGGCCTCCAGCCTCGGGCACCTCCTGCGGGCCCGCGGCCTGCGGGTGTCCATGCAGAAGCTGGACCCCTACCTCAACGTCGACCCCGGGACGATGAACCCGTTCCAGCACGGCGAGGTCTTCGTCACCGACGACGGGGCGGAGACCGACCTCGACATCGGCCACTACGAGCGCTTCCTCGACGTCGACCTCGACGCGGCGGCCAACATCACGACCGGCCAGGTCTACTCCGAGGTCATCGCCAAGGAGCGGCGCGGGGAGTACCTCGGCGACACCGTGCAGGTGATCCCGCACATCACCGACGAGATCAAGGCGCGGATGCGCGCCAAGGCCCAGCCCGGGCCGGACGGCGAGCCGGCGCCCGACGTCATCATCACCGAGGTCGGCGGCACGGTCGGTGACATCGAGTCCCTCCCCTTCCTCGAGGCCGCCCGGCAGGTGCGCCGCGACGTCGGCCGCGACGACGTCTTCTTCGTCCACGTCTCGCTCGTGCCCTACATCGGGCCGAGCGGGGAGCTGAAGACCAAGCCCACGCAGCACTCGGTGGCCGCGCTGCGCAACATCGGGATCCAGCCCGACGCCGTCGTCTGCCGCTCGGACCGACCGATCCCCGAGGGCATCAAGCGCAAGATCGCCAGCAGCTGCGACGTCGACGAGGCCGCCGTCGCCAACGCCGTCGACGCGCCGTCCATCTACGACATCCCCAAGGTGCTGCACGCCGAGGGGCTCGACGCCTACATCGTCCAGCGGCTCGGGCTGCCGTTCCGGGACGTCGACTGGAGCGAGTGGGACCGGCTCCTGCAGCGGGTGCACGCCCCGCGGCACACCGTCCGGGTCGCGCTCGTCGGCAAGTACGTCGACCTGCCCGACGCCTACCTGTCCGTCACCGAGGCCCTGCGCGCCGGGGGCTTCGCCGCCGACGCCCGCGTCGTCCTCCAGTGGGTCGCCTCGGACGAGTGCGCGAGCCCCGACGGCGCCCGCCGCGCCCTCTCCGGCGTCGACGCCGTCTGCGTGCCCGGCGGCTTCGGCGTCCGCGGCATCGAGGGCAAGCTCGGCGCGCTGACGTGGGCCCGGGAGCACCGCGTCCCCACGCTCGGCCTGTGCCTCGGGCTGCAGTGCATGGTCATCGAGGCCGCCCGCTCGCTCGCGGGGCTCGAGGGCGCCTCCAGCTCTGAGTTCGACCCCTCCACGCCGCACCCCGTCGTCGCCACGATGGAGGAGCAGAAGGCCTTCGTCGAGGGGGCGGGCGACCTCGGGGGCACCATGCGCCTCGGGCTCTACCCGGCGGCGCTGACGCCCGGCTCGGTCGTGGCGCAGACCTACGGCAGCGAGCTCGTGCACGAGCGCCACCGGCACCGCTACGAGGTGAGCAACGCCTACCGCGAGCAGCTCGAGGCGTCCGGCCTCGTCGTGTCCGGGCAGTCGCCGGACCGGGCGCTCGTGGAGTTCGTCGAGCTCCCCCGCGAGGTGCACCCGTACTACGTGGGCACGCAGGCGCACCCCGAGTTCCGGTCGCGCCCGACGCGCGCGCACCCGCTGTTCGCCGGTCTCGTCGAGGCGGCCGTGGCCCGCCAGCGCGAGGAGCGGCTCGTCGAGGTCGACGAGGTGCTCGCGTGAGCGCCGACGAGCGGGACGAGGCGGCCGGGCCCCTGGCCGACGTCCTCGCCCCACGGCCCGTGCGCTCCTCGGAGGTCGTCTTCGACGGCGCCGTCTGGGACGTCGCGAGCGAGCGCGTCGACCTCGGCGGCGACGAGCCGGTGCGGCGCGACAAGGTCGTGCACCCGGGTGCGGTCGGCATCCTCGCGCTCGACGAGGACGAGCGGGTGCTGCTGCTGCGCCAGTACCGCCACCCCGTGCGGCACGAGCTGTGGGAGGTGCCCGCGGGCCTGCTCGACGAGCCGGGGGAGGCGCCGCAGGACGCCGCCGCCCGGGAGCTGCGGGAGGAGGCCGACCTCGTCGCCGGCCGCTACGACGTGCTCGCCGAGTGGTACAGCACGCCCGGCGGCTCGGACGAGGCGCTGCGCGTGTACCTGGCCCGCGACCTCGCCCCCGTGCCCGAGGGCGAGCGCTTCGCCCGCGAGCACGAGGAGGCCGACATGGTGCTGCGCTGGGTCCCGCTCGACGAGGCCGTCGACGCCGTGCTCGCCGGGCGCCTGCACAACCCCACGGCCGTCGTCGCGCTCCTCGCCGCCTCCGCCGCCCGCGCCCGCGGGTGGGCCACGCTGCGCCCCGCGGACGCGCCCTGGCCGGCCTTCGACCAGCGCCGCGCCTGACCCCGGGCCCGACGCCTCGCCGGTCCCGGACGCCGACCCCGGACGCCGACCCCGGGCCGGCCCCGGACGCCGGGCACGGGTGACGGCTCAGCCCTTCGCCTGGGACCACCGCTCGACGACCGCGACGTCGGCGGTGAAGCGCACCGGTGGTCCGCCTACCGCCCGGCACCAGCGGGAGGACGCGGCGCCGAGGTCGGCCACGAGCTCGCGCGCGACCCGCTCGGCCGCGCCGGCACGGACGTGGAGCAGGAGCTCGTCGTGCAGGCACAGGACGACCTCCCCGTCCTCGCCCGCCAGCAGGCGGGCGCGCACGGTGGCGGCCCACGCCTTGAACAGCTCCGCCGCCGACCCCTGGACGACGGCGTTGCGCGTGTAGCGGCCCCGGGCGGCCAGCGCCTGGCGGTGCCGGTCCAGCGCGACGGTCCCGGCCTCGACGGGCACGTCGTCGACCGCGCGGCCCCGGACGCGGCGCCCCCCGGCGGTGCGGACGTCCTCGCCCGCGGCGCCGCGGCGCGCCGCGTCCACGAGGAAGCCCGTCGCCACCGGGTAGGCGCGCTCCATGGCGGCGAGCGCCTCGCCGGCGGCGCCGCTGGTCTGGCCGTACATCGCGGCGAGCACGGCGACCTTCGCGACCTCCCGGGCGACGCCGAGGCGGGCGGCGACGGGGGAGTAGAGGTCGTCGGCCTCCGCGGCGCGCGCCAGGCCCGCGTCGCCGGAGACGACGGCGAGGACCCGCGGCTCCACCTGCCCGAGGTCGGCCCGCACGAGCAGGTGCCCCGGTTCGGCGCGGACGGCGCCGCGCAGCTCGCGCGGGAGGCTGTGGACGCCGCCGGAGGCGGTCATCCGACCGGCGCCCCCGTCGCTGGCCGACCAGGACGCGCGCAGCCGCCCGCCGGCGACGTGCTCCTCGAGCCACCGGTGCCCGGAGGCGACGGCGAAGCGCTCCCGCTGCCGCCAGGCCAGCAGCGCGGCCAGCACCGCGGGCGCGCCGGGCTCGGCCGCCATCTGCTCCAGCCGCCACGAGCGCGTGTCAGGCAGGTCCAGGCCGAGCTCCTCCAGCGCCGCCCGCACCTGGTGCGGGCTGCGGAGGTCCACCCCCGGGTCGCCCAGCAGCGCGAGGACCGGGGCGTCCCGGTCGGCGCGGCGGGCCGCCGCCTCGCGCTCGTCCCGCGGCGGCGGGCCGACGAGACGGTCGACGACCTCGCGCGCCGCGGCGACGTCGAAGGGCAGCCCGCCCGCGCCCAGCTCGACGGCGAGCAGGGCGGCGGCGGACTCCGACCGGGCCGTCTGGAGAGCACCGGCGGACCCCGCCCCGGCGCCCGCGGTCAGCTGCGCGTGCTGGCGCCCCGCCGTGGCGAGCGCTAGCGCCGCCCACCGGGCCGCCCGCCGCGGGGTGTCCGACCAGCCGCCGTCGGCCCAGTCGCCCCGCACGTGGCCGTCCGCGCGCAGCGGCCCGTCGTCCTCCTCCGGCACGTCGGTGGCCCCGTCACCGGCGAGGTCCAGCTGGCCCGCGGCGGGAGCCCCCCGCGGGTCGAGCCCGGCGGCGTCGGCGTGCACGGTCGACGGGGCGTCCTCGGCGCCGCCCGCGAGCAGGCGGTGGACGGCGACGAGGTCCCAGGCCCGCGCGAGGCGCAGGTCGGGCGCCACCCGCAGGAGGGGGACCAGCAGCTCCCGGGAGGACCACAGCACCCAGCGGGGCGAGCGATCGCGCTCGAGCGCGGCGAGCACGGCGGAGGCCTCGACCGGCCCGCGGGCCGGGACGGCCCAGGCTCGGCGGGCGTCGGCGAGCCCCAGGCCCGAGGGGCCGCGCACGACGGCGAGCAGGTCGTCGGCCGCCGGTGGCGGTGCGCCGCGCCCGTCCTCGCGCGCGGCGGCACCGGCGCCGGTGCCGGCACCGCTGTCCCTGGGGCCGTCGTTCACGCCGGGCCGGCGGCGGCCGCGTGCAGGCGCTCGAGCTCCTCGACGACGTCCGCCTCCGCCGCGGGCTTGTCGGGCCGGTGCGCGAGCACGCGCGCGAAGCGCAGGGCGAGGCCGGCGGGGTAGCGGGGCGAGGTCTGCACCCCGTCGAGGGCGATCTCGACGACGAGCTCGGGCCGCACGCGCACGACCCCGCCCTCGTCGGCGACGGCGAGGGCGCGCAGGCGCTCGGTCTGCCAGGCGAGCATGGTGTCGGTCAGACCCTTGAACGTCTTGCCGAGCATGACGAAGCCGCCCTCGGGACCGAACCTGCCGTGCGGGTCGCGGGCGCCGAGCCACAGGTTCGACAGCGTGCCCCGCCGGCGCCCGGAGCCGTGCTCGACGGCGAGGACGACGAGGTCGAGCGTCAGGCGCGGCTTGACCTTGACCCACGCGGCGCCGCGCCGTCCGGCCGCGTACGGAGCCTGCGCCGCCTTGACGACGACGCCCTCGTGCCCGAGCGCCAGCGCCGCGGCGGAGAGCGCCGCGGCCGCCGCCGGGTCCTCGGCGGAGCCCGCCACGCCGGGGACCGCGAGGTCCGGCGCGAGGTCGAGCAGCACCTCGCGCCGGCGGAGCTGCGGCGCGTCGAGCAGGTCCTCGCCGTCCCGGTGCAGGACGTCGAACAGCACGAGCTGCAGCGGGTCGGGGGACCCGGTGCCGTCGGCGCCCGCGGCGGCCGGCCCACCGGGGTCGCCGGGTCGACGCGTGGCCACCCGCGAGGACGTCTGCTGGAACGGCGCGGGTCGCCGTGCCCGCCACGGCGCCGCCCCGGCCCCGGTCCCGGCCTCGGTCCCGACCTCGGACCCGCCGCCCGCGTCCCCGGTCGAGGCCTCCGTCCCCTCGTCGTCCGGGCCCCGGCGGCGCAGCGCCAGCACCTCGCCGTCGAGGACGAGGGTGCGCGCGGGCAGGGCCGCCACCGCGGCGACGACCTCGGGCAGGCGCGCGGTGACCTCCTCGAGGGTGCGGGTCCAGACCCGGACCCCCTGCTCGTCGCGGTGCACCTGGACCCGCACGCCGTCGAGCTTCCACTCCACGAGTGCCGTCCCGGTGCGCTCCAGGGCAGCCGCCAGCGAGGGCGCCGACGCCGCGAGCATGGGGGAGACGGGGCGTCCGAGGCGAAGGGCGACGGCCGCGAGGGCGCTGCGCGCCGCGTCCGGGTCGGCCGCGCCCAGCGCGGTGGCGGCCACCTCGGCGACGTCCCCGGAGAGGGTCAGCGCCCGGCGCACGGCGGCGGCGGGGACCCCGGCGGCCAGCGCCAGCCCCTCGACGAGCACGCCGCGCTGGGCGCCCTGGCGCAGCTCGCCCGAGACGAGGCCGGCGACGAGGCGCTGCTCGGGGGCCGTGGCCGCGGCGAGCACGTCCTGCAGCAGCCGGCGGCGGCGCCCGTCGGCGCCGGTCCCGGACTGCACGGCCGCCGAGGCCATCGCGGTGTCCACGTCGAGGACCTCGAGCACGGGCTCCGTCGCGGGGGACGGCGGGTCCGCGAGGGAGCGCCACCCCAGGCCCGTGCGCCGCTGCCGCAGCTCGCCCTCCAGGTAGCGGACGACGACCTCTCGCTCGTCGGCCCCGCCGGAGGCCGCCGCGCGCAGCACCCCCGCGACGACCTCCGCCTTCGCGCGGCGCGACGACGTGGCGGCGACCTCCTCGAGCGAGGCGGCGAGCACGGAGAGCAGCACGCGGCCATCATGGGGGCGCCCCCCGACATCCCGGGGCGCCGGGCGGCCGGGGAGCCGCCCACCGCGCCGCCGACCGCGGCACCACCCGCGCCCGTACCGGAGGACCCATGCCAGACCGCGAGACCGCACCCGAGGCCGACGACCGGGAGAAGGCGGCGTCCGGGCTCGTCCACCGCCTCGTCGACCTCGGCATCCGCGGCGTCGGCCCGCTGGACGCCGCGCACGAGGTGGCCGACGCCGCGCTGCGCTCCGCGGACGGCGACGTCGAGGACGCCGTCCGCCGGCTCGCGCGCTCCCACCTGCGCCTCGCCGGCGTGGAGGGCTTCGTCACCGGCCTCGGCGGGCTCGTCACGCTGCCCGTCGCGCTGCCCGCGAACGTCGTCGGCTTCTACGCCCTGGGGACCCGCCTCGCCGCCGGGACCGCCCACCTGCGCGGGTACGACCTGCAGGACGCCGGCGTCCGCGCCGCCGTCCTGGACAGCCTCGTCGGGGCCGGGAGCTCGCTGCCGGTCGCCGGTGCCGGCGGGGGCCTGCTGTCGCGGACCCTGCTGCGCGGTCTGCCGGCGCCGGCGCGCATGGCCGTCAACAAGGGCGTCGGCTTCCGTCTGCTCGGCCAGATGGGCGCGCGGACCCTGGGCCGGCTGGGCCGCTTCGTGCCGGTGGCCGGCGGCGTCGTCGGCGCCGGCGCCGACGCGTGGCTCATGCGCGGGATCGGCCGTCGGGCGCAGGAGGACTTCCCGGCCGGCGGGCTCGGCGGGCTCGCGCGGCGCTGAGCGCACGTGCGCGTCCCGGCCGCCGTGGCCGGGGCAGCCGGGGCGGGCTCGACGGGCGGCGGGCCGCCTACCCTGGAGACCCGCCCGAGGCCCCCAGGAGGACCCCCGTGACCGCATCCACGCACTCCGCCGGCGCCTTCCGCGCCCTCGCCGCCGCCTTCTGGCGCTCGCGCCGGGCGGGTGACCCGGGCCTGCCGGACCAGCTCTCCGCGCTGCCGCGCCTCGTCGTCGCCACGCTGCGCGGGCGCTACCCCGGCACGACCGCGCGCAAGCTCGGGCTCATGGCGCTGGCCGTCGTCTACGTGGTGTCGCCCGTCGACCTCGTGCCCGAGGCCGTGCTCCTGCTGGCCGGCTTCGCGGACGACGCCCTGGTGCTCGCCTGGCTGGCCGGCGCCGTGCTCGACGAGACCAGCGCCTTCCTGCGCTGGGAGTCCTCCACGGCTGCTGACGGCCCCGAGCGCGGCGGCGCCACCGCGAGCGGCCCGTCCGCCCGCGCCCCCCGCGGCGAGACGGTCGAGGGCCACGTCGTCGTCTGACGCCGCGCCGACGTCGCCGTCGGGCGTCCGCCGGGCGCCGTGACGGAGCCTGCCCCCGGGTCCCGCGCAGGACTCCTCCCCCCGGACCGCCCCGGACGGGCCGCTCCCGGGAGGGCCGCTCCCGGAGAGGCCGGCGGCGCGGGGCCTGTGGACGACCGCTGCGGGACCCCGCGTCCCGGGGCCACCCTCCGGCGCATGACGACGTCTCCGCAGCCCTCCTCCCGCCGCCGACCGAGCCGGGGCGGGCGGGCCCGGCGCCCCGGCCCGACCCCGTCGTCGACGGGGCCGGTCCCGCCGGTCGGCCGACCGTCCGGCGGCCCCTGCACGCAGCCGCCCGAGGTGGTCCTGCGCGTGCAGGACCCGCGTGACCTCCTCGCCCTCGTCCCGCACCAGCTTGGCTTCCGCCCCGAGCGGAGCCTCGTCCTCGTGAGCCTGCGCGGCGGGCGCCGCCGCGTCGGGCTGGTCGTGCGCGCCGACCTGCCCGACCTCACGGTGCAGCGGCGACGGGCCCTCGCCCGGCGGTGCGTGGACGGCGACCTCGTCGAGGAGGTCGGGGCCGTCCTCGACCGGCTCGTCGCGCTGGTGCGGCAGGACGGCGCGTCGGCCGTCGTGGCCGTCGTCTACGAGCCGGCGCCGGAGCCGGACCCCCTCGCCGCCGTCGACCCGCGGGAGGCGGGCCTGCCCGGCCTCGTCGAGGCGCTCCTCGGGCCGGCGTGCGCGTCGGCGGGGGTGCCGCTGATGGACGCCTGGTGGGTGGACGGGAGCCGCTACCGGTCGCTCGGCTGCCGCGACGAGCGCTGCTGCCCCGCGGACGGCGTCCCGCTCGCGGCGCTGGACTCCAGCGTCGTGGCGGCGGAGATGGTCTCGCGCGGGTCCTCGCCGCTCGGCTCCCGCGCGGAGCTGGTGCGGGACGTCGCCGCCGCGCCGACGGCCGCGTGCGCGGACGCCCGCCGCGGAGCGGCCGCGGAACGCCGCCGGCTGCTGCGCTGCTCCCAGGACGCGGCACGGGCCGCGCGGGTGCGCGGCGAGGCGGTCGCCGCCTTCCGCCGGGCCGCCGAGGTCGAGCGGCTCGCCGCGGCCGCTGCCGCCGGGAGCACCTCGGGCGTGCGGGAGGAGCGGCACGACCCGGTGCTGCTCGGGCGGCTGGGCGCGAGCCTGCGCGACCCCTGGGTGCGCGACGCGGTCCTCGTCTCCTGCCTCGAGGGTGCCGGCGACCTGCCGGAGCAGATGGCCCTCACGGGCCCTGACGAGCGGGCCGAGGCGCTCCTGGAAGGCGTGGTCGGCGCGCCCGAGGGGGCGCGCGAGCCGGTGCACGAGGTCCTCGACCCGGTCGTGGCCGTCCTGGCGGCCGTCGTTCGCCACCTGCCGGGCGCCGACGGGGCCGACGCGCTGGGTGCGCTCGCGTGGTCGGCCTGGTGGTGCGGGGACGGCGCCCGTGCCGTCGTCTGCGCCGAGCGGGCGCTGCAGGTCCGCCGGGCCTGCCCGATGGCGCGCCTCGTGCTCGACCTCGTCGACGCCGGTGCGGCGCCGGCCTGGGTGCGGGCCCGGCGCGTCCTCGACGCGGAGGCGTCCCGGGGCTGACGGGTCGCGCACGACCGGTGGTGGGGCGCCGACGGTCGTGGCGCCCGAGGCGGCTTGAGGGCGTCGCGCCGCGCCGGGTAGCGTCGAGGGCAGGTCATGAGTCCCAGCGCGGAGCCCCGGCTCGCTGGGCGGCAACCCTCCTCCGCGGTGGGGTGCCCCGGGTGATGACCGGGCCCGCCGGTCCGCGGCGGGCAAGCGCGGGCCGGCGACGCACGGCCCCTCACGACCGGAGGCCGCCGTGGCCGTCACCTCCTCGCCCGCCGCGGCGGTCCGGACCTCGCGCGCCGGCTCGGCTCCGTGCCCGCCTCCGTCCGCGGCCACGGCCCCGTCCACGTCCCCGCCTCCGTCCGCGGCCCCGCCTCCGTCCGCGGCCCCGCTTCCGTCCGCGGGCCCACCGCCGGCGAGCGGTGCCTGGTTCCCGGGGGAGCCCGTCGGCGACCGTCGGTCGGTCGCGGTGGGGGACCTCCGCCTGGAGTCGGGCCGGGTGCTGCCCGACGTCGAGATGACCTACGAGAGCTGGGGGGTGCCGGACGAGGACGGCGGCAACGTCGTCCTCGTCTGCCACGCGCTCACCGGGGACAGCCACGTCGTGGGTCCCCAGGGGGAGGGCCACCCGACGCCCGGGTGGTGGGAGGGCCTCGTGGGTCCCGGTCTGCCGCTGGACACCGACCGGTGGTGCGTCCTCGCGCCGAACGCCCTCGGGGGGTGCCGCGGCACGACGGGCCCGGCCTCGCCGTCGCCGGACGGACGGCCCTGGGGCAGCCGCTTCCCGGCCGTCACGGTCCGCGACCAGGTCGCGGCCGAGGAGGCGCTCGCCGACGCGCTCGGCGTCGGGTCCTTCGCCCTCGTCGTGGGCGGCTCGATGGGCGGCATGCGCGCGCTGGAGTGGGCCGTCGGCGCCCCCGACCGGGTGCGGCGCGTCCTCGTCCTCGCGGCGTGCGCGGAGGCGAGCGCGGACCAGATCGCCTGGGCCGCGGCCCAGCTCGCCGCGATCGAGGGGGACCCCGGGTACGCGGGCGGCGACTACCACGGCGCCCCGGCCGGCACGGGCCCCCACCACGGGCTCGGGGTGGCGCGCCGCATCGCCCACACGACCTACCGCAGCGCGCAGGAGGTCGACGCGCGCTTCGGCCGCCGGGCGCAGGAGGGCGAGGACCCCGCCCGGGGCGGGCGCTACGCCGTCGAGTCCTACCTCGACCACCACGCCGACAAGCTCGTCCGGCGCTTCGACGCGGGCAGCTACGTCGTCCTGACGCGCGCGATGAACGGCCACGACGTCGGTCGCGGGCGTGGTGGGCGCGCCCGTGCCCTGTCCCGGGTCACGGCGACGCCGCTCGTCGCCGCCGTCAGCTCCGACCGTCTGTACCCGGTCGCCGCCGGCGAGGCGCTCGCCGACGACCTGCCGGGCGCCGGCCCCGTGCACGTCATCACCTCGCAGGCCGGGCACGACGGGTTCCTCGTCGAGGTGGACGCCGTGGGCGCGCTCGTGCGGGACCTGCTGGGGCGGCCCGGTGGCCCCGGACGCACCGGGGGCCGGCCGCGCCTGTGACGTGCGAGGCCGGGCGGCGCGGGGTGGCTCAGGGCGGCAGGTCGGCCTCCGCCCACCGCCTGAGCCCCGGCCACGTCGTCGCCAGGCCCGGGTGCAGCGGCAGGTCGGCCACGTGCGCCAGGGCGACCCAGCGCACCTCGTCGGACTCCGCGGTCGCCGCGTGCGGGCGCTGCACCGGGGCGTCGGCGCGCAGCCGTGCCAGCACGACCGTGTAGCGCCACGTCCCGAGGTCGGCCGTCACGCGCTCGTCGAGCACCTCCACGGCGGCGGGGTCCAGCCCCGTCTCCTCGTGCGCCTCGCGCAGCGCGCCGGCGACGGCGTCCTCGTGGCTGTCGAGGGCGCCCCCGGGGACGCCCCAGGTGCCGCCGAGGTGCGTCCACCCCGCCCGCAGCTGCAGCAGGACGGCGCGACCCCCGGCGTGCCCCGACGCCCGCCGGCGGGCGCCCCCGTCGACGAGCAGGAGGCCGGCGGCCCCGAAGCGGCCCCAGCGGCGCTCGCCGGAGGCCGAGACGACCCACCCGTCCCCGTCACCCACCCGTGCCCCCCGCGCCGTCGCCGGTCGTCCCCGCCGGTCGTCCACGCCGGTGGTCCACGTCGGGCACGCTACGCAGCCGGTCGAGGGCGCCGCCCGTCCCGCGCGCGCGTGCTCGCCCCGAATCCACCCGTCGGAGGGGACCGGTCGGGAGGGCGGTGTCGGGTAGCGTCCGCGGCGCGACCGCGGCGGCCGGCCGGGGGACCCGCACCGAGGAGGCCTCATGACCGTGGTCGTCGGGTACGTGCCGACGCGGGAGGGCAGGGCGGCCCTCGCGGCGGGCCTGGCCGAGGCCTCCCGCCGTGCCGCGCGCGTCGTCGTCGTCGACAACCGGCGCGCGGACCCGGACGACCCGGACCCGGAGGGCACCAGCGCCCGCGCCCTCGACGAGCTCCGGCCGCAGGTCGAATCTGCCCTCGGCTCCGGGGACGACGCACCGCCCTACGAGCTGCGCACGCTCTCGCCCGGCTCGGAGCCCTCGGAGGACCTCATCGCGGTCGCCACCCAGGCCGGCGCCAGCCTGGTCGTCATCGGCCTGCGCCGCCGCACGCCCGTCGGGAAGCTGATCCTCGGCTCCGGGGCGCAGCGCATCCTCTTCGACGCGCCCTGCCCCGTCCTGGCGGTCAAGCCCCCGGCCTGACCCGTCGCCCGGTCCGTGAGGGCGGGCGACCACCTCCCCGACCACCGCGGCCGCTGTGCGACCATGGGGCTTGCGAACCACCGGTCTCGTCATGCCCGAAAACATCGCCCGGCACGGGGCATGAACCGCGGCAGCCGCTCGTTGACCGGTGAGAGCCAGCAGGGCCTCAGGAGCACCGGGAGCACCCGGGGCCGGAGGTCCGCACCGCACCACCCCGGGCGGCTCGCGCCGTCGGTCGGACGTCCTCGCGGCGCGCCGGCCCCGCCCCTGCTCGTCCACCTCGACGGAAGGCAGTCCGTGTCGTCGGTCCCCAGCCCCACCAGCACCTCCTCCCAGCAGCTCCCCGCGGAGTTCGCCCACCCGCAGCTCCAGGAGCTCCTCGCCTCCGGACGGTCCTCCGGCAGCGTCACCGCGACGAGCCTGCGCAGCGCGTGCGAGAGCGCCGACGTGCCCATGTCCCGCATGAAGTCGGTCCTGCGGGCCCTCGACGAGGCCTCCGTCACGGTGGTGGTCGACGACCCGCAGCCGGTGGCCGCCCGCGCGAAGCGCACCGCCGCCGCGACCCGCACCCGCGCCGCGGCCACGGCCGCGGTCGCCACGGACGACGAGGCGCCCGCGACGGACGAGCCGCCCGCCCGCCCGGCGCCGAAGAAGGCGACGAAGAGCGCGACGACCCGCAAGACGGCGGCGAAGACCACCTCGACCCGCTCGACCTCCACGCGGGCGAAGAGCACGGCCGGCGGGGCGAAGGACGCCGGCAAGGACGGGGCGGCGAAGGACGGGGCGGCGAAGGACGGCGCGAAGAGCGCCCCCGCGTCCCGCGCCAAGGCGGCCGCGACCGGTCCCACCGAGGTCGTCGCCCCCGACGTCGCCGACACGCTGGCCGACGAGGACGCCGCAGCCCGTCCCACCGTCCGCGAGACCGACGAGGCGGACGCCAAGAACCAGCCCGAGGGCAAGGGCGACTCCTTCGTCCTGCGCGACGACGACGACGAGGACGCCCCGGCGGTCCAGGTCGTCACCGCCGGCGCGACGGCCGACCCGGTCAAGGACTACCTCAAGCAGATCGGCAAGGTCGCCCTCCTCAACGCCGAGCAGGAGGTCGAGCTCGCCAAGCGCATCGAGGCCGGCCTGTTCGCCGAGGAGCGGATGACCTCCGGCGAGGTCACCGACGCCCGCTACCACCGCGAGCTGCAGTGGATCGCGCACGACGGGCGCCGCGCCAAGAACCACCTGCTCGAGGCGAACCTGCGCCTCGTCGTCTCCCTCGCCAAGCGGTACACGGGCCGCGGGATGCTGTTCCTGGACCTCATCCAGGAGGGCAACCTCGGGCTCATCCGCGCGGTCGAGAAGTTCGACTACACCAAGGGCTACAAGTTCTCGACGTACGCGACGTGGTGGATCCGCCAGGCCATCACGCGCGCCATGGCCGACCAGGCGCGGACCATCCGCATCCCGGTCCACATGGTCGAGGTCATCAACAAGCTGGCCCGCGTCCAGCGGCAGATGCTCCAGGACCTGGGTCGCGAGCCCACCCCGGAGGAGCTCGCCAAGGAGCTGGACATGACGCCCGAGAAGGTCGTCGAGGTCCAGAAGTACGGTCGCGAGCCCATCTCGCTGTCGACCCCCCTGGGTGAGGACGGCGACAGCGAGTTCGGGGACCTCATCGAGGACTCCGAGGCCGTCGTCCCCGCGGACGCGGTGTCCTTCACGCTCCTGCAGGAGCAGCTGCACTCGGTGCTCGACACGCTGTCCGAGCGCGAGGCGGGCGTGGTGTCCATGCGCTTCGGCCTCACCGACGGGCAGCCGAAGACGCTGGACGAGATCGGCAAGGTCTACGGCGTCACCCGCGAGCGGATCCGCCAGATCGAGTCCAAGACCATGTCCAAGCTGCGCCACCCGTCGCGCAGCCAGGTGCTGCGGGACTACCTGGACTGATCCGACCACCGGTCGCGCAGGACGGCCCCGGACCCTCGACGAGGGTCTGGGGCCGTCCTGCGTCCCGGGGGGTTCCCGACGTCAGCGGGGCAGCGCCCCCAGCGGCGCCAGCGCGTCGCCGCTCTCCTCGCAGACCCAGTGGGGGTCGGGGCCGAGGTCCGGCAGGACGTGCAGCGCGTGCGGCTCCCGGCCGGACGGGGGTGCGTCCTCGTGCGGCAGCGGGCACAGGGGCCAGCGCGTGCCGAGCTCGTCGAGGAGGGCCTCCTGCACGTCCTGGGCCACCTGGCCGGCGACGTGCTCGGCGCCCTCGGGCCACGCGTCCAGCCACCAGCGGCGCTCGCGCACGCGGGCGTCCACGAGGTCGACGACGGGAGCGGCGTCGAGGCCGCGGGCGGCGAGGTCGTGCACGACCAGCGCCCGGGCCGCCAGGAGCGCGGCGTGGGTGGGCCCCGCGTCCGGCCCGGGCCCGGGCGAGGGGACCACGTCGTCGCCGCTCACGGCAGCCACCACAGCACGGCGGTGAACCACAGCGTCGCGCAGACGAGGACGGCGGCCAGCTCGATGAGCAGCGCGACGCCGGCGGCGCGCAGGCCGGTCTTCGTGCTCGCCCACGCGGCGGCGGCGTCGGGCTGGCGGTGCCGTTCGGCGAGGTAGAGGCCGCCGAGGAAGCCGAGCACGAGGCCCAGGACCGGGACGACGAAGAAGCCGACGACGCCCACGAGCCCCGCGACGACCAGGGACCGGTTGGGCACACCGGCGCGCTTGAGCGAGACCCCCGCGGTGAGGTACTCGAGCAGCTGGCCCGCGGCGAGCACGACGACGACGCCGACGAGGACCCACCACGCGGCGCCCCCGGTGACGAGCGCCCAGACCAGGACGGACGCGGCGACGAGCAGGCCGCCGGGCAGGACCGGCACGACCGTGCCGACCACCCCGACGACGACGCCGGCGCCGGCGAGCACGGTGACCGTCCCGGCGAAGCCGTCGAGCAGCTCACCCACGGCGCCGCCCGCGCCGCGCGCCCCCGCCGGGACGGCCCGGACGCACGACGGCCGCCGTCCCACGCGGGGACGACGGCCGGGGTGCGGCAGCCGGGAGCAGGGGCCGCCCGGTCACGGGTCGGTGCGTCAGGAGCCGGCGAGCCGCGAGGACTCGTCGACGATGTCGGCGCCCGACTCGCGCAGGCTCTCCTCGTGCTCGCGGCCGTGGTGGTTGCAGAAGTACAGCTCGCCGCCGGACGGGAGCGTGACCAGGAGGTAGGCCTGGGCGCCGCAGCGGTCGCAGCGGTCGGCGGCGGTGAGGTTCTCAGGGGCCAGGGTGGCGTTCACGGCGTCCTTCCCAGGTGCTCTCGGTGGCGCAGGAGTCTCCACGAGCGGTCCCGTGGTCTCGGGAGGTCCAACAGTGCACCACGGCCGCTCCGTTCCCCCATCGGCGCCGCGGCCGTTCGCCACGGGAGAAACCCGCGCCCGGCCGCTCCCGCGCCGGCTCGCTCACCCGTCCGGCGCATCGGCCCCCGACCGGGTCCCCGACCGGGCTGCCTACCGGACCACCGACCGGCCGGCGTCGCGGTCCCGGGCGCCGTCGCACCCGCCGTCTAGCCTGGAGGCGTGGCCCAGCAGACGTCAGAGCAGCAGCCGACGTCGGAGCAGCCGACGTCGCAGCAGCAGGTGGCGGCGGGGCGGGCGTCCGCGCCGCGCCCGCGTGCCGGCGGCGCCGCCTCCCGGGACGACGCCTACACCGCCCGGCACCTGTCGGTGCTCGAGGGTCTCGAGGCCGTCCGCAAGCGCCCCGGCATGTACGTCGGCTCCACCGACTCCCGGGGCCTCATGCACTGCCTGTGGGAGGTCATCGACAACGCCGTCGACGAGGCCCTCGGGGGGCACGCGAGCCGGATCGACGTCGTCCTGCACGCGGACGGCTCCGTCGAGGTCCGCGACGACGGGCGCGGCATCCCCGTCGACGCCGAGCCCAAGACCGGCCTGTCCGGCGTCGAGGTGGTCTTCACCAAGCTCCACGCGGGCGGCAAGTTCGGCGGTGGCTCGTACGCCGCCTCGGGCGGGCTCCACGGCGTCGGGGCCTCCGTCGTCAACGCCCTGTCCGCCCGCCTCGACGTCGAGGTCGACCGCGGCGGCCGGACCCACGCGATGAGCTTCCGTCGCGGAGAGCCCGGCGTCTTCGACGACGGCGACGCCGGGCCCCGGGCGGACGCGCCCTTCACGCCCTTCACGGACTCCTCCGAGCTGCACGTCAGCGGGAGGGCCCGGAAGGGAGCCCCCAGCGGCACGCGCGTGCGCTACTGGGCCGACCCGCAGGTCTTCCTGCGGGAGGCGGCCTTCTCCTACGAGGAGCTCTTGGCCCGCGCCCGGCAGACCGCCTTCCTCGTGCCGGGCCTCCACCTCGTCCTCGTCGACGCCCGGGACGGGGCCGAGGGTGCGCGCACGGAGGAGCTCCGCTTCGACGGCGGCATCGCCGAGTTCGCCGACCACCTGGCCACCGACGCACCCGTGAGCGACGTGTGGCGGCTGCAGGGGAGCGGCCGGTTCACCGAGACGGTGCCGGTGCTCGACGCGATGGGGCACCTGGAGCCGACGGAGGTCGAGCGCGAGTGCGTCGTCGACGTCGCGCTGCGCTGGGGCACCGGGTACGACACGACGCTGCGCAGCTTCGTCAACATCATCGCGACGCCCAAGGGGGGCACGCACGTCGCCGGGTTCGAGGCGGCGCTGCAGAAGGTCCTGAAGAAGGTGATCGAGGAGAACGCCCGTCGGCTGAAGGTCAGCTTCTCGAGCAAGCCGGGAGGCGACAGGCTCGAGCGCGACGACGTCCTGGCCGGCCTGACGGCCGTCCTCACCGTCCGTCTGGCCGAGCCGCAGTTCGAGGGCCAGACGAAGGAGGTCCTCGGCACCTCCGCGGTGCGGGGCATCGTCAGCCGGGTCGTCGACACCGAGCTGACGGCGCGGCTGCGGTCCACCGCGCGGCAGGACCGGACGCAGTCCGCCGCGGTGCTGGACAAGGTCGTCTCCGAGATGAGGTCGCGCATCAGCGCGCGCCTGCACCGCGAGACGCAGCGGCGCAAGAGCGCGCTGGAGAGCTCCTCCCTGCCGACCAAGCTCAAGGACTGCCGCAGCAGCGACCCCGGGCACAGCGAGCTCTTCATCGTCGAGGGCGACAGCGCGCTCGGGACGGCGAAGGACGCCCGGGCCAGCGAGTACCAGGCCCTGCTGCCGATCCGCGGCAAGATCCTCAACGTCCAGAAGGCCTCGCTCGCGGACATGCTCGGCAACGCCGAGTGCGCCGCCATCCTCCAGGTCATCGGCGCCGGGTCCGGCCGGTCCTTCGAGCTGGAGGCGGCCCGCTACGGGCGCGTCATCGTCATGACGGACGCCGACGTCGACGGGGCGCACATCCGCACGCTGCTGCTGACCCTGTTCTTCCGGTACATGCGCCCTCTCGTCGAGGCGGGGCGGGTCTTCGCCGCCGTCCCCCCGCTGCACCGGGTGGAGGTCGTCGGCGCCGGACGCCGTCCGGCCGAGGTCCTCTACACGTACTCCGAGGCCGAGCTCACCCGCACGCTGCGCGACCTGGAGAAGAAGGGACGCCGCTGGAAGGACTCCATCCAGCGCTACAAGGGCCTCGGCGAGATGGACGCCGACCAGCTCGCGGAGACGACGATGGACCCGGCCCGACGCACCCTGCGCCGGGTCCGCGTCGAGGACGCCGCCGCCGCCGAGCGGGTCTTCGAGCTGCTCATGGGCGGCGAGGTCGCCCCCCGCCGGGACTTCATCGTCGAGGGGGCCGCCGAGCTGGACCGCGAGCGCATCGACGCCTGAGAATTGCTGGCCAGTGCCCGCGGACCGGCGAGGCCCGCGGAACGTGATGGCGGCCGCTGACCCAGCGCGGCCGACCGTGCTGGGAGAAGCGTGAGGCGGCTGTCGACCAGCGACGCCCCTTGCTGCTTCAGATGACGCGCGTTGACCGGGACGCTGGTCCGGACGGGGCTGCTGGGACGCAGCTGGCGAAGCGGCGTCCGAGGAGCGTCGTCAGCAGCAGCGTTGCCGGATGGGGGTCGCTTGCTGGGACGGGTCGTCGGGGTGGTTCAGGCTCCGAAGGGCTGGGTCTCAGGAAGGTGCTGAGGCTCCGCGAGCGGTCCTCTGCAGGTCCGGATCGTGGCCTCGTGCACGATCGCCAGCCAGTGCTCGAGGTCGTCGTCGGTCGTGATGGGCAGAGCCAGGTCGTAGCGACTCCACCCGCCCTCTCGAGGCACCCAGGACAGCGACTGCTCCATCGAGTCGGGGTCCTGCTGCCGGCGAGTCTCGAGGTCTGCGTTGACCTGCTGCCACTCCGCTGCGGTGAGCATGCGGCCGAGGTCCCACATCCACGTGTCGTGGTAGCCGGTGCGGGGATTGCGGCCGCGGTGCAGGTCGACGTCGACTTTGAGGTCTCGTGCTCCGTCTCGGGACTGGACGTTGACCTGGACCTCGATGCCACGTCCTTCACCGAGGTCGCGGTGCCAGACGAAGGCCCCCCGCTTGATCAGCCCGAGGGCCTTGAGGTCGGCGCGCAGGACGTCACGGACCCGCTTCTTGACGACCTGGGTGGGGATCGCTGCTCGTGGTGTCGCGATGTGGTCGGCGTAGCCGGACCCGTCCTCCAGGGGCAGGTAGACGTCACCACCGTCGGCGCCCTGGAAGTCGAAGACCACGAGCCCGTGGTGATGAGCGATGTCGACCAGGCGCGCCAGGTCGTGGGCCGAGGAGGAGTACGACAGGTTCAGGTCCATCAGGTCACCAGCGCCCTCCGCGGTTGCGGACGGCTCCGAGGCCCACATCTCGTCATCGGGCAGCGCCTGCAGGAGCTCCGCCAGGAACGCCTGCAGCGACGGAGCCGCCGGGACGTCGACGTCCTCCACGGCGGCAAGCTGCTCGTACCGGGCTAGAGCCTCGGCGTTGTCCTCGGGCTGAGGGCCCACCCACCCCGCGATGTCGTAGGACATGCTCCGGACGCTACGCAACCGCCCCGGGCCAAGCGGTGGAACACCGGCCGCATCCCTCCACCGGGCCCGTGTCGAACATGTGCGTGCGAATCGCCGCCTCCCGGTGGTCGATACCGAGTGAACGACAACGGGTGGTGGCTGGGGACGTTGCCGACCACGCGTGGTCGCACGGGCCAACTTCATCGCCGGCCTACGACGAAGATCGAACACAAAGAGGAGCGGGCGATGGGGTCAGGCGTCCTGGGTGCTGCCGTAGCGCTGGCGTGCTGCTTCGCCGGAGGTGCCGAGCAGGGCGCCGATCGAGGACCAGGAGTACCCGTGGGCGCGTGCTCCGGCGACGGCTTCGGTGATCGAGCGCTCGGCTCGGGAGCGGGACAGGACCGCTTCCCGCAGGGCCAGGTAGCTCTGCGGGTCGCGCTCGTCGTGCTCGGAGGGCTCGTAGTCCTCGAAGCGCTGGGCGAGCTCGTCGGCGTGGGCGAGGATGTCGTGGACGGTGCGCGGCATGGTCATCACCTCAGGAACTTCGCTCGGGCCTTCATGGCATGGACGATGACGGGGGCCAGCACGCCCTCGACCACGCCGACCTCGTAGACGATCGCGGCGCGGTTGGCGCCGATGACCATCGTGAAGCCGTCGTCGAGCTCGAAGACGCGCAGCGGGTGGGCGTAGGCGTGAAGCATGTCCTCGTCGCTGACGCCGTGCTTGCGGGCGCTGTCGGCGATGACCGGCTCGACGCCCATGCCGACAAGTTAACTTGTGTCGGGCGGTGCCGTCGAGTCACCGTCGCCGGTGGCGGCCATCGCGCCGCTGCCGGCTCCGGTGCGAGGAGGCCCCGGGGCGGCCACCCCCTTGGGAGTCTCGCCATGACCGCACTGCAGGTGGGCTACGCCCGCGTGTCCACCGACGGCCAGGACCTCACCGCCCAGCGCGACGGCCTGCAGGCCCTCGGCGTGCCGGCCGCGCGGGTCTACGTCGACCACGGCCTGACCGGCACCAACCGCGACCGACCGGGCCTGCGGGAGGCGATGGCCGCCTGCCGGGAGGGCGACACCCTCGTGGTGACCAAGCTCGACCGCCTCGTCCGGTCTATACCGGATGCCCGCAGCATCCTCCGAGGAGCTGACCGCCCGGCAGGTCCGCCTCAGCCTCGGGGGGTCGGTGCACGACCCGCTGGACCCGGTCGGGCGGTTGCTGTTCACCGTGCTGGCCATGGTCGCCGAGTTCGAGGCCGATCTGATCCGCATGCGCACCCGGGAGGGCGTGCGGGTCGCCAAGGCCAAGGGCCGCCTCCATGGCCGGCAGCCGAAGCTCAGCGCGAAGCAGGAGGCGCACCTGGCGGTGCTGGTCGGCACGGGGGAGTACACGACCCTGGAGGTCGCCGAGCTCTTCGGCGTCGGACGCTCCACCGTGTACCGAGCCGTCCACCGCGCCGGGGCCCGCGCCGGCGCCTCCGTCCGGTCGGACAGGGCGACCCCGACCGGCGGAGTGACGTCCAGGTGAGCTCGCGCGGCCGTCCCGCACCCGACACCCCTGCGGGACGGCCGCAGCGCCGTCATCCCTCGAACCGCCAAGAGGTCCTCGCCGTGCCAGCAGGCGGTCGCCATACGGGACGGGCCCCGGTCGTCGACGGCCGTAGCCAGCCGTAGTCGGTCGTATTACGCTCACCGCGTGGAAAGGTTCGATGTCGACGCCCTCGACGACGAGCCCTTCGAGGTCGACGGCCAGGTCGCGCACCTCTTCACGCACCCGGGTCTGGGCCTCGAGGACGTCGAGGAGGCGTGGGCGAGCGACCCGTTGTTCTACCCGGCCACCCCACCGGCGCACTGGCTGATGGTGGCCGAGGTCGCCGGGAGAGTGCTCACCGTGCCGCTCGCGCCATCGCGCTCCGGCGACCATCGCCGCTGCCGACCCATCGGCTGCTACGAGGCAGCCGCCCACCTCGCACGCCGCTACCGGGAGGACCGATGAGCACCCACGACCAGGAGCCTGCGGCGACGGCCCCGATGACGCCCGAGCAGGAGAACGCCTTCTACGCCGACCCGCACAACCAGACCCCCCAGGGACCGCCGGTCCGCCGCCGACGAGGCGGCACCGCCAAGCTGAGCGACCCGGTGCCCGTGCGCTTCCCCGAGGACCTGCTGGAGCAGGTGCGCCGACGCGCCGCGGCGGACGACAGGTCCTTGTCGAACTGGATCCGTCGGGCCGTGGAGCACGAACTCACCCGACCCGGCGCCTGAAGCCTTCCCGACCGGCGATCGACAGCGGGACGCTGTCCGGCCAGCGATCGACAGCGGGACGCTGATCGGCCAGCGATCGACAGCGGGACGCTGACGATCGACGACGCGACCGGTGGGGCCGGCGAGAGGAACTCGCTCACAGGTGGTCTTGAGAGCCGCTGAGCAGCCGAGGACGTCGACGACGCCATACACGGCCTTGACCCGTCCGAGGACAGTGCTGACAGCCCGCCTCCGCGACGGCGACACTGAGCCATGCCCATCACGGCCGCGGACCAGCCGCCCTCTCGGCGCCGCCTCGCCCTGCCGCTGACCGCCGGCGCCGCGCTGTGGGCCTTCGCGCACTACCTCCTGGCCTTGCCCGGAGCCCACGACACCGCCGGCATCCAGACGTGGGCCCTGGCCACGAGCTGGGTCATCAGCACCGCCGGAGCTGCCCTCGCGCTCGTGTGCACCTACCTGCTCGCGCGTCGCCTCGAGATCCACCTCACGTCCCGGGACCGCACCCCACAGCCGCCACAGCCTGCGAGCTCTGGCCGACGACGCTGGTCATCCGCGACCATCCTCATCGCCGTCGGAGCCGCGGTCACCGCCCTGTCCCAGCTGCTGTGGGTATTCGTCGGACCGCTCCCGTCGTGGGCCTTCACCCTCGTCGACATCGTCGGCGGCGTCGTGGCTCCCGCCGCGCTGACCCTGGGCATCTACCTGGCCCTGCGGCGGCTCGAGGATCACCTCGCCGGCTACCACCGCGGCAGGGCGCCGAAGGCACCCGACGCCGGGGGACAGCGTCACGCATCGGGCCTGACCAGCCCATACGTCATATCCTGAGTTTGTCGGCCCGGCCGCGAGAGCCCTGGAACGGGCAGGGGACCGACGGTGCGGGCACCACCCACGTCACCATTGGAATTGTTTGAACCACAGGTGGCCAGCCACTCGACATGCCTCGCCGGCAGAGCGTCGCGCAGTCGATCCACAGCGGGGCACCGGAGGGGCGGGCGCCAGCTCCGTCGTCGGGTGCGGTTGGCGCACCCGGCAGGCAGTCGGCTTACCGCCGTCGGCCAAGGAGCACGTCGGTGGTGCAGGGATGAACGGCTCCGACATCCTGACCGGCATGGATGACCAACACCGCTCGACCGTCGTCGTGCACGAGCGGGTCGACACCCGCACGGACGGGCCCAAGACCGGCGGGGAACGGGAGGTCCTCGACCACTTCCTCGAGCTGTACCGCGAGACCGTCCTGCTCAAGATCGCCGACCTCGACGCCGAGCAGCTCGCTCGACGCGCACTGCCCCCGTCCTAGCTGAGCCTGGTGGGCGTGGTCCGGCACCTGACCGAGGTCGAGGCCTACTGGCTGCGCGTGGTCCTCCTCGACGAGCAGGACGTGCCGGACTACTACTGCACACCTACCAGCCCGGACGGGGACTTCGACGACGTCGAGGCGGCCACCGCAGCAGCCGACGTCGCGGCCTACGAGCGGGAGCTCGTCACCACGCGCGTAGCCGCCGCGGCCTGGGTCGATCTCGACGCTCCCGTTCGTGGCCGGCGCAGAGGAGAGCCGGTGAACCTGCGCTGGATCCTGGTCCACCTCATCGAGGAGTACGCCCGTCACCTGGGCCACATGGACCTGCTGCGCGAGGCCGTCGACGGCCGAACCGGCTACTGAGAACGAGGCTGGGGACGCCGGTACGAAGCGCCCTTGGCTCCTGATGCCGACCGGCTGAGGGTGAGCCCGCAAAGCGCGCCCCCTGGCGATCGGCGACTGGCACGCAGAGGCAGGGCGCCGACGGCCTCGACGGCGGCGCCGTGTACGACGGATCGTAGACACGTGACGACGACCACCGGGGCCAGCGAGGTCTGGCAAGCACGGATCGACCACGAGCTCGCCGCCCAGCTACGCGCCGACTCCCAGGTCCTCGGCCTCGACGGGCGCACCGAGATCGTGCGCGCCGCCCTCCAGCTGCTGCACCAGCGAGCAGCCGAGGAACGGATGGCCCGTGACGTCGACGACTTCTACGCCGGCCAGGCGCCACCGCTGCCGATCGGCGTGCGACCGGCAGCAGACGACGCGGCCGACGGTGCCCCGGCCTGAGCCCTTCCGCGGGGAGGTCTGGGACGTCGACTTCCCGGACGTCGGGACCCACCCCGCCGTCGTGCTCAGCGCCAATCCCCTCAAGACCAGGCTCGGCCACGTCGCCGTCATCCCCGTCACCGGCACCCCCGGACCGGCCGCCACGCACGTGCCCCTGACCTCCGACGCCGGGCTCACGCGCTCCCCGGAGTCCTACGCCGACGTCACCGCCCTGCAGCCGGTCGACCGGGCGCGGCTGCTGCACCAGCGCGGGAGGCTGGTCCCCAGCGAGATCGACCGGCTGGCAGCGCAGCTCCGCACCTCCCTCGGCCTGTGACCAGACGTGGCTGGTGGTCCTCCGCGGGGACCCGTCCCGGCTGGACCTCGACTGCCGCCGCGGGCACTGGGGCACCGCGCCAGACTGATGTCGTGCAGGTCGAGCTTCCCGACGAGCAGTGGGACGCCCTGTCGTCCGGACGACTGGAGGGTCCTGACGGCAGGCGCTACCAGCGGCGGTCGACGCGGATGCGTCGTCGCCAGGTCGACGACCTCCTCAGCAGCGGCGCGCCGCTCGTCCTGTACTGGTACGGCGGCTCACAGCTCGACTGGTGCGACGGCGAGGACGCGAGGCGTGCCTGGGAGGCGGCACGCAGTCGGCTCACCACCTCGGTGCCCCGTCCGGACGGGGACGTCGTCTGGACCGCTGGCGAATGGGTCAGCGACGACACGAGCCTGGTCCTGCTGACGGGCACCTGCTGACCCAGCTGGCGATCGGATGTGGCAGAGATGCCCCAGGTGTCCTCGCGCGGTGACCGGTTCAGCAGGTCTCTTCGGTCAGCCCTCGGTGGCACTCGCCCAGGAGGGTGACGGTCGCGGTCGACCCGTCCTGGTAGCCGACACGGACCCGGATGCCGTCGGGGTCGGCGACGTCCTCGAGCTCGTCGCCGGGGAACCAGAGCGCCCACGCTCCCGAGCTGACGGTGGCGACGACGTCGCCGTGGTCCTCGCTGGCGTAGGTGACGGTGTCGACGTCCTCACCGGCACGCCCTGTGAGCTCGGAGACCTCACCGGCTTCCACGGTGGCGGTGCCGGAGATGAGGACCGTCAGCTCCCGAGGACCGGGCACGCGGCCGCCGTCGCCGGCCCCGCCGGAAGAGTTCTCATCCGGCGGGTCGGTGGTCAGGCAGCTGCCGAAGAAGCCGCCCGGGTCGGTGAGCACGACCTGGGTCCAGCGACCGCGCCGTTCGGTGATGGCAACGTCGGCGTCCTGTGCCGGGAGCGTGTCGGGGCCCTTGCCCGTCAGCAGGTCGCGGCACTCGTCGGCCACGGTGGCGCTCTGCTCGGGGGACAGGCCGCTCGGGTAGGCGGTCCATGTGGCGAAGGCGGAGTTCTCGCCCAGGACAGGGGGCAGCACCAGCAGGCTGGTCGTGGCGGCCGCGACGAGGCCACCGGCGACGGCGATCCGCCGTCCGGTGCGGGGACGTCGAGGGGTGCCGTCGTGCTGCGGTGGTGCAGGCGTGGCCGAGGCGAGGATGCGCTCGAGGTCGGCGGCTGCCCGGCTGCCGCCGGCGGTGGTGTCGGCGGTCGTGGGGTCGAGGGTCCGAAGGGCGGCGTCGAGGTCGCGTGCTGTGGTCACGGGGTGCTCCTCGCGGTGGCCGGCGTCGGGGTCGGCGCCGCGGGTGGCTGGTGCTGCAGGTGGAGCCTCAGAGCCCGTCGGGCGCGAGACAGCCGCAGGCGGAAGGCCACGGGCGAGATGTCCAGCACGCGCGCGGCTCTGGGGGCGTCGAGCTCTTCGAAGACGGCCAGCCCGAGCACCTCTTGCTGGGCCTCGGACAGACGTCGCCATGCCCGGGCCAGGTCGACCCGGTCGACGACGGCGTCGACGTCGTGGTGGCTCTGCTGACCGGTGACCTCGTCCTCGGCCATCAGGCGTAGCCCGAGGGCGCGGCGGCGGCCGAGGCCACGCTCCCGGTTGAGCAGGGTGTGGCGGTGATGCCGTAGACCCAGGCGCGGGCGTCCCCGAGGTCGGGCGGGACGTCCTCGAGGCGTCGCCAGACCACCAGGAAGGTGTCGGCGACCACGTCCTCGGCCTCTCCCGGCCCGGCCCTGAGACGCACGAAGCGCAGCAGCTGCGGGCGCAGCTCGTCGTAGAGCAGCCGGAAGCGCTGCTCCCGGGGGGTGGATGAGCTCATGCCCTGTTCATGTCCGGCTCGCTGGTGGATGTGTCGCTGCCCGGACGTCGACGACGACGGTGGACCACCGGCGTGGAGGGCGACCCACCCCACCGTCCCTCGTCGCTGACCGCCGGTCCCCGGCCCGGCGTGAAGCCTGCCGAAGAGCCGTCCCCCGCGGACGCTGCCCGCCCCTCACAGCCGGCGGCGGCGGCGCCGTCGCCCGCTCCTCGCCGCAGGGACGGGGAGAGCAACCGGGTCGAGCCTGATGGGGGACGTCGGGTCTGCTCCGGTCACCCGTCGTGCTCCTGCCGGAAGCGCTCGAGGGCCGTCGGCCAGGCCTCGGCGAACTGGTCCCGGTAGGCAGCCGCGCCTTGCCCGTGGCGGTCCCAGTCGTCGTGGGTGACCGCGACGGTCGTGCCGCCGCCGTCCTCGGCGGTGAAGGAGACGGCGACGGTGCTCGCCTGGGCGGGGTCGGGGACCGGCACCCGGTCGGCAGAGATCTGCCAGGTGAAGGACAGCGACGCCGGCGGGTCCCAGTGCTGGATGCGGCCCCAGTCGATGCGGAAGCCGTGCGGGCCGGTCTCGGTGAGGAGCCCGCCAGGGCGGCAGTCCATGCCGATGGAGACCAAGAGGGCGGGCTGGGACCAGGTGAACTCCGCCGGCCACCAGGAGCCGAAGCCGTCGGTGAACCTCGCGAAGGTCGCGGGCGGTGGAGTCGGGACGGTGACGGACGCGGTCAGCGCGCGGATGTCGACCATCACGGCACGGTAGGGCCCGACTGCCGCAGCGGGTGAGACCAGCCGTCTGCTCCGAGGGCGTCCCAGATCACGATCCCCTCGTGACACAAGATCACATCGGGCGCCCGCGCCCCGGCTCGAGCGCCGGAGTGCTCCGTCAGGCGGTCGCTTACTGGGATGCGACGAGGTGCCGCGGTTCGGCTTGGGTGAGGTGGGCGGGGTCAGCGGGAAGGTGGGGCGCGGCGGGCACTGAGCTGTCGCCAGCTACCGCCGGTGAGCGGGGCGAGGGCGACGAGGACGTAGGCGACACCGATGACGGCGAAGACTAGGCGAAGGTCGAAGACATCGGCGGCCACGCCGCTGAGGAAGGAACCGACCGGAATGCCCGCCCAGGCGATGGAGATCATGAGGGTCTGGACGCGGGCGAGCATCCGTGGCGGTGCGAGCTCGAGGCGCAGCGTCCCGATGAGGGGGTTGAGCATCCCGGCGGCGAGGCCGGTGCCCACGGCGACGGCGACGAGGGGGAAGGTCTGGGCGCCGAGGGCGAAGGCCACCGACAGCGGTCCGCCGGTGAGGGCGAAGGCGCCGACGAACAGGGCTCGGCGGGGTAGGCGGTGGCCCCAGGCGCTGAACAGGGCGGCGCCGGCGAGGGCGCCGGCGGCGAGGGCGCCGCTGATGAGGCCGGCGGCTGTGGCGTTGCCGAGCTCGCCGTTGGGGCCGTTGAGCTCTTCCAGCGCGTAGAGGGGGAGCAGGACGTTGAGGCGGGCGGTGTCGAAGGCGTTGAGGACCAGGACGACGAGGGCGATGTTGCGCAGGAGAGGTGTGGCCAGGACGAAGCGGGCGCCGTCGGCGAGCTGGCGCCAGTAGCCGGCGCCGTCCTTCTCGGTGCTCTGCTCGTCGTCGTCCTCGTGGGTGGGGGTGGCGCGGGGGACCAGGGCGGTGACGAGGAGCGCGGAGACGGCGAAGAAGGCGGCGTCGACGAAGAACGCCTGCGCGGGGCCGAGCAGCATGACCAGCACCCCGCCCAGGGGGGCGGCGGCGAGCATGGCGGTGCGCTCCGCCCCGGTGACCAGGCCGACAGCGCGTTCGAGCGGGACGTCGGCGCCGCGAGCGAGGCTGGGCAACAGCACCGTGCGGGCGGTCTGGCCCGGGGTGTCGAACAGGCCGCTGACAAACAGCACGGCGAGCAACCCCCACAGCGGCAGGCTCCCGGTCGAGCCGAGGACGGCGATCGCGAGCACGGTGAGCCCGCTGATGATGTCGGCGGCAATGCTGGATAGGCGGTAGCCGATCCGGTCGACGAGGACACCGGCGAGCGGTCCACCGAGGACGATGGGGAGCGTCGCCGCGGTCACGGCCAGGCCGACCTCGGTGTTGGAGCCGCCGATGGAGCGGACGTAAAACGGCGTAGCGAAGACGGTGATGGTGTTGCCGGCCTGCGCCATGGTGTGGGCGACGGCCAAGCCACCCAACGCCAGCCGTGGACGTCGTACCGGCGGCGTCGGCGCCGGGGCGCTCACGGCTCCTCCGTCTCGTCCCGCGGTGTGGGTGGGGCCTGCTCGGGGTCGGGGAAGAGCTGGTACTGCATCGAGACGACGACCGCGTCGGCGGGGACGTCACCGCTGCCGGCGGGGACGGCGGGGTCGTGCTGGCGGTAGCGGGCGAGCAGGGCGCCCAGGTCCTCGCGCAGGGTGGCGACCTCGTCGGGGGCCAGGCTCAGCATCCGGTCGCCCATGGTGGGCAGCGCCTGCCACTGCTCGGGCCAGGTGTGCTCGGCCACCAGCCACGCCCGGGCCCGCTCGGCGTAGAGGTCGACGACCGCCCGGTGGTAGTCCTCGCTGGCCGCAGCGTGCTCGTCGTCGCCGGCGGTGGGGCGCTGGGTGTAGGTGAGCTGGCTGACGGCCTTCCACCACCGGTCCCGCCCGTGCACCTGCCGTCCGGCGAGGTCGGCCTCGTCGGCGTCGGTGACGAATCCCGCCGCGGCCAGCTGCCGCAGGTGGTAGCTCGTCAGCCCGGAGGACTCACCGCACCGATGCGCCAGCCGGCTGGCCGTCGAGGGCCCCTCGACCCGCAGCAGCCCGAGCATCCGCAGTCGTAGCGGATGGGCCAGCGCCTGCAGCCGGGACGCCTCGATGACCACGTCCGCGGGAGACACCCCGGGCGGGGGTGAGGAGGTGCCGTGGTCGTGGTCAGCCATGCCCCGGAACCTACCCTGCAAGGGTAGCTTTGCAAGCTGCATTTTGCATGGATGCGTCCGTCACCGGTCGTGGCTCGGAAGGGGGCTGGGGTCCCGATGGCCACCACCGCCTGACTGGTGGTCCCGCTTCCCGGTTGAGGATCGTCAGCGGACGGTCAGGCACCTGTCTCGGCCCAAGGACGGAGGCCGTTGACATGCCGCCACCGACAAG
>NZ_JBBIAA010000023.1:0-41776 GCF_037482545.1 Pseudokineococcus basanitobsidens | reverse complement strand
CGCGGCCAACCAGGCGCCGGCGCTGCGGCTGTCCGGGTCGTGACCCCGCTCACCGAGCCCGCCGACCGGGTGTCTCGCCGCGCGCGAGGACGGTCAGGGCCGGACACCGCCTGGTGGCGACGAGGGCGCTTCGTGCCCGGGCGAAGCCGCCTGCGCGGCGCGACGTCGACGTCCGGTCACGTAGCGCTCGTGGGTCCAGGTCGTGCGGGGTGCATGGCGATGACGATCTTGCCGGGTGCGGGCGACTCGGCGAGGTGGTGGGCGTGGGTGCTGTCGTCGGCGTCCAGGACGGTGTGGACGGGCAGGCGCAGGGCGCCCGTGTCGACGAGGCGGCCGAGGCGGGCGAGGTCGTGGGAGCGGGCGCGGGTGGCCACGGCGGTGAGAAGGGGCGGGTCCGAGGGGGTCGCGTGGCGGCGGCGTGGTCGGAGCAGCCGGGTGGCGGTGGCGCGCAGGACCCGCGGGTCCAGCGGGCGCACGGAGACCACGGTGCCGCCGGGGTGGACCAGCGCGGGCAGCTGGTGGGGCCCCAGGGCGCCGGCGGTGTCGAGGACCACGTCGAAGCGTGCTGGTCCGGGCAGGGGGTCGTCCTCACGGGCCAGGAGCTGGTGGGCGCCGAGGTCGGCGGCGGCGGGCAGGGCGGCGCGGCGGGCGAGGGCGCTGACGTGCGCACCGGCCAGGACGGCCAGCTGGGTGGCGTAGGAGCCGATCCCCCCGGTCGCGCCGATCACCAGCACCCGCGCGCCGGGAGGCCGGGCGTGCAGGTGCGCCGTGGCGTGCAGGGCTTGCAGCGCGGTCAGACCGGCCAGCGGCAGCGCGGCGGCGTGGGTCAGGGGCACGGTGGTGGGGGCGGCCGCGAGGCGGGACTGCTCGACGAGCACCTGCTCGGCCTGCGCGCCGCCGCGGTGGTCGAGCAGCCCCACGACGTGCTCGCCGGGGGCGAAGGCGCTCACCTGCGGGCCGCAGGCCAGGACGGTGCCGGACAGGTCGAACCCCAACGTCATCGGCAGCCGGCCCCACGTCAGGGGCCCGGCGGCGCCGCGTCGCAGGCCGAGGTCGGTGCCGTTGACGCTCGAGGCGGCGACCCGCACGAGGACCTGCTGGCCGGTCGGGCGCCCTGGTGGGGGCACGTCGTCGACGGTGACGACCTCCGGCCCACCGGTGCGGTGCACCCGGACCGCTCTCACGCCCGGTCCCCGGACCCAGCGGCGGCCGAGGCAGCGGGGCCGGCCAGGAGGAAGGGGGCGCGGCGGACCCACGCCGTGGTGGTCAGCAGGTCCAGCACCGCGGCGGCGACGTCAGCCCGCGGCAGCGGTGCGGCCCGCAGCCCCGGGGCACGCTCGCCGAGCTGCCAGCCCCCGGCGGGGGCGGCGTCGACCAGCCGGGGCGGGCGCACCTGCGTCCAGGCCAGGTCGCTGGCCGCCAGCACGGCGTGCTCGCCCTCCTTGTCGGTGACCAGGTCGGCGGCCAGCCGGTGGGTCAGCGCGGAGACCAGCCGGGCGCCCACCCCCTTGGTGTCACCGGGCAGGTCGGCGCCGGCGCCGGAGACCGACACCACCCGCAGGCCGGGCTCGGCGGCGGCGACCAGGTGCGCCATGCCCTGGCGGGCGACGTCGGGGCCGGAGCGGGCGCTGACCCCGACGCACCAGGCCACCGCGTCCGCCCCTCGCACGACCGCGGCCACCGCCGCGCCGTCGCGGACGTCGACCGTCACGGCGCGGGCCCCGACCGGCAGGTAGTCCGGCACGTCCCGGGCCGCGGCCACCACCTCGTGCCCGGCCGCGGTCGCCGCGGTCACCACCTGCCGGCCGACCCCGCCGCCGGCTCCGATCACGACAGCTCTCACGACACCTCCTGCGTCAGCCCCGCGCCTGTCGGGCACAGGCCGCACCGGGCCCGCCACCGTCCGCGTCAACTATCTTGACAGGATGTCGTCGGTCCCGCTCGCGCTGCTGCTGCTGCGCGCCAGCCGCTGGTTCGACGCCCGGTTGCTCGAACGCCTGAGCCTGCGGGGGTGGCCGGCGCTGAGCCCGGCCCAGTCGCTGGTGTTCGCCCACCTGCCCGAGGACGGCATCTCGCCGGCGGAGCTGGCGCGCAGGGTGGGGACGAGCCGCCAGGCCGCCCACCAGCTGCTCGGTGGGCTGGTGGACCTGGGCCTGCTGCAGGTGGTGGCCGACCCGACGCGGGAGCGGGGGCGCCTGGTCGTGCTGACCGGCACCGGCCGCGACCTCGCCCGGGATGCTGCGGCGGTGCTGGCCGACCTGGAGATGATCTACGGCCAGCAGCGGTCGCAGGTCCTGCGCGCGGTGCTGGAGGTCGAGCACACCGACGGGCCGGCCCGCCCCCGTTGACCGCCGACGGCGTCTCGCTCCTCCGCCCGGTCGTGGCCTGGCCCCTGGCTGACGTCGGACGAGCCGGGCGGGCGGGGAGCGACCCGAGAGAGGGTCACGCAGTGGGAGTCCCGCGTCGCCATGGCCGGGTGGCGACGCTCGTGGGTCCTCGTGGTGCCGGAGGCCCTGCCGCCGCCGGTCCTGGTGGGTGCCGCACGGGTGGACGCGTCGTGGTGGTCTCGCTGCTGGGTCGGGCCCCGAGGCCGGCGCCGGCCGTGGGGAGGTGCCCGGTACCGGCGTGCACCGTCTGGGCGCGGCCTGCGGTCTTGGCGGCGTACAGGGCCATGTCGGCCCGGTGCAGGGCGTGCGCGGGCGCTTCGTGAGCATCCAGGACGACGGCGCCGGCCGAGTAGGTCAGGGCCGGCAGTGCCGACGCGACCCCCGAGCGCAGGCGTTCGTCGAAGTCGGGCAGCGTGGTCGTCCCGGCGGCCGGGAGCAGGACGAGGAACTCCTCCCCGCCGTAGCGGAAGGCGTCCTGGCCGGGGCCCAGCAGGCCGGTGATGACGTGTCCGAGGGTGGCCAGGGCCTGGTCGCCGGCGACGTGCCCGTAGGTGTCGTTGAGGATCTTGAAGTGGTCGAGGTCGACCAGCAGCAGCGCGTCACCGGCGGCGAGGGTGGTCATGCGGTGGTGCAGCCGTCGCCGGTTGCCCAGGCCGGTGAGCGGGTCGAGGTAGGCCACGGCGGTCAGGTCGTGCAGCTGGTCACCCATGGTGGTGGTCCGGCGCGCGGCGACCTCGCCGGTCAGCACCCAGACCATGACGATCACCGGTCCGCGGACCCACAGGTCCTCGGAGAGGTCCCCCTCGTAGCAGGCCAGCCACACGGCCAGTGCGCCCGGCACCAGCAGCAGCGACGTCCACGGCCGTTGGGTGATGCCGGCGTACATGAACCCCACGATCGTCACGGACATGTAGTTGACGGCGATCCCGTGCGTGGTGAGGGCGATCAGCGCGATGAACAGCAACCACAGGGCAGGCAGCAGCAGCAGGGTCCGTGCTCCGAGCCGCGCCCACGGCAGGGCGGTCATGGCGGCGAGCAGCGCGACGAAGGCTGCGCCCAGCACCAGCAGGGCACGCCACTCGGCTGGTGAGGGGTCGAGCACGGCCACGGTGGCCAGCACGAGCACCGTCAGCGCCATCCCGACGCCGATGCCGATGCGCGCCATCCGCACCCGCCACGACTCCTCCCGCCGACGACCGCTCGTGACGGCGAGGACGGCAGCGCGGATGTCCCGTGGGTGCGGGTGCCTCGAGCGGGTCTCGACGGGGCGCACGGTCGGTGGGTGCATGGTCAGCGGGGGCGCCTCGTCAGCGGGGCGCATCGAGAGGCCGGGTCAGGGGGCGGGCCTGCGCGGGGACCTGGGCACCCGCGGTGGGTCCCGCCAGCCACGCCGTCATGGCCTGCGCGGTCTGCGGGCGACCCAGGTGGTAGCCCTGCACGGTGTCGCAGCCCCACTCGGCGAGCATCTGGACGGTGCGGGCGTCCTCGACCCCCTCGGCGACGACGCTCAGGCCGAGCGCGTGGCCGAGGTCGATCGCGGCCCGCGCGATGGTGGCGTCACCGGTGTCGCTGGCCATCGCCGTGACGAACGAGCGGTCGATCTTCATCTCGTCCACGGGCAGCTGCTTGAGGTAGGCCAGCGAGGACTGACCGGTGCCGAAGTCGTCGACCGACAGGTGCACCCCCAGCCGGCGCAGCCCCCGCAGGACCGGCAAGGCTCGGGCGAGGTCCCCCATCACCGCAGTCTCGGTGATCTCGAGCACCAGGGCCGAGGCCGGCAGCAGCGCCCGGACCAGCGCGGCGTCGACCTGGGCGGGCAGGGTGGGGTCGAGCACGCTGCGTGCGGAGATGTTGACCGCGACCCGGAACCCTGGACGGCGGACGCGCCAGCGTGCGCAGTCGGCCAGCGCGGTGCGCAGGACGAGCTCGGTCAGCGGGGTGATCAGCCCGGTCTGCTCGGCGAGGGGGATGAACTCCTCGGGGCTGACGCGACCGTGGTGGGGATGCTCCCAGCGTGCCAGCGCCTCGGCCCCGGTCACCTCTCGTGTCCGCGGGTCGACCTTGGCCTGGTAGTGCACCTCCAGCCCGCCCTCGTCCAGGCTCTGCCGCAGGTCGACCAGCAGCGCCATCCGGCGGTTGGCGCCGTGCGCGTCGCGAGGTGTCCACACCCGCAGGTCGGTGCGCTCGTGCTTGGCCAGGTACAGCGCCGTGTCGGCACGCTGCAGCACCACCGCGGCGTCGACACCGACCGGGATGCCCGCCTCGTCCACGTCCTGGACGCCGGCCGCCAGGCCCGCGCTGACGCGCACGTCCACGGTCAGGTGCTCGTGCCGGAACGACCCGCAGACCTCCCGCAGCACCTCACGGGCGCGCCGCAGTGCTGCTGCGGTGTCGGTGCAGGGTTCCAGCACGACGGCGAACTCGTCGTTGCCGAGCCGGGCCACCCGGTCGGGGGTGCCGGTGACCGCCACCAGACGCTGCCCCACCTCGCGCAGCACGGCGTCACCGACCCCGTGGCCCAGGGCGTTGTTGATGTCGGTGAAGCCCTCCAGGTCCAGCATCAGCACGGCTGCCTGCCCGTCGTGACGCAGCTGCTCGGCCAGCACCCGCAGCGCCCGACGGCGGTTCGCCAGCCCGGTCAGTGCGTCGTGCAAGGACAGGTGCTCCTGGGCGGCTGCTTCCTCGCGGACGGTGTCCAGCAGCTGGGCGTTGTCCAGCGAGACAGCGGCGTGGTTGGCCAACGACTCCAGCAGCCGCAGGTCCTCGCCGGTGAACGCGCCCAGGTGGTGGGGGCGGCCCGAGACCACCAGCACGGCCGCGACCTCGTCCCGGGCGTGCAGCGGGGCGGCCAGCCCGTGGACGTCCTGGGCCCTGACGGCGTGCCCGTCACGGGCCGGCTCCCACCACTGCCCCAGGACGGCGGGCCGGCCGGTGCGGACCTGCCCGTCGGCGCCCAGGCACAGGTGCGCGCCCCGGGACCGGTCCTCGCCGAGCACCACCAGCTCGGCCTCGTCCGCGCCGAGCACGTCCCTGGCCTGGTGCAGCACCGCCGTGGCCACGGGCGTGACGCCCACCTCGCGGTTGACCCGACGCGTGAAGCGGTAGAGCGACTCCAGCCGGGCGTGGCCCCGGCTCAGCACCGAGTGCGCCCGGTAGGCGGCGACAAGGGTGGCCATGAGGACCACGAGCAGCACCAGCCACAGCGGCTCGGTCGCGGCGACCAGGACGACCAGCAGGCCGACGCTGGCGTTGGCCAGCGCCGCGACCAGGCCGCTGGTGACGGCCTCCCGCAGCACGTCCCCGTCCAGCTCGCCGGCGCGCAGCCAGACCACCAGCGTCAACGCCGCCGCGCTGACCAGGTCGGCCACCACGATCGTGGCCAGGACGCTGCCCAGGCCCCGGGCGCTGAGCACCTCGGCGCCACCGACCAGGACGTGGTAGACGCTGGCGGCCAGCGCCGCCTCCAGGGCGAACAGGCACACGTTGAACAGCAGCTTCAGGCCGCTCTGGCGGCGGTACAGCAGACCCACCAACGAGCCCAGGACACTGGCGGCCAGCAGCTCCGACGGGGTCGCCAGGACGAGACCGAGCACCAACGGGATCTCCGCGAAGGAGACCGACAGCGACTCCCGGCGCGCCTGCACGTGCACCACCACGAGCTCGGCGGCGGTGAACAGCGGCACCAGCACCCACCAGGGCGCCGCGGCGACCGGGGCACGGGCGCCCGCCGCCGGACCGACCAGCAGCGCGGTGGGGGGGGGGGGGGAAAAAAAGAAAAAAAAGACAACGACAAAACACAAAAAACCCACCCCCCCCCCCCCCCCCCCCCCCCGGCAGCGTTGTGCCGTCCCCCCCCTCCAAGGCCAGGCTGACCGCGACGATGCACCAGCTGCGCGCCCGCTGTCCGCCCATCGTCCCTCGCCTCCTCACGTCCGACACCGTCACCAGCCCTGTCGGCGGGAACGGGTCCGTACCTGAGGTCCTCGAGCGCCAGGGCTCTGCGCGGGTTGCGCACCCGCACCCGCACCTCGCCCGGGCGCGGCCCGCCCTCCGCCGCCGGGCGAGGTGCGGTGGGCCGGGTGGGTCGCGCCGCTGCGCCGAACAGGCGCTGCCGGCGGAGCGGGGCCTGGCCGCAGCTGCGGTCGGCCTTAGCGTCCGAGCCCGGCGCCCGCACCGGGGCCGACCACCCACAGGACTGGAGCAGATCATGACCGTACGAGGCCCGCGCTGGGGACTGCTGCCCGGCGCCCTGGCCGCCTGCCTGCTGAGCGCGGCCGCGGCCGTGCCGACCGCCGCCGCCCAGTCCTCGACAGGGGTGGCTACCACGGCGACGGCGCCGGCCGCCTGGTCGGACGCCGAGTGGGGCGACGACGACACGCGGGAGGGCAAGGGCGCCAGCCGGCTGACCGGCGCGTGGAGAGCGGACCAGGACCGGGGCTCGATGGTCTCCACCACCAGGGTCACCCACGCCCAGGACGTGTGGGGCGTCTCCGCGCCCCGCGGCGGGCCTGGCACGCTCACCGGCCGCGGCGTCGGTGTGGCCCTCGTCGACACCGGCGTCGCCCCGGTCGAGGGCCTGGCGAGCCCGGGCAAGCTCGTGCACGGCCCCGACCTGTCCTTCGAGTCCCAGGTCCCCGGCACCCGCTACCTCGACGGGTACGGCCACGGCACCCACATGGCCGGGATCATCGCCGGCCGCGACAGCACCGTGAAGGCCGGCGAGGAGAAGACCGACAAGCAGTTCGTCGGGATGGCCCCGGACGCGACCGTCGTGAGCGTCAAGGTCGGCGCCGCCGACGGCGGCGCCGACGTCAGCCAGGTCATCGCCGCGATCGACTGGGTCGTCGCCCACCGGGCGACCCACAACATCCGCGTGCTCAACCTGTCCTACGGCGTCAGCTCGACCCAGCCCTCCACCCGGGACCCGCTCGCGCACGCCGTGGAGAACGCCTGGCGCGCCGGGATCGTCGTCGTGGCCGCCGCCGGCAACGACGGCGAGGACGGCGCCACCCGCCTGACGATGCCCGCCGTGGACCCGTACGTCATCGCCGTCGGCTCCAGCGACCACCACGGCTCCGACGACCCGCGGGACATGCGGGTGGGCGCCTGGACCAACGACGGCACCGGCGAGCGCCGCCCCGACCTGCTGGCCCCCGGCAAGTCCGTGGTGAGCCTGCGTGTGCCCGGCTCCCTGGCCGACGTCACCCACCCCGAGGGCCTGGTCACCGGGGACCGCAGCGCCCGGTTCTTCCGCGGCACCGGCACCTCGCAGTCCGCCGCCGTGGTCTCCGGGGCGGCGGCCCTGCTCGTGCAGGCCGACCCCTCGCTGACCCCTGACCAGGTCAAGAACGCGCTGCGCGCCAGCGCCGACACGCTCCCGGGCAGCGACGACCCCACCCAGGGCGCCGGCCTGCTCGACGTCAAGGGCGCCTACGACCTGGTCAAGAAGAACAAGGTCGGCCCCGCGACCCGGCAGACCCACCCCAGGTCCACCGGGCTGGGGTCGTTGGAGGCCGCCCGTGGCGCCAGCCACGTCGTCGACCCCGACAACGGCGTCGTCCTGACCGGTGAGCAGGACATCTTCGGCGTGCCGTGGGACGCGCCCGTATGGGCCGAGGCCTCCGCCCAGCAGCGCTCCTGGAACGCCGGGAGCTGGAACGGCTCGACCTGGACCGGGTCGTCGTGGGCCGGCACCTCATGGGCGTCGACCTCCTGGACGCGCCGCTCCTGGTCCGGCACCGACTGGTCGCGGCGCTCCTGGAGCTCGGCCGAGTGGCAGCGCCGGTCCTGGTCCGCCGACGACTTCTCCCGACGCTCCTGGTCCGCGGACAACTTCTCCCGACGTTCCTGGTCCACCGGCACCTGGGAGCCCCGCGGCGGCTGGTGACCCGACGGGCTGGTGCCCCACGCAGCGCCCCCGGATGCTTGCGTCCGGGGGCGACCCCTTCCTCGGGCCTCAGCGGCCCCAGCGGCGCTTCGACAGACGCGGCGACGTCACTCGGGCGCACGGCCGGTCGTCGGTCCCACGGCGACCGGCCGGCTCGCTGGCACCCCGGTGGGTCGTCGAGGCCTCGTGGTCGACGCGCCGTCATCCCGCGGCGGCCGCCGCTGACGGACGCCCGATCCCTGTCCTCCTCCGCGTGCCGCTCACCCTCACGCGACACCGGGTGCGGCGTCGACCACACCACGGTGTCGCTCCCTCGCAGCGCGCGCCACGGCCGTCTGCGCTAGGACGGGCGGGATGGACGCGCAGGCACGGCTGAGGTCCGGTGACCACACCGGTGACGCCTACCTCGTCACCCGCGCGCGGGAGGGCTACCGCGGCGCCTTCGAGCACCTCGTCCGCCGCCACCAGAACCGTGCCTACACCCTTGCCGTGCGGATGGTCGGCGACCGGCACGAGGCCCAGGACGTGGTCCAGGACGCCTTCGTCCAGGCCTGGTTGGCCCTGCCCGGATTCGACGAGCGCGCAGCCTTCGGCACCTGGTTGCACCGCATCGTCGTCAACGCGTGCCTGACCCACCTGCGTCGCCGCCGCCCGGTCCCCGTCCCCCAGGACCCCGGCCTCCCCAGCCCGGTCACGACCGCCCGGGTGGTCGAGGAGCGGATGCGCGACGATGTGCTGCACCGGAGCATCCAACAGCTGCCGATCGACCAACGGGCGGCGCTGGTGCTGACCGCCTTCGCCGGCTGCACCTACGCCGAGGCGGCCGACCTGCTGGGCACCACGCCGGCCACGGTGCGAGGACGCACCGCCAGGGCCCGCCGGGCGCTGCTGACCCGGATGGAGGGATGGGCATGAGCGACCCGCTCGACCGGCCCGGGCCCGGTCCGCAGCCCCGCCCCGACCTGAGCGCCGACCACCTGCCCTGCGGGCGGCCCACCGACCCGCTGGTCGAGCTCGCGACCACCGGGCACGGCGGCGACCCGGACGCCCTCGACGAGCACCAGCGAGCCTGCGTCCACTGCCGCGCCCTGCTCGCCGAGGCCACCCGTCTGTGGCGGCCCGTGCGCGACCTGGCCGCCCGCCACGAGGTGGCGCCCCCCGGTCTCCTCGACACCGTCATGCGCGCGGTCCGCGCCCTCGGACGCGAGCCCCTGCACCTCGTGCTGCCCGGCGCCGGCGGGACCACCCGCATCGCCGCCACCGTCCTCGTCCGGATCGCGGAGCAGGCCGCGGCCTCGGTCCCCGGGGTCCGCCTCGTCCTCGCCCGCGGGAGCGCCGTCCATGCCAGCGGCGGCACCGGCGTCCCGGGGACAGGACCGACCCTGCCCGCCGTCGGCGTCGCCGGCCGCGGCACCGTGGTCGAGCTCGCCGTCGTCGCCACCTACGGCGAGTCCCTGCCCGACGTGGCCGCCCAGGTCCGCACCACCGTGGCCGACCACCTTCTCGCCCTGACCACCGCCCAGGCCATCACCGTCGACATCTACGTCGACGACGTCGTGCCGCCACTCCCATGAGAACCGGCGAGACCCGCACCTCGACCAGGCCCCGGTCAGGCCACCGACGACAGTCGACGCTGGCGGTTGACCGGACGGACGGGACACCTCAGGCTGCCCCGATCGAGGGTGCGTCCAGACGAGCGGCTCGCAGCCTGGTCCGAGGTGACTGGTGCCTTCCCGCCCGCGGATCGTCGTCCGCCTCGGGCCGTCGTCGGGGACGGCGGGCATCCGCATCGCGGGTCCGTTGCCGAGGCGCAGTGCGGACGCGATCCGGCAGGTCGTACGGCGGCCACGGTGGTCGGCCCGCACCTGCGGGTGGACCCGGCACACGTGCTGCGTCCTGGACCCGGCCGTGCGGACCTTCCTGGCCCTCGAGGACGAGCGTCTGCGGGGCCAGGGCGGGTCGTTGGCCCGCGAGGGGCTCACCTACCCCGCGACGCAGGCCGCCGTGGCCCCGGCGGAGGCCTCGGCGCGGGCCCGGGACACGGTGCGGCCCGCGTCCCGGAAGCCGGGGGACGCCACGATCCGCTGGACGACGACGGCACGTCTGGCGACGTCGACCCCGACGTCGGGAGCAGGCGCGTCGACGGTCGGGCAGCCGCCGTCAGGCAGCCTGGTGGTGCGCCACGGGCAGCGCCGGGGTGGTCGGCGTGCGACGGTGACGCCCGCTCCGACCAGGTCGACCGGCTGCCCGTGCTCGTCGGGGACGTACCGCGGTGGGTCGGCTGAGCCTCGACGGCGGCGCCTCCGTCCCCTGGTCGCAGGGACGTGCTGCGTGGCGTCGGCCCGGGCCGGGGGACCCAGGCCGACGCCAGGAGCGTAGGGCAGCAGGTGCTGCGCCGACAGGGTGACGGGAAGAACCGGTCCCCGCGGTCGGGTGTCGGCCAGGAGGGCCGCCGCGACGGAGCCCCGGGCTGCTCAGGTGGCCGTGGCTGCGGCCGTGAGGGTCCTGCCGTCGTCGGTGCGGGCGTGGTCGTGAGCTCCCGTCCTGCGGCGCCCAGCGCGGCGACGTCGTGGGTGCGCGGCGTGGGTCGACGGCAGCCAGGCGGCCTCGGGCGCCGCGTCGGGCGGCGACGTCGCGCCACGCCTGCGGCGGCAGCTGCCCGGGGAGGGGACGCCGTGCTGGGACAGCAGGACGTCGACGCCTGCGGAGGGGTCGCCGACGTCAGCGCCGGCGCCCAGGTGCCCGACCAGGGCGTGCACGGCGGCCTGGACGGGGGCGAGGGTCCGGTCCAGCAGGGCGCCACGGCCGTGCCGCGCCCGCAGCCGCGCAGGTCGACGGAGCGCGCGGTCAGTCGTCGGAGGCCAGGTCCACGAGGTCGACCAGCGTGTCGACGCGGCACGGCTCCAGAGCAGCCCTCACCCGCGGCGAGGCGCCCACCACCTGCAGGCGCCGCCCGGGATGGTGGCGCCGGACCTGCTCCACGCAGCGCAGCAGCAGTCTCACCGCCGAGGTGTCCAGGGAGGTCGCGGCCGACAGATCCACCATCTCCACCGCGGCCAGCCGGTCCGACCAGGTGAACCGCCGCACCACCGACACGTCGACGTCCCCGGCCATCAGCAGCGTGTCCGGCCACATCAAGGCCACAGCCGGTGGCGACGTGCTGCTGGGGCTCACCGGGCCACCACTACCGCGATCGCCGCGTCGGCGCATCCCGACCGTGAGGCCACCAGCCTCCGTGACCCCCGCCCGGCTAGCAGAGCCACATCCGGACCCCGCCACACCGCGGCCCCCGCCTCCGCACGCCCTCCGTCGGACACCTCCTCCGGCTCGGCGCGCCGACCAGCTCGCCACACGCCTCCCGACGCACGCGGACGCCACGCCGCATCGATCGCGGATGCGGACGCTCTCTGCCGCACGGCCGTCCGGGCTGCTCCCGCACGTCCCGGCTCCCCGCGAGGCTGGTCGACGCAGGGAAGCGCACGTCAGTGGAAGGCTGGACCCTGGGGCACCGTGCCGACTACCGTGTGCGACCACTCGTCCGGGTTCGTCCACCTCGTCGTGGGCGAGGGACGGCGTACGACCTCAGGGGGTGCGCATGGCGACACAGCCGTCGACATCTGGGCCGCAGCCCACCGGCACCCGCGCGGATCCGGTCGGGCGCCGCCCTGCCGGTCGGGGTGAACCGGAGCTGGCGGCGCGGATCACCCGGGCCATGCGGGAGCGCACCGTCTGCGTGGACGAGCCCCACCGCAGCGAGATCGGTCGGCTGCTGCTGGACCTTCTCGACGAGCGCGACCTCAGGGGGCCGCGGTGTCATCGGTCAACCTGACCGTGACGCCGGGCCCGCCGCTGCCGTGGTCTGGTCCCATCGCGGACGGGGAGGCGCGGTGGACGTGCTTGGCGGTGTACATCCGCTGGTCGGCGTGGTGCAGCAGCGCGGCGAACTGGTGGCCGTCGTCGGGAAAGACGCTGATGCCGACGCTCGCCCCGACCACGACCTCCTTCCCGGCCAGCACCACCGGCCGGGCGATCTCGTGGACCAGCTGCCGGGCGACCCCGGCGGCGTGGGCGGGTGCGGTGGCCGGGTCCAGCCCGGGCAGCGCGAGGAGGAACTCGTCGCCGCCGAGACGGGCCAGCAGGTCGGTGCGCCGGACCTGCTCACGCAGCCGGCGGGCGACGGCGACGAGCAGGTCGTCACCGGCCGGGTGGCCGTGGGCGTCGTTGACGGACTTGAACCCGTCCAGGTCGAAGAACAGCACGGCGAGGGCGTGCCCGCCGGCGCGGGCGTCCCACAAGGCGGTCTCGATGCTCTCCTCGACCCGGCGTCGGTTCGCCAGCCCGGTCAGCGGGTCGGTGTAGGCCAGCTGCTCGATCCGGGACAGGTACCCGCGGGCGCGGTCCCGCTCCTGCTCCAGCGCGCGCTGGGCGTCCACCCGGGCGGAGACGTCGTTCTGGACGCCGATGTACTGCAGGAGGCGGCCGTTCTCGTCGGTGACCGGGGCGAGGTAGATCTCGTTCCACCACGGCACCCGGTCCGGCCCGGACCCGCGGTAGTTCAGCACCGTCCCGCGCCACTCCCGACCGGCGGTGATCGCGGCGCGGATCGCGTCGACCGCGCCGGGGTCGCTGTCCGGGCCCTGCAGGATCCGGCAGTTGCGGCCCAGGGCCTCCTCGGCTCGGTACCCGGACAGCTGCTCGAAGGCGGCGTTGACGAAGATCAGTGGCTGGTCCGGGCGACGCATGTCCGCGATCGTGACCCCGCTGGTCGTCGCGGCCAGCGCCCGGTGCAGCAGCGCCTCCCCGGCCGGGGTCGTCGACGGCACCGCAGCGACGGGCGGGCCCGAGGGGCGCGAGAGCGTCGAGGTCATCGCTGCGGGCTGCAGCCGCGCCTGCGCGGCCGGGGGCAGTGCGGTGCGCGGCGCGACCCGGGACAGCAGCGAACGGGCTGCCGCCACCACGGTGTCCCGCTCGTAGGTCAGCGCGAACTCGAACATCCGGTCGGGGTCGGGCCAGGTGTCGCCGAGGTCGCGGGCCAGCAGCGCGACGGCGAAGTGCGGCGCGACGACGACGACGTCCCACTCCCCGCACACCGGGTCCGCGGCGTCCAGGGCCGTGCCCCGCAGCCCGGGTACGGGCTCGTCGGGCATGTCCTGCCCGAGCGCGCACACGAACCCGGTCCGCTCGACCAGGTCCCGATAGCGGGCTGCGGTCGCGGGGGTGAAGTGCCGGGCCTCCTGGAAGGTGGCCGCGACGACACACGTCTCCCCGAGCCGCATCGCCTCCCGCTCGATCTGCTTGCTCAACTCGATCAGCAGCGCCTTCGGCGCCCGGCGCAGCTCGTCGTGCGCCTTCAGCTGCACGAACGGTGACGTCGACCCGGGGTCGTCACTCCTGGCCGTCGCGGGCAGGGCCAGCTCGGCGACGTCGTAGCCCGGCGTGGGCCCCGGCAGGGGACGGCCGAACATCCAGCCCTGCCCCAGCCGAGCCCCCAGCGCCCGCGCCATCGCCAGGTGCCCCTCGTCCTCGATCCCCTCGGCGAGGACGCTGGCGCCGGTGGACTGGGCGTAGGCGTTGACCGCGTTCATGATCTGCGCGACCGCCGGCCCGGGCCGCTCCTGCACCAGCCGCAGGTCCAGCTTGACCACGTCCGGGCGCAGCAACGGCATGAACGCCAGCGACAGCGAGTCCGCGCCGACGTCGTCCAGCGCGATCCCCCAGCCCAGCTCGCGGACCCGGTCCACCGTCCGCAGCAGCTCCGCCGGGCGGTATGCCAGCGCCCGCTCGGTGATCTCCACGACCACCCGAAGCCGGCCCGGCGCCTGCTCCGCCAGGGCCAGCAGGTCGTCCATCGGCGCGCTGTCGAGCACCTCCGGCTCGACGTTGACGAACAGTGTCAACGGGGCCAGCAGCCCGGCCTTGATCGCCCCGAGAAACGCCGCTGAGCGACAGGCCTGGTCCAGCTCCGCGAGCACGCCGGCGGTGCGGGCTGCCGTGAACAGCGCGTCGGGGCGCTCCACCGCCGACCCCTGCGGCCCCCGCGCCAGCGCCTCGTAGGCCACCACCCGACCCGAGTCCAGGTCCACGATCGGCTGGAAGAGGCTGCGCACCCCCCCCCGGGACACGACGTCCTGCACGCTCGCACCTCTGGTCATGCGGTCGTCCCGTCCTGTGGCTGAGGCAGAGTCCCGGTCAGATCGGCACGTGAGCGGCAGACCTTGAGCACAGAGAACATCGAGCGCGCTGCCCGAGCGACCGGGCGCACCGGACCAGCCGCTCCAGCACCACCACGACCACCGTGTCCGCGACCCGCGGCTCGATCAGGCGCCCAGGACGGGCAGCTGCAGGTAGGAGGCGTGCTCGCCGCCGGTGTGGATGACGTGGGTGCCGGTGTTCGCGGGGGCGTACTCGGTGATGCCGGGCATCAGGGTGCCCAGCAGGTTGGCGGCGCTGGCGACGAAGCGCAGCTGCTCACCGGGGTGGAAGACCAGGCCGAGGGGCAGCAGGTCGATCTGGACGTCGACGACCTGGCCGTCGGTCAGCTCCTCGACCCGGTCGAAGGTGTGGGCGGGGACGTCGGCGGTGGACAGCGCCGGGTCCAGGTGGCGCGCGGAGACCCGCAGCCGCCCGTCGGAGCCCTTGTACCTCAGGATGCTCGCGCCGTGGTCGGTGAGGTCGTGGACCCGCGCGGTGGCGTTGGGGGTGGTGAAGGCGGCCAGCGGGGTGCCGTGCGGGTCGAGCTTCTGGACCAGCACGAACAGGTCCATGTCGGCGGCGCCGCGCGCCTCGACCCACAGGTGCGCCGTGGGGTAGCCGACCAGGACGGTCTCGGTCTCGAAGCGGGTCAGGAAGGACACCGCCTGCGGGTTCGCGCCGGCCGTGTACGTCGCCTCGACCGCTGCGGCCGGCGCCTGGGTGCTCAGGGTGCGGGTAGCGCCGTCGAGGAAGAACGTCGTCGAGCTCGTCCCCGCCGGCGGGAAGGACTCCGCCGGCAGGTCCACCCGGTCCCCGCCCGCGAGGTCCAGCAGCGAGTAGCGCACCCGCGGGGTCTGCTCCCAGCCGTTGTCGACGCCCTTGACGACGTGGTCGAAGAAGCGGCGCAGGTCCTCGACGTGGGCCGGGTCGTAGTAGTCGGGCCACTCCTGGCTGTTGTGGATGCGCAGCCACTTGCGCTCCGAGGCCATCCGCCGCCAGGCGCGGAAGGTCCCGGCGGTGTGCAGGGTGTTGGAGTAGCTGGCCACGACGTAGGCGGGCACGGTGATCTTCTCGAGGTCGGGGACCTTGTCGGCCCACAGCTCGTCGAACAAGGGGTGGGCCCCGGCCTCGGCGACGACGTCCTCCTTGCGGTGGGCACCGAAGAAGCTGCCTTCCTGCAGCTGGCGGGCGAAACCGGTGTCGGGCATCCCGCCGCGCTTGACCAGGTCGCGGTAGACGTCGCTGACGCCCTCCCACGGGTTGATCGCGACCAGGTGCGGGGGCTGCTCGGCGGCGGTGAACCACTGCGCGACCGCGAGGTAGGAGGTGCCGCTCATGGCGACCTTGCCGTCGCACCAGTCCTGGTCGGCGAGCCACTCGACGAGGTCGTAGCAGTCGCGCCCCTCCTGCCGGTCCCACAGGACGCTGTCGCCGCCGGAGTCCACGACCCCGCGGACGTCGGGGTTGGCGACCGCGTAGCCGTGGGCGCACCAGTACGCCGGGTCGGGCCCCTCGAACTTCTCCAGCCCCGACACGGCGCTGTCGGGCAGCCCGACGAGGCCGAAGACGCCCCTCACGCTGGGTGAGGTGCCCTGGCCCTTGCCGTAGGGGCTCCACGCCACGATCACCGGGACCTGCTCGCCGTCCTGCGTGCCGGCGGGCCGGAAGACGTCGACGTGGATGGTGGTGCCGTCACGCAGCGCGACCGCGACGTCCTTGTCCAGGACCACCTCGACCGGCAGCGGCATGAACGGCGGGGCCGCCTGGTAGCCGGCCGGAAGGGTTCGCGTGCCCGGCTCGAAGGCGGTGAGGACCCCCGTGCGGAAGGCAGGCAGCGGGGTCGAGGCGGTGTAGGTCTTGCGGTCCTGACGGTCCTGGTCGTCCTGGCTCACGGGGGGCTCCGTCGCTCACGCCGGTCGCTCGGCCGGCGCCTCGGGCGGGCGCCGGCACCGCCGGTTCGGCGGCCGGCCGGTCCGCTGCGGCGACCGTAGGCACCGCACCCCACCAAAGTCAACGTTCGTTGAGTTCTGGTGCTCGGCTGCCTACGGTGAGGCCCATGACGGCGAGCAGCAGCGAGGGGTCGACGGGCAGACGGCCAGGTCGCCCCGGTCGGCGTCCTGGTCCCACGGGCACCCGCGCCGAGGTGCTGGAGGCCGCGCGGGCGCAGTTCGCCGGCCAGGGTTTCGCCGCCACCACCATCCGCGGGGTCGCCCAGCAGGCCGGGGTCGACGCGTCGCTGGTCATGCAGTTCTTCGGCTCCAAGCAGGGCCTGTTCGCCGCGGTGCTGCAGGTGCCCGAGGGTGTGCTGCGGCGCTTCGACGCGGTCTTCGACGGGCCTGGCGAGGACCTGGGCGAGCGGGTCGTGCGCGCCTTCCTGGACGTCTGGGAGGGCACGCCTGCCGACGCCGAGCCGCTGATGGTGATGCTGCGTGGCGCCATGACCGACGAGCTCGCCCGCGAGCAGCTGCGCGACTTCGTCCAGGCCCGGCTCCTGCACGGCATCCACGGCCGCGGCGAGCCCGACCCCGGCGACCACGACGACCACGACGACCACCACGACGGCCGGGACGACGACCGGGAGGCCGTGCGGGCGGCGCTGAGGGCGGGGGTCGTCTCCTCGATGCTGGTCGGCCTCGTCCTCGGCCGCCGCGTGCTGCAGGTACCGACGCTGGCCGGCGCCGACCGCGAGGACCTGGTCCGGCTCGTGGCCCCCGCCGTCCACCTCGTGCTCACCGGCCGGTAGCCGCCCGGGTCCGGACCGTCGAGGGCGTGCGCGCCAGGGCGCATCAGGAGACCGGCGCCGGCGTCGACCCGGACGGGTACCACCGGGCCCCGGCCGTAGGCGTAGAACTGGCCCACCACGGCCGCTCTCCCCCGGTGAGCAGGCGGGTCACGACGAGGGGACGGCGAGGTCAGGACCGACACGACGCCGGCACACCAGTACTGGGTCCGCCCGCGGGGGAATGACGACGACGCCATCGTCGACGGCTACGAGCTCTTCTCCGCCCGGCGGCCCTGGCGCTGCCGAAGGCGCGACTCGGGCGCGAGAAGCTGTTCGACCGGGACATCCGGGCGGGTGACCACGTCCTGCGCGAGCAGGTCCGCCTGTCCGCCGGGACTACTCCACCCACCACGCCCCCGGACGAGACGTGGACGTCGTCGAGACCTCGGCGAGCACGTCTGCTCCTCCTACCTGCGGCCATGGGCAGCCACTCCCCCTGCGCCGAAGAGCACACCGGAGAAGGCACCGGGGATGGCCGACGCCGCGGCCCGCCGCTCCCACGTCGTGCTGGCGGACGGGACCGTCGGCGGTTCGGCCGCCACGGCGGGCGTGGGCACCGACGACGGACTGCTGGCCCACCTGCCGGTCACACTGCCGGGCACCTGCCCGGCGTTGGTGGACCAGCACCTGGAACACTTCGCGGTGCAGCTCCGCAGCTGGGTCCTGCACGTCGCCCGCGAGCAGCCAACCTTCGGGCCGAGCGCCTGACACGTCCGAGCCACGCACCACGTCGCGGATCCCGGGAAGCTGGCGTGGAACTCGGTCACCGGCCTCGCTCGACGGCCGGGCACGAGTCGGAGCACCGACACGTCGGCGACACGGGTCGCCCTGAGGAGGCCGTCGATGGACAGCACCGCTGGCGCGACCGACAGGGCGCGCCGCGGCGCGGCACGGCGACCAGGCCGTGGCGGGCGGCGACGCTCCACCACCGCCCTGCTCACCGCGGGGCTGCTGGCCTCCGCCGTGATCGCCTTCGTGTCCCACGAGCTGGGCGCGACGGTGCACTCGGTGATCAGCCTGGCGGTGGTCGGGGTCGTGGCGGCCCATGTGGTGTCTCAGCGCCGATGGCTGAGGTCGGCGGCCCGCCGGCGGCTGCACCACCCCGAGCGGGTGCTGGTGGTCTACAACCTGGTCCTCGCGGCGTCGTTCGTCGTGGCCAACGTCTCCGGGGCGCCGGTGTGGTTCTGGGACGCCGGCGGCCTGGTCGCGCAGGTCCACGACGTGACGGGCGTGCTGTTCCTCCTGCTGGTCCTCGGGCACCTGACCCTGAACGGTCGTCGACTCCTGACCCGCCTGCGGGGCCGTCGGCCTCAGGGCTCACCGGTGGCCTCCGCGACCTGAGCGCCGACCCCCGGGTCGGTGGAGAACGCTTCCGATCGCGCGCGCCGCGCGCCTCCTCCCTCCACCGCGTGGACCCGAGGGACCCCCGGCACTCTCCGGACCCGACCGCACCCAGCACATCCCCAAGATCACCCGGGGGCACAGCCCGGCGGGTGGCACCAGCACTCCCACCAAGCCCCCCACCACCACGTGGACGTCGGCCTGAGCGCCCCCCTCAGCCGGGGCCCGCCAGCTCCTCCAGGAGGTCGGCGCAGCGCGAGGGGGCGTCGAGGGCCGCGTACTCGGTCGCCAGCGCGCCGACGGCGGTCCGGTACCGCGGGTCGGCGAGCACCTGCGCGACCGCGGTGCGCACCTGCTCCGGGCTCGGGCGCTGCACCCGCAGGTCGACGCCGGCGCCCGCGCGGGCCACGCGGGCGGCGACCTCGGGCTTCTCCTCCGTGCGGCCGGCGAGGACGAGCGGGACCCCCGCCGCGATTGCCGTCTGCACGCCGCCGTAGCCGCCGTTCGTGACGACGACGTCGGCCAGGGGGAGCAGGTCGCCGAAGGGCAGGAACCCGCCCACGCGGACGTCCTCGGGCAGCGGGTCCACGGGCAGGTGCTCGACCTCCCGGCGCCCGGTCGCGACGACGACCAGGTGACCGCGACCGGTGAGCCCGCGGACGGCGGGCAGGAGCAGGTCCTCGGGCGCGGTCGCGACCGTGCCCTGCGTGACGACGACGACCCGGCGCCCTGCCGCCCGCGCCGCGGCGACGTCGCCCCACCAGGGCGGGCGCGGGGCGCGGCCGGCCGGCGGCGCGAGGTGCCCGACGAAGCGGACCGAGGACGGCAGGCCGCGGCGGGGGTGCTCGAGCGACGCGACGCCGGACTGCAGGTGCAGGAACGGCGAGACAGGGCCGAGGTCCGGTCCCGGGGCGTCGGCGGGCAGGCCGAGCCGGACCCGCTCCTCGCGCAGCGCCCGGAGGGCGGGACGGAGCGGTCCACGCCGGACGAGCTGGTGCAGCAGGCGGTTGCGGGTGCGGCCCAGCGGTCCCCGTGCGGGCATGAGCCCGAGCCCGTACGGCGCGGTGTCCGCGTCCCGCACCAGCAGGGGCGAGACGCCGAGGACGGCGAAGGGAGGGCCGCCGCGCTCGCGGACGGCACGGGCGGTCTCGACGAGCCCGACGTCGACGAGCAGCACGTCCGCCGGCGCGGTGCGCAGCTCGGCCTCGAGGTCGGCGACCCACCCGGGCACCGACCGCAGGAAGAGGTGCTCGAAGTCCTGCGCCAGCCGGCGTGGACCGGGAGGGCGTCGGTCGGGCAGCGCCTCCAGCCAGGTGGTGTCCGGGTGGTCCGGTGCGGCTCCCAGCGGCAGGTGCCGGGACCCCGTCGCCGCGACGGGGTCCTCGAGGTCCGCCCCGGTCAGCCAGCGCACGTCGTGGCCGCGCCCGACGAGCTCCGCGGCGACGGGCAGGGCGGGCGCGCTGTGGCCCTGCAGCGGGATGGTCGCGAGCAGGACACGCAGGGGTCGACGTGCGTCGGCGCCCGGGGGCGGTCCCGCGCCGGGGTCGCTCATCCCCGGCCCACCGCACCGACGTAGAGCCACCGGCCGTCCTCGCGCAGGAAGGTGCTGCGCTCCCGCTGCACCTGCCGCCCGTCGCTCCCGCGCGCCACCGCCTCGAAGACGACGACGCCCTCGTCGTCGAACGGCCCTCCGCGCTGCACGGCCGTGACGGCGAGGTGCAGCCAGCGCACGTCGTCGTCGAGCGACAGGTCCGCCGGCCGGGTGCCGGGGTGCCACGTGCGGAGCAGGTGCTCGGCGTCGCCGACGGCGAAGGCGCTGTACCGCGAGCGCATGAGCGCCTCGGCCGTGGACGCCTGCGCCTCCTCGCGGTGGAGGCGCCCGCAGCAGCGGCCGTAGGTCTCGCCCCACCCGCACGGGCAGGGGGCGTCGTCCGCGGGGGGCTGCCGGCTCATCCCCGGAGTCTCCCCGGCCGTCGTCGGAGGCTCAGCCGAACCGCGCGAGGCTCCGCTGCCTCGCCTTCTCCGCCTCGACGGCGCGGTCGCGCGGCGGGGCGCTCGTGACGAGCTCGTCGAGCAGCCGCGCCGTCACCGCCTCCACCTCGGCGACCGCCCGGTCGAAGGTCTCGGCGTTGGCGCGCGAGGGCCTCGTCGTCCCCGCGATCTTGCGCACGTACTGCAGGGCGGCCTCGTGCACCTCGGCCGGCGTCGCGGGCGGCGCGAGGTTCTGCAGCGGGCGGATGTTGCGGCACACGGCGCCTCCTCGGACGGACGGGTGCCGGCGAGCCTCCGGCTGCGCGCGCCCCCGCGTCAAGGCCACCGCCGCGGGACCGCTGCCGTCGCAGCGCCCCCGCGGCGGGCCGGGCGAGGAACGCCTCAGGCCCTCACGTCAGTGCTCGTCGTAGTGCCCGTCGTGCGCCGCGTGGCGGTGGGCCCCGTGCACGTAGTCGACGTGGTCGTCGTGCTCGACGGTCTCGTGGCCGCAGCCGTCACCGTGCTGGTGGTCGTGGGCGCCGTCGACGACGTGCGCCTCGACGGGGTGCTCGTCGTAGTGGCCGTCGTGGCCGTTGTGCGCGTGGCCGTCGTGCAGGTAGTCGACGTGGTCCTCGTGGGGGACGACGGCGTGGCCGCAGTCGGGTGCGTGGCGGTGCTCGTGGTCGGTGTGGACGTCGTGGGTCTGCTGGCTCATGGCTCTCCTCCTGGGATGGCGCCGGCCGCGGCTACGGCCGGCCGGGTCGGGTCGGGTCGACGGTGTGCGTCTCGACGGCGCTCAGCGAGCGCCGTCGGTCTCGCGCTCGTGCGCGAGGGCGTCCGCGACGACGTGCGCGACGTGCTCGTCGACGACCTCGTAGGTCACCGACCGGCCGTCACGTCGCCCGCGGACGAGGCGGGCGTGCCGCAGCACGCGCAGGTGCTGCGACACGAGCGGCTGGGCCACGCCGAGGTCCTCGGCGAGCTCGCCGACCGACGCGGGGGCGTGCGCGAGGCGCTCGACGAGCGCCAGGCGCCGGGGGGAGGCGAGGGTGCCGAAGAGCTCGGCGGTCCGCTCGTACTCCTCCTCGCCCAGCACCTGAGAACCATACATGCGCACGTGCGCATGCGTCACACGGGGCGCTCGTGCGAGAACCGACGCGGTGCGACAGGGTCGGGCCATGACGAGCCTCCTGCGCACCGCAGCCCTGGGCCTGGCCGCCGGTGCCGCCGCCACGTACGCCAAGACGAAGGCCGAGGTGACGCTCCAGCCCCTCGCCGAGCGGGTGCTCCCGCCGTCGGCGGCCGCCGAGCAGCGCCCGGGCGCGGACCCGACCGGCCACCCCGAGCGGATGCCGCCCGCCGAGCTGGTCGACCGGGCCCTGCGCGCGACGACGGGGGAGGCCGCGAGCACGCAGCAGCGCACCCAGGGGTCCACCTGGCTGCACCGGGGGATGGGCGTGGGCTTCGCCGTCGTGTACGCGCTCGCCTCGGAGCGCGCCTGGCCGCTGCGCCTGGGGGCGGGTGCCCCGGCCGGGCTCGCGCTCTACGGCCTCACGCACGCCTCGACCCTGCCCGCGGCCGGCCTGCAGCCGCCCCTGCGCGAGCTGCCCCGCGCCGCGCTCGTCTGGGAGCCGGGCTCGCACGTCGTCTACGGCGTCGTGCTCGAGACGACGTTGCGCCTGCTGGGGCGCGAGCGGGGCTGACGGCCGGGGCCCACCGCGAGGACCGTCGCCCTAGGGTCGCGGGAGCGCTCCCCCCCCGGGAGCCCGCAGCCTGAGAGGGAGGCCACGTGCCCCGCCTGACCGATCCCGGAGACCACTACCACGCAGCGGACGACCGCTACGACGGGAGCATGAGCTACCGGCGGACCGGCCGCAGCGGCCTGGACCTGCCGCAGCTGTCGCTCGGCCTGTGGCACAACTTCGGCGACGACGTCCCGCTGGAGCGCCAGCGCGCCGTGCTGCACCGCGCGTTCGACCTGGGCATCACCCACTTCGACCTGGCCAACAACTACGGACCGCCCTACGGCAGCGCCGAGGCCAACTTCGGGCGGGTGCTCCGCGAGGACCTCGCGCCCTACCGCGACGAGCTCGTCATCTCGAGCAAGGCGGGCTACGACATGTGGCCGGGCCCGTACGGCCAGGGCGGCGGCGGGCGCAAGTACGTGCTCGCGAGCCTCGACCAGTCGCTGGAGCGCATGGGGCTCGACCACGTCGACATCTTCTACAGCCACCGCTTCGACCCCACGACGCCGCTCGAGGAGACGATGGGGGCGCTGGACACCGCCGTCCGCTCCGGGCGCGCGCTCTACGCCGGGATCTCCTCCTACGGCCCGGAGGACACCCGGCGGGCCGCGAAGGTCCTCGCCGACCTGGGGACGCCGCTGCTCATCCACCAGCCGTCGTACTCGATGCTCAACCGCTGGGTCGAGACCGAGGGGCTGCTCGACGCCCTCGCCGACGTCGGCGCCGGCTGCATCGCGTTCTCCCCGCTGGCGCAGGGGATGCTCACGAGCAAGTACCTCGACGGCGTCCCGGAGGGCTCGCGCGCGTCGCAGGGGAAGTCTCTGTCCCCCGACCTGCTCACCGAGGAGTCCCTCGCCCACGTGCGCGCGCTGGACGGCATGGCGCAGGAGCGCGGTCAGTCGCTGGCGCAGATGGCGCTCGCCTGGGCGCTGCGGGACGAGCGCGTCACCTCGCTCGTGCTCGGCGCCAGCAGCGTGCGGCAGCTGGAGCAGAACGTCGCCGCGCTGGAGAACCCCTCCTTCTCGGACGAGGAGCTGCACCGCATCGACCAGCACGCGGTCGAGGCCGGCATCGACCTCTGGACGAGCACCCGCCGGGGCTGAGGCGCAGGCCCGGGCCCGGCAGCGCCGCGGGCCCGGACGACATCGGGGTACCCGTCACGACGATCGCCGCCCGTGGCGGGGACCCCGACGTCGTCGGGTCGGGGACGCGGACCGCGTCGGACGTCACCAGGTGGCCGGCTGCTCCGTCGTGAGCAGCATCAGCCAGTCGCGCTGCGTGCGGACGAGGGCGTAGCGCCGGGGGGCGGCACGGCCGTGCAGGGTCAGCACGAGCCGGCGCTCGTCCCGGCTGTGCTCCTCCCACCAGCCGGTGTCCGCCACGTCCTTGTCCTCGTCCTCGTACGCGAGGTGGTCGAGGTCGTGGTCGGGCACGGCGACGGCGAGACGTCGGTCCCCCGCCCGCTCCGGCAGCCCGCGGGGCAGGGCCCACGAGCGCAGGACGCCGTCCTCCTCGAGCCGCAGGTCGAGGTGGTGGGTCGGACGCCGGTGGTCGTGCAGCACGAACGCCGGGCGGGGCGGGTCGTCCACGGCGCCAGTGTCCCGGCCGCCGGTGAGGTCGCCGCCTGGCGCACCTCCACGTCGGGGCCGGCGCCGGGCCGCTCGCCGCGGGGGACGCCGGGCCGTGCCTGGTGCCTCCCGGGCGCGGGCAGACCTACCGCGCACGTCCAGCCTGAGAACCGGGGAGAGCCGCGCACGACCAGCCCGGGACCGGGGAGCACCACGCACGCAGTGGCCGGCGTGTCGCCGTGCCCCCGGCTCCCCGGACGAGCCTGCGCACGGCGCCGGGGCGGCCGCAGGGACGGCCTCACCGGTCCTGAGGTGCGCGCCGCACCGGCCGGGGCCATGCTCGGGCCACCGCTCGCGCGGGAGGCGTGACCTCCCCCGTTCTCGGCCGCCTCTCGGCGGACCCGACGCCCCGGACCCGGCGTCTGCCCTCCACCGGACCTCGGGGGCCCGGTGACTCGCAGGGCGACAGCTCGTCACCCCCGCCCGCCGACGGACCAGCCGCGGTGGCGCACAGCAGGCGTGGCCGCGCCCTCGGGCTCGACGCCAGGTCGTGAAGGACGGATGGACCCCATGAGCCAGAGCAGCGCAGGCTCGTCGGCGCACCGCGCGGACGAGCCCTACGACCGGACCACCACGGCGGGCGGCGACGGGTCGTCCACCGGCGGCGGGTCGTCCACGAAGGACCAGGCCCAGCAGCGCGCCGGCGAGGTCGCCGGCTCGACGAAGCAGGCGGGCCGCGAGGTCGCGGGCTCCGCGAAGGACGCCGGTCGCGAGGTCGCCGGGACGGCGAAGGACAAGGCCGGCGATGTCGGCCAGGAGGCGAAGACCCAGGCCAAGGACCTCTACGCCGAGGGCAAGGAGCAGCTCTCCCAGCACGCCGGCGAGCAGCAGAAGCGTGCGGCCCAGGGGCTCTCGTCGGTCTCGGGCGAGCTGCGCGCGATGGTCGACGGCAGCGACGAGCAGGGCCCGGTCACCGACCTAGCCCGCCAGGCGGCCGACCGCGTCGACGCGGCGGCCAGCTGGCTCGGTGACCGCGAGCCCTCGGGCCTGCTCGACGACGTGCGGTCCTTCGCGGGCCGACGACCGGGCGCCTTCCTCGCGCTCGCCGCCGGCGCCGGCCTGCTGGCCGGCCGGCTGGCGCGGGGGCTGAAGGACGCCTCGTCCGACGACACCGGCAGCAGCGGCTCCACGGGCCGGACCGGCACCAGCACCGGGACCAGCACCACGACCGGGACCATGAGCAGGGGCTACGGGACCGCCGAGGTGCCGCCCACCACCGGTGGGACGCCCCTCGCCGAGGGCACCTCGGCCGAGCCGCTGCGCGGCAGGGACGGCCTGTGAGCACGCCCGTCGGCGAGCCGACCCGCAGCCAGCCCGGCGAGCAGGAGGACCATCGCTCGATCGGCGAGCTCCTGAGGCGCGTCACCACGGACGTCTCGACCCTCGTCCGGCAGGAGATCGCGCTGGCCAAGGCCGAGGCGAAGGAGTCCGCGGCCCACGCGGGCAAGGGTGCCGGCCTCCTCGGCGGCGCCGGCGTCTCCGCGCACTTCGTCCTCCTCTTCCTCTCGGTCGCCCTGTGGTGGGGCCTCGGGAACGCCACCGGACGTGCCTGGTCGGCGCTCGTCGTCGCCCTCGTGTGGGCCGTCGTGGCCGCCGTGCTGGCCGTCGTCGGCCGGTCCCAGCTCCAGAAGACGAAGGGCCTGCCGCAGACGCAGCAGTCCCTGCAGCAGATCCCCAACGCAGCCAAGGGTCACGAGGAGGACAACCGATGAGCCAGAGCCCGGACGAGATCCGCGCCGACATCGAGCGCACCAGGGCGTCGCTGAGCAGCGACGTCGACGACCTCGGCCACGAGGCGAGCCCCCGGACGCAGGCGCACCGCCAGGTCGACAAGGTCAAGGGGCGGGCCACCGACCTCAAGGAGCGCGTCATGGGCGCAGCCTCCGACGCCTCCGACCGCTCGGGGTCGGCCTCCTCCGGCCTCAAGGACGCGGCCTCGGACGCCCCCGACCAGCTGAAGCAGCGCACGCGCGGAAACCCGCTCGCGGCCGGCGTCATCGCCTTCGGCGCGGGCCTGCTCGTCGCCTCGCTCGTGCCGACGAGCCAGAAGGAGCAGGAGGCCGCCCAGCAGGCGAAGGCCAAGGCCGAACCGCTGGTGGACGACCTCAAGGGCGCGGCCCAGGAGGCGGGGCAGGAGTTGAAGGAGCCCGCGCAGCAAGCGGCGCAGCAGGTGAAGGAGACCGCGCAGAGCGGCGCGCAGGAGGTGCGCGACGAGGGCACCTCGCGCGCTCAGGACGTCAAGGGCGAGGCCCAGGGCCGCGCGCAGGGCGTGCGCGACCAGGCGCAGGGCGCGGCCCAGGACGTGCGCGGGCAGCGCTGAGCAGCCCGGCCGCCCCGGTGGCGGCCGGTCGTGTGCGGGCCGTCCTCACGGAGGCCCGCACGAGCCCTCGCCGGCCGTCGGCGAGGCGCGAGACGAGGAGGCACCGTGCAGATCCCGAAGCAGCAGGTCATCGACTTCATCAAGAGCAAGATGGGTGGCGATAAGGCCCAGCAGGCGGACCAGGAGATGCCCGAGCAGGTGGACACCGAGAAGGACAGCGGCCTGCTCCAGAAGTTCGGCGTCGACCCGAAGGAGCTCATGGGCGGGGGCGGCGGGGGCATCGGCAGCAAGCTCGGCCTCTGACCTCCGCTCCGCCTGACGTGCCGACGGCGCCCGCGACGACTCGTCACGGGGCCGTCGGCACGTCAACGAGGTCGTCCGGCGCTGCCCGGCGGCCGCCGTCGTCGGCGGGGCCCCGGGCGTCATGTGTACGCTCGTACACCGTGACGTCGACGCCCGCGGTCCCGACCCGGCAGGACCGGCGCGCCCGCGCCGCCGTCGCCGCGCTGTTCCTCACCAACGGCGCGCTCTTCGCCAACCTCATCCCGCGCTACCCGGAGATCAAGGCCGGGCTCGACCTCGGTGACGCCACCTACGGGCTGGCCCTCGCGGCCTTCCCGGCCGGGGCCATCGCGGCGGGCCTGGCGGCGGGCGCCCTCGTCCGCCGCTTCGGGTCCGCGCGGACGGCCGTCGCCGGCACCGCCCTCACCGCGCTGGGCGTGCTGGGCGCGGGGTCCGCCCCGGGCGTCGCCGCCCTCGCGGGCGTCCTCGCGCTCGCCGGGGCGATGGACGCCGTCACCGACGTGGCGCAGAACGCCCACGGCCTGCGGGTCCAGCGGCGGTACGGGCGCTCGATCATCAACGGCTTCCACGCGCTGTGGTCCATCGGCGCGGTGCTCGGGGGCTCGGCGGCCGCCGGCGCCATCGCCCTGGACCTCCCGCTGCCCGTGCACCTGGGGGTCTCGGGCGCCGTCTTCGTCGCCGTCGCCCTCGTCGCGCTGCGCTTCCTCCTGCCCGGGCCCGACGGCCCGGGCGAGCAGGTGGACGTCGACGTGGTGGACGCGGCCGAGGAGGCGGCCTCGGTGCGGCGGCGGCGCCCGGTCGTCGGCCCCCGCACCGCGCTCGTGCTGGCCGCGCTCGTCGTCGTCGCCGTCGGCGGCACGCTCGTCGAGGACGCCGGGAACACCTGGGGGGCGCTGTACCTGTCCCGCTCGCTCGAGGCCCCCGCGACCGTGGCGGCCTTCGGCTACATCGCGCTCGTCGGCGCCCAGACGGTCGGGCGCCTGGTGGGCGACCGTCTCGTCGACCGCTTCGGCCAGCGCGCCGTCGCCCGCACCGGGGCCCTCGTCGCCGCGGTCGGCATGGGCGCCGCCCTGGCCGTCCCCACCGTCGCAGGGACGGTCGCGGGCTTCGGGCTCGCGGGCCTCGGCGTCGCGACGCTGGTCCCCGCCGCGATGCAGCAGGCGGACGCGCTGCCGGGCCTGCGCCCGGGGACGGGCCTGACGCTCGTCTCCTGGCTCATGCGGCTGGGGTTCCTCGCCTCGCCGCCGCTCGTCGGCCTCGTCGCCGACAGCGCCGGCCTGCGCGTCGGGCTCCTCGTCGTCCCGCTCGCCGGCGTCGCGGTCGCCGTCCTCGCGCAGGTGCTGCCGGGGCGGGGGGACCGCGGGTCGCTCGACCCGCAGCCGGTCACGGTGGGCACCACGTCGCCGCGTGCCTGACGGCGGACGCACCAGGGCGATCTCGCAGGCGGCACGCCGCCCTCCGTGCGGGAGGGGCTCCCGGCTCACGGCGCCCTCGAAGCTTCAGGCGTCGCAGAGCCCGGGCTCAGCCCGCGGGCGCCTCGTCCTGGCCCGCCGACGAGGAGGTCGCGCTCCGGGGCCGCGGGCGGGCCTTGGCGATGAGGAGGACGGCCGGGTCCGGCTCGCGGCCGATGGCGCGGAAGGCGTCGACCTCGGCGCGGGCGGCGTCGACCTGCTTAGGGGTGACGCGGACGACCTTCTTGGGCATCGCCCTCTCCTTCGTCCAGCTCGACGTCCTGCTCGGCGCCCTGCTCGGCGTCAGGGTCGCCCCCGAGGCTACGCAGGTCCTCCACGGCGAGCGAGAGGTCGGGATTCCTCGTCGCCGCCCTGATCCGTTCCGGCGTGTCCTCGGCGTCCGCGACGGCTCCGACGCCCGCCTCCAGCAGACGCCCGCCGAGCGCTCGCTGCGCCGCGTCCTCGGAGTCGATGAGCGCCCGGGCGAGCGACAGGGCGTTCGCGGCCCAGGCCTCCGAGCCCGCTCGACGGGCCGACCGCACCGCGCCGAGGTACCCTGCGGCGGCGCCGACGAGCGCGCCCACCAGACCGACCGCGGCGCTGACCCACGCGGACGCCCCCACGCCGAGGACCGTAGCGACGGGGGCGGCGGGGCGGACGGTGTCATCCACAGGCCTCGACCGTCGTCATGGACGGACGTCACCGCGCCACGAAGACCGCCGCGGTCCGCGCCGGCACGGTGACGGTGTCGCCGTCGACCGAGGAGCCCCGCACGACCGGGTCGGCGCCCGCCGCGAGCGCCGGGTGCAGCACCCACGTCACGGCGCCGGCGCCCGGGACGACCTGCGTCGTCGTCTCCGGCGAGGCGTTGAGGACGACGAGCACCCGGGAGACGTCCGGGTCCACGTCCTCGCCGACCGTGTCGTCGACCTCCATGGTGACGACGCCCGGCGTCTGGTCAGGACCGGCGCCGGGGAAGGAGACCTTCTGCTGCACCAGCTCCGCCGTGCCGAGCGAGAACAGCGGGGTGCTCGCGCGCACGGCGAGCAGCGCGTCGGCGGCGTCGCGCGCGGCGGCGATGCCCGTCGGCGCCGGCTGCAGGGCCGGGTCGGCCAGCAGCGGGCGCATGAGGTCCCACGAGTCCTCGTTGTCCGCCGCCGGCGGCAGGCCGCGGCCGAAGCCGTTCGTCCGCCCGGACCAGTCGAGGACGTTGAACCAGTCGCCGGAGTCGTAGCTGTTGCGGTCCAAGGACTTGCTGCGCAGCTGCTCGCTGCCGGCGTGCCAGAACGAGACCCCCTGCCCCAGCGCTGTCGTCGCGAGCGCGAGGGTCTGCACCCGCACCCGGTCGGCCGTCGCGGTGTCCTGGGGCAGCTTGAGGGCCAGTGCGTCGTAGAGGGTCTCGTTGTCGTGCGCCGAGACGTACGTCACCGCCTCCTGCGGGTCGGCCGTGTACCCGACGGGCTGCCCCTCGTAGTCCACGTCGGCCCCGGTGACCTGCGCGCCGGTGCGGTCGGTGAACCGGTAGTCGCGCAGGTTGCCGGTGAGGCCCACGCGGATCTGGTCCTGCGCGAGCAGCAGCCGGTCGCGCTGCTCGGCGGCGGTGCGGGTCTCGGCGGCGTTCGGGTCGGTGAGCAGCCCGCTGGCGAAGCCCTGCACGCGCGGGTCGGAGAACGGCGTGCCGCCGCGGACGGCGTCGCGCAACCGGTCGTTGAAGGTGCCCACGCCGGTGCCCGCCATGTTCGCCTGCGTGGCCTGGACGAAGCGGGCGTCGTCGGCCACCTCCCCGAAGTTCCAGCCCTCGCCGTAGAGGTAGACGGCGGAGCCGTCGACGCCGTCGCGCTCGGGGGTGAGCTCGTCCAGGGCCGCGCGGACGTCGAGGATGTTCTGCTTCGGGTGGTGCCCCATGAGGTCGAAGCGGATGCCGTCGAGCTTGTAGGTCTGCACGAGCGTGACGAGCGAGTCGACGACGAGCTTGCCCATCATCGTGTGCTCCGGCGCGGTGCCCGCGCAGCACGTCGAGGTCTCGACGGCGCCCGTCGTCGGGTCCAGGCGGTGGTAGTAGCCGGGGACGATGCGGTCCAGGTCGTTGCGGCCGTCCTGGCCGGCGTCGGAGGTGTGGTTGTAGACGACGTCCTGGACCACCCGCAGGCCGGTGCCGTTGAGGGCGGCGACCATGTCGCGGAACTCGCGGATGCGGGTCGCGTCCTCGGGGTCGGTCGCGTACGAGCCCTCGGGCACCGTCCAGTGCAACGGGTCGTAGCCCCAGTTGAAGCCGTCCTGCCCCGCGACCTCGGCGACGCAGGCCTGCTGCTCGGGGCTGTCGGGCGGGAAGGACGCGAGGTCGCACGGCGGCTCGAGCTGCTGCGAGCGCCGCTCCTCGATCGTCGCGATGTCGTTGACGGGCAGCAGGTGCACCGCGTTCAGGCCGGCGCCCGCGAGGTCGCGCAGGTGCGTCATCCCGTCGCTGCCCGCGTCGGTGAAGGCCGCGTACGTGCCGCGGTGGTCCGCGGGCACCGTGTCGTCGGTGATCGAGAAGTCCCGGACGTGGAGCTCGTAGAGGGACAGCTGCTCGGGGCGCGCCAGGTCCGGCTTCGCGAGGTCGTCCCACCCGGCCGGCGCCAGCGCGGGCGCGTCGAGGTCGACGAGCAGGCTCCGCCCCGAGTTCGTCGACAGGCCGACGCTGTACGGGTCGGTGACGAGGTTGTGCTCGACGCGGCCGGTCTCGGGGACGAAGACCTCGACCTCGTAGAGGAAGTACCGCCCCTCCCACGAGCGCTCGCCCGTGGCGCGCCACACGCCGTCGCGGTCGACGACCATCGGCGCGCTCACGAGGGGCTCACCGCCGGAGCCGGTCTCGTAGACGTGCAGCGTCACCGAGCGCGCCGTCGGCGCCCACAGCGCGAGGTGCGGGCGGTGGCCCCGTCCGCCCCCGCGTCCCCAGGACAGCCCGAGCTCGCGGTCCGCCGCCCCGGCGTAGACGTCGTCGAGGACTCCGGGCACCTGGACGCCGCTCGTGGCGAGGACCCGGCCGTCGGCGTCGAGCGCCGCGACGAGCAGCTGGCCGCGCAGCAGGTCGTCCACCTGCGGACGGCTGGAGCGCGGCAGCCGCAGCGGCGCGAGGTCGGCGAGGTGCGGCACGTCGGCCGCCAGGTCGGCGGGCAACGTGTCCCCGCTCCTGCGCAGCAGGTAGGACTGCGTGGCCCCGGTGATCGCGCCGTCGGTGAGCGCCAGGCCGCCGTCGCGGGCGCCGTAGAGGCGGAAGGACGCCGCCGCGGGGACGGCGTCGGCGTCCCAGGCGACCACCTCCCGGCTCAGCCAGTGCGCGGACTGCTGCTCCCCGACGGCGTCGGGGAGGTCGTCCGTGAGCAGGTGCGTGGCGTGGTCGTAGGTGAAGGTCACCGCGCCCCCGGGCGCCTGCAGCGGGATGTCCGCGCCGCCCGCGACGCCGCCGGCGCCGTAGTTCTCCGCCCACGAGCCGTTCACCGCGACCTTCGTCGCGTAGTCCCCGGCGGGGACGTCGAAGGTGGCGCGGTAGACGCCGGGCTCGTCGTCGACCGGGAGCAGCTCCGTCGCGGTGCACCCCGGCTGCCAGTCACCGGGGCAGCCGAGCTCGGACTGCAGCGACCCCACGAGCACCACGAGGCCCGGCTGGGGGGTGTGGTCGGCCGCCGCAGGTCCGGCGGCCGGCAGCACCAGGGCGACGGTGGCGGCCAGGGCCGCCAGCACCGCGGGACGACGGGGACGGGACGAGGACAGGGGCACGACGACCTCCGGGCACGACGGTGTGCAGGCCGACCGAGGCGGACGCACCGGCGACGACCGGACACTACGGACAGGCGCGGGCGGCGGCCAACGATCGTCGTCGCCCACCGCCGCCGGCGTCACGGCGAGGGCGGACGGCGTCACCCGGGACCGGCGTGCGGCCGGCGGGAGCGGGCGGCGACCAGGGCGGCGAGCTCGCGGCCGGGGCTGACGTGACGCCGGTAGGGGGTCCCAGGGGCGTGGTGGCCAGCTGCAGCCACAGCTCCAGCAGCGCCTGCGGGCCGGGGGCGCCCGGGCCGGTGGCGTCAGCCGGGACGGACTGATCTCCTCGAGGAGGCGTCGGTCCTCTGATGACCGGTCACGCAGCGACGAAGATGCAGAACGGGTGGCCGGCCGGGTCGGCGTAGACCCGCAACGGCTCCTCGGGGTCGTCGGTGCGGTCCAGGACCTCCCGCGCGCCGAGGGCAAGAGCTCGCCGGTGGCAGGCGTCCAGGTCCTCGAGCGTCGAGACCGTCATGTCCAGGTGCAGCTGCTGCGGCACCTCGTCACGCGGCCACGTGGACGCCGGCAGGGTCTCGACCTGCTGGAAGGCCACGGACACGCCACCACCTGGGGCGCGCAGCACCAGCCAGTCGGCCCCGAGAGGGTCGGGCCGCCCCGGGGATGGAGCCTCGTCTCCCTCGCGGTAGTCCCACCCGAGCAGCTCTCGGTAGAACTCCGCCACGGCCCGGGCGTCGGTGGCGTCCAGGACCACCTGGCGCAGCACCGGACGCACGAGGTGCGTCGTGGAACCAGCAGAGGAACCGGGAGGGTCGTCCATGTCGGCATGGTGCCGCTGCCGTCGAGCTCTACGACCGCACCGGCTGGCGCGTCGTCGACCACCGCGACGCCGACTGGACCACGCCCGAGGGACATCGCCACCGGGTGCGGGTCTACGTCCAACCGGCCACGACACAAGGAGGTTGCTGACGATGGACACCATCAGTGGCCGTGACGCGTCCCGCAGCCCGTCGACAAGTGGCACGTCGCTGCCTGCTTGACCGCCTGTGCCAGGCGCCCTGGCTAGCCTGAGTCGGTGCAGCAGCCGACCCTCGCCTCACGTCGCCTCCGCGCTGCGCTGGTGTCCCGACGAGCCGACGTCGACGAGGTGCTCGAGAGGTACGGCGCAGGCAACCTCCGCATGTTCGGCTCGGCAGCCCGAGGTGATGCTGGCGACGAGAGCGACCTCGACCTCCTCGTCGATCTCGCCCCGAGCTCTGGCAACGAGCTCCTCCGGATCGCCGGTCTCTCCGAGGAGCTGAGCGACCTGCTAGGGGTGCGGGTGGACGTGGTGGCGCGCACGCTGCTGCGGGCCGAGGTCTCCGCCACCGTCATCGACGACGCGGTGGCCGTATGACCCGGGCAGACGCCGAACGTCTGCAGGACATCCGTTCCGCGATCACCCGTTGCCTCGCCTACCGGGACCACCTCGAGTCGCACGAGCACGCCCCGATGGCCTACGACGCCATCCTGCGGAATCTCGCCGTCATCGGGGAAGCGGTTCGGGCTTTACCCGCCGACCTCAAGCGCGAGCACCCCGGCATCCCGTGGGCGTCAATCGCAGGCCTGCGCAACGTCGTCGTGCACGAGTACTTCCGCGTCGACACCTCGATGATCCGGGACGTCGTCGACAACCAGCTGGTGCCGTTGCTCGACGACCTCTCTGCGCTGGGCGAAGGGCCGTAGGGCCGGCCGCCCCGGCGCTGCGTCCCGGTCGGTGCGTCGATGACCTGTCCCCGACCATGACCCAGACGGGAGCCTCCCGCTGTCGATCGGCTACCGGCACGCTCCGCGTGACCATCCTCGAGCGGAAAGCCTCGGACGCTGTCGCCCCGTCGACGCGGATGACGAGCCTCCTCGGTCAGTCGCTCGTCGTGGCGGCGGTGCCCGGCGAGGACGCCGCGGCGCACGGGAACGCAGCTGTTCCCCCAGCATCGACCTCTCCGGAACCGACCAGCTCACCGTCGACGTAGGCGTCGAAGGGGCCCGGTGCCACCTCGATGCCCGCCGTGCCTGCCGGGTTCAGGTACACGGTCCCGACCACCTCACCGTCCTGCCGCACCTCGACGGTGCGGGTGCCCGCTTGGCCCGACTCCTCGGGCACGCACACCGAGACGCTCGCAGAGTCGGTCGGCGTCTCGTCCCGCCCGCTCCCGCAGCTCGTGAGCACGAGACCAGCCAGGAGCACCCCGCAGCCCGTCACCCTCACGCTGTGCGGACGCCACCTGCCATCACGACGCATCCCGGACATCGGCCCATGGCACCACGGAACCGCGTCGATCCTCATCCTCCGGGACCCTCGCAGTAGGGATCACCGGGCCGGCGTCGAAGCCATGGCAGGTGGTGATCGCGGGCGTTCTCCTGTCGCTTCCTTTCGCGCAGGGTGAGTGCCGCGAGGGCGTCTCCCGCGTCGGCGCCGGCTGCGGCGGCGCTCGGCGTGTCACTCGGGATCGCCGTCCGGTCAGCGTTCGTAGGTCAGCGCTGGCAGCGGCGGGGTGAAGACCAGGTCGACCGCGAGGTCGTCCTCACGGGCGTCGTCCGGCCAGGTCGCCGTGGCCGTGTGCCGTCGACCGTCCAGGAGCAGGTCGACGTCGTAGGCGAAGGGCGCCGTGCCCAGCGCCGCCGCCTGCTGGCCCTGCTCGACCGGCGCGGTGAGCAGGACCCAGCCCTCCTCCTGGCACTCGCCGTCGACCTGGGTCGGCTCGAGGGTCGTGGAGCGGCCCTGCGAGGACGTGACGGTGACGACGGCTTCCGCCTGCTCGGGACTGGCGGCGAGGTCGTCCAGGAGCAGCTCGACGCCGTAGCTGTCCACGGTCCCGTCGTGATCGGCCAGCACGGTCAGTGACGCGGTCGGGGTCGGCAGGGGGCCGTCGACGACCGTCGTCCACTGAGCGGTGACCGCCACGTCGCCCTGCGGGCCGCGCCCGAGGAGGTCGACGTCGTAGGTCCCGGCGGCACCCGCCGGCAGGACGCGGTACTCCTGCTCAGCGGTCTGCTCGACCGGCACGGTCTGGGCCCGCCCGCACGGCTGTCCGGCCGGCCGGAAGACCGCCTCGAACTCCCACCCGTCCGCCGGGAAGCTCACGACCAGCTCGTCTGCGTCCCCGACGTCGGTGGGCTCCTGCGGTGGCGCCCCGTCGGCGCACCCGCTGGTCCAGCACCACGTCCACGGCTGCAGCTCCACCGCGTCGCCCGCGCCCCGTACGACGACCGGCGGGGGGCCACCACCGGGAAGCGTCGACCCGCACCCACCCAGGCCGACCACCGCCACCAGGGCTACCGCCACGACGTGCCGACGCGCAGTCATGGCACTCCGACGGAGCTCATGGGCTCCAGGTTCCCCAGCGCGCGGAGAACTCCTCGACGTCCAGCAGGCCACTCGACCGAGTGACCATGCACCGGAGGCCCGCCCGACGCCGCCAGCCGAGACCACCCATCTGCCCGACGATCGGCGATCGGTCGTCCCGATCCTCGTTATCGCGCCGCCAAGACCCGGCGTGCTCAGCGCTTCGGGCGCCGGAGCAGGTACTCCTTGATCAGGCCGCCCTGCGACGAGGTGACAGCTGGTGGGCCGAGCACGTCCCAGCCGGCCGACGACAGGAGGTCCAGGGCGTTCATCTGGCTCCTGAGCGCAGCGCTGCCCGGGCTCACGGTCTCGTCCCCGCCCGTCGTCAGGAAGTCGATCTTCCCCGGTTGGCCATCGGTGATCGTCACCAGCAGGGTGCCGTGCTCGTGGTGGGCCATGCCTCAGGATGGAGGGACATCGCCACGCCGTCACCCCCGCCAGCACGGCGCGGCTGATGATCGGCTACCGGCACGCTGCGCGTGACCATCCTCGACTGGGAACGGACGAGCTCGAAGCAGTCGTGAAGCAGCGAGTGCCTTCTCCACAGGTCGCCCCACCGCGCCACGACGGCAGCTTGCTCGCCACCCGACGGTTCCGCACGGCTCCAGAGCACCGACCCCCGAACGGCCCCACCCCGGCGCGGCGGACCCGTGCCCGCCAACCGTTCGGCATCCGGCACCGGGTGGGCGGTGCGCCGTCCACTCCGGTGACCGACCATCGCGACACCTGCGGCCGATCGACGAGCGCCCTCCCCGGACGCCCGTGCGCGGACGCTAGGATTCTGTACATGACGACGCTCCCGCTCGCCGACGCACGGGCCAACCTGTCGAAGCTGGTGGAGTCCGCGGTGACCACCCACGAACGCTTCGAGGTCACCCGCAACGGCGACCGGGCCGCCGTGCTGCTCAGCGCCGACGACTACGACGCCCTGCTGGAGACCGTCGACGTCCTCAGCCGCGCCGAGGAGGTCCAGGCCCTCAGGGCCGGCCTCGACGACCTCGACGCAGGCCGCACCGCGCCCCTGGACGACGTCCGCACCTCGATGCGTCAGCGCGGACGCCTCCGGTCGTGACGACGTCGCACGACGAGGAGGCCGGCTACGACGTCGTCCTGACCCGCAGCGCCCGACGAGCGTTGGAGGAGCAGCTGCCTAAAGCCGTCGCCGCGGCCGCCTTCGAGTTCATCGCCGGCCCGTTGCGCACCGACCCCCGCCGCGTCGGCACGCCGCTCCGTGAGCCGCTCGCCCCCTTGTGGTCGGCCCGACGCGGGGAGTACCGGATCCTCTACCGGATCATCGACCGTCGCCTCGTCGTCGAGGTCGTCTCGGCGGCCCACCGCCGCGACGCCTACCACTGCTGAGCACGCCCTTCTCGACGCTGCACCGACCGGCGAGCGCCCGCAGCCGTTTCCCCGACCGCTCGACGACTCCTCGACGGGAGCGCCGAGTCCATCCCGCAGACGATCGCTGGCCGGTCAGCGTCCTGCAGACGATCGCCGACGCCGACCGTGTCGGCCTTGAGTCCGTCACGCGGCTCGCGCTCGGTGTCCTCACCGACGACACCGACGGCGCCGACGAGGACGGGGACCGGGAGGGCACCGGAACCGGTAGGAAGGAGCCATGAGCGACGACGCGACGACGACCCCGGTCCGGCTGGTGCACGTCGGCCTCGGCAACTGGGGCCTCGACTGGGAGGCCAACGCCGTCCCGCCCGTGGCGGAGGTGGAGCGCGTGGCCGTCGTGGACGGGCACGCCCCGACGCTGCGGGCGGCGCAGGAGCGGCTCGGGCTGCCCGACGACCGCTGCTTCTCCTCGCTCGCCGAGGCCTTCGCCGCGGTGGACGCCGAGGCGGTGCTCGTGACGGCGCCGATGGTCGCCCACGTCCCGCTCGCGATCGAGGCTCTCGACGCCGGCAAGCACGTGCTCGTCGAGAAGCCCTTCGCCGGGACCGTCGCCGAGGCGCGGACCGCGGTCGAGCTCGCCGAGGAACGCGGCCTGGTCCTGCAGGTGAGCCAGAACTACCGCTTCCGCCCCGCCGCGCAGGCGGCGCGCCGGCTCGTCGCCGAGGGGGCGGTCGGCGAGCTCTCCGTCGTCCACGCCGACTTCCGCCGGTGGGACCACGACGCCGCGGTCGGGGACAGCCGGCACTACGCCTTCCCGCACCCCCTGCTGTACGACATGGCCATCCACCACTTCGACCTGCTCCGCATGGTCACGGGCCGGGACGCCGTGAGCGTCTACGCCAAGGTCACCGACCCGTCGTGGAGCAAGTACGAGGAGGAGGCCGCCGCGGTCGTCGTCGTGGAGCTGGAGGGCGGCCTCGTCGCCAGCTACCGCGGCAGCTGGGTCAGCCAGGCGCCGCAGACGACCTGGGACGGCGAGTGGAGCGTCGAGGGCCGGGACGGGCGGATCACCTTCACCGGGCGTGGCGCGACGCTCGAGGAGGAGCAGGTGGAGCTGCGCGTCGGGCACGGCCCCGACCGCGGGGCCCTGGAGCCGGTCGAGCTGCCCGCTCCCGGGCTGGTCGGCCGGGCCGCCGGCCTCCAGCAGCTGGCGCGCGCCGTCCGCGGTGGGCCGCCGCCGGAGGTGACGGGCCGGTCCAACCTCGCGAGCGTCGCGCTCATGGAGGCCGCGGTGCGCTCGGCCGCCTCCGGCCGGGTCGAGGACGTCGAGCAGGTTCTGCCCGCCGAGGTGCTGTCGTGAGCGAGCCGCTGCGCGTGTTGGTGTGGAACGAGAACGTCCACGAGCGCAACGGCGAGCCGGCGGGCATGGCGGAGTACTACCCCGACGGCATCCACGGCGCGGTCGCCGACGCCCTGCGGCGCCACCTCCCGGACGCCGAGGTCTCGACGGCGACCCAGGAGCAGCCCGAGCACGGCCTGGGCGGCGACGTCCTCGACCGCACCGACGTGCTGCTCTGGTGGGGGCACATCGCCCACGAGGGCGTGGACGACGCCGTCGTCGAGCGGGTCCAGCAGCACGTCCTCGGCGGGATGGGCCTGCTCGTGCTGCACTCGGGCCACTTCTCCAAGATCTTCCGCCGGCTGCTCGGGACCACCTGCTCGCTGGCCTGGCGCAACGACGGCGAGCAGGAGCTCGTCTGGACGGTCAAGCCGTCGCACCCGATCGCGGAGGGCGTCCCCTCGCCGCTCGTCATCCCCCGGCAGGAGATGTACGGCGAGCTCTTCGACATCCCCGACCCGGACGACCTCGTCTTCATCAGCTCCTTCGCGGGCGGTGAGGTGTTCCGCTCCGGCGTCACCTTCACCCGCGGCCGGGGCCGGATCTTCTACTTCAGCCCCGGCGACCAGGAGTACCCGGTCTACCTCCAGGCGGAGGTGCAGCAGGTGCTCGCCAACGGTGTCCGCTGGGCGGCGCAGCCCGGGCTCGCACGCTCGGTCCCGGAGGTCAGCAACCCGCCGAGGACCTGGCTGACCTGAGGGCCCGGGGGGCCTGCCGGGAGGGGCGTCACGGCGGCGGCGGCGACGGACGGGCGAGACCGTCCTGATACCACCTCGTGACCTCTGCGTGACGGTGTGCCACGATCCCGGCGAGTCGGGCAGAACGCCCCCGTTCCCGCCGAGCCCCTGGAGTCATCTCCGTGAGAAGAGCCACCGTCGTCGCCGGCGCCCTCGTCGCCGCCGCCTCGCTCCTCGTCCCCGGCGCCGCCGCGGCGACCCCGACGGCCACGCCACCCGCGACCGCGCCGTCCGCGGCGGCGGCGTCCGCCTCGGTGCCGACGCTGCGCCCCGACCAGGCGCTCGCCGAGCAGGACGCCGCCTGCGCCGTGCCGTCCACCCGGGACCTCGCCGTCACCCGAGCCGTCCACCGCGTCGGCACGGAGATGCGCGTGTCCGCCAAGGTCATGCTCGCCGGCTTCGAGGCCGGGTGGGTCGAGTCCCACATGCACAACCTCAGCTGCGGCGACCGCGACTCCCTCGGCGTCTTCCAGCAGCGCCCGTCGCAGGGGTGGGGCACGCGGGCGCAGATCCTCGACGTCGACCACGCGGCGCGGGCCTTCTTCCGCGAGGCCCAGCGGATCGAGTCCCGCTACGGCGGGAGCTCGGCCGGGGCGCTGGCGCAGGGGGTGCAGCGGTCGGCGTACCCCTCGCGCTACGACCAGGCCCGCTCGACCGCGGAGCGGCTGCTCGCGGAGGCGCGTCCCCTGGCCCGCCCGGCGGCGAGGACGCCGGCGGACCGGTACCCCACGGACGACAACCGGCGGGCCCGTACCAGCTTCCCCTTCGGCACGAGCGCCGACGAGCACTTCTCCGGCGACTGGGACGGCGACGGCGTCGACACCCCGGGCCAGCGCCAGGGGACGACCATCTACATCGCCCGCGACGAGCGCGGCACCGACGTCGTCACCTTCCGCTACGGCTGGGCGGACAGCGACCTCGTCGTCGGCGACTGGGACGGCGACGGCCGCGACAGCATCGGCATCGCCTCCGGGAACGGGTGGTACCTGCGGAACAGCCTCAGCAGCGGCACCGCGGACCTGACGTACTCCTACGGCTTCGCAGGCAGCACGAAGGTCGTCGGCGACTGGGACGGCGACGGCGTCGACACCCCCGGTGTCGTCGCCGGCAACCGGTGGTTCCTGCGCAACCGGCACGCCGGGGGCGCCGCCGACCTCACCTTCGGCTACGGCCCCTCCCGCGGCGACAAGCTCGTCGGCGACTGGGACGGCGACGGCCGCGACACCCCCGGGGTCCGGGCGGGCAACACCTGGCTCCTGCGCAACAGCGCGAGCGGTGGCGCCGCCGACGTCACCGCCCACTACGGCCGCGCGACCGACGTCGCCGTCACCGGTGACTGGGACGGCGACCGGCGCGACAGCGCGGGGGTCTCGCGGGCCCGGTAGGGCACGGGTGCTCAGGCGAGCGGGTAGGACTGCTCCCCGGCGTCGCGGCCGATCTCGTCCAGGGTGCGCTCCACGGAGGCGAAGGTGTCGGTCCCGTAGGCCATGACGGCGCCGTGGTCGTCGTAGCCGCGGAACTGCGGCCCGTCGAGGAGCAGCAGCAGGCCGAGCGGGCCGCCGTGCTCCTCGAGCGCCTCGTCCGGGTCCACGTCGGCGTCCACCTCGAGCGAGCGGGCCCGCGCGTGCGCGACGAGCGCGTCGGCGTCGGTGACGACGAAGTCGTACCGCGCCTGCCAGCTGAAGCGGGCGCCCTCGAGCGGCTCCTCGTCCTCGTCGTCGTCCTCGAGCAGGTCGTCGACGTCCTCGACGTCGTCGCCGGTGAGCTCGTCGAAGGCGCCCCACTCGTCCAGGCCGGTGCCCCAGCCGCGGTCGTGCAGGGCCTCGCGCAGGGCGTCGGAGGCGCGGCGCACCTCGCCGAGCGCCTCGGCGACGACGGCCAGGTCGAGGCTGTCGAGGTCACCGCCGCGGCGGGTGAGCGCGGCGACGAGCTCCGCCGCGGCGCTCGAGGGCATGGTCATCGGCTCGTCGTCCACGCCCGTGACGGTAGGGCCGCTCGCCGGCCCGGTGCACCGGGCCCAGCACCGGGCCCCGCGCCCGACGCGCGTCTCGCCTGGCGGCCTCCCCGGGGGACGGCGCAGGGTGGCGGCATGGCAGACCAGACGTTCCCCACCCGCACCCTCGGCAGCGCCGCGAACGGCACGGCGCTGACCGTCTCCGCCCTCGGCCTCGGCTGCATGGGCATGAGCGCCTTCTACGGCGCGCTGGACGAGGACGAGTCGACGGCGACGATCCACGCCGCGCTCGACGCCGGCGTGACCTTCCTCGACACCGCCGACATGTACGGGCCCTTCACCAACGAGGAGCTCGTCGGGCGGGCTGTCGCCTCCCGGCGCGACGACGTCGTCCTCGCGACGAAGTTCGGCAACGAGGTCCTGCCGGACGGCGGGCGCCGCGTCAACGGCCGGCCCGAGTACGTCCGCTCGGCCTGCGACGCCTCCCTGCGCCGCCTCGGCGTCGACGTCATCGACCTCTACTACCAGCACCGCGTGGACACGTCCGTCCCCGTCGAGGACACCTGGGGGGCGATGGCGGAGCTCGTGCAGGCGGGCAAGGTCCGTCACCTCGGCATCAGCGAGGCGGCGCCGGAGACGATCCGCCGCGCCCACGCCACCCACCCCGTCACCGCCCTGCAGACCGAGTGGTCGCTGTGGACGCGCGACGTCGAGCAGGACGGCGTGCTGGCCACCGTCCGCGAGCTCGGCATCGGCTTCGTCCCCTACTCGCCGCTGGGCCGGGGCTTCCTGTCCGGGGCGATCCGGAGCACGGACGACCTCGCGGAGGACGACTTCCGCCGCTCCAACCCGCGGTTCCAGGGCGAGAACATGACGCGCAACCTCCAGCTCGTCGACGAGGTCCGCGCCCTCGCGGACGCCAAGGGCGCCACGGCGGGCCAGGTCGCGCTGGCGTGGCTGCTGGCGAAGGGCGACGACGTCGTCCCGATCCCCGGCACGAAGCGCCGCAGCTACCTGGAGGAGAACGTCGCGGCGGTCCGCGTGGACCTCGCCCCCGAGGAGCTGGACCGCCTCGAGGCCGTGCTGCCCGTCGGCGCGAGCGCCGGCGACCGCTACCCGGACATGAGCACCGTCCGGCGCTGACCCCGGCGCCACCTGTTCGCAGGAGGTGACCGTGCACGGTCACCTCCT
>NZ_JBBIAA010000022.1:27444-46674 GCF_037482545.1 Pseudokineococcus basanitobsidens | reverse complement strand
CCAGGCCCCCCAGCAGTGGGACGTGCGCGCGGACGGCACGATCCGCGCGCTCGGGAAGTGCCTGGACGCGGCGAGCGGCGGGACCGCCGACGGCACCCGGGTGCAGCTGTGGACCTGCAACGGCTCCGGCGCGCAGCGGTGGGCCGTCAGCGGCGCCCGCGACGTCGTCAACGTGCAGGCCGACAAGTGCCTCGACGCCACCGGGCCCTCGAGCGCCGACCGCACGCCGCTCCAGCTGTGGACGTGCAGCGGGCAGCCCAACCAGAAGTGGACGACGCCCGCCGTGGGCGGCGGCACGCCCGCCCGGCGGCTCGTCTTCGCGGACGAGTTCGACGGGGGCGCGGGCACCGGCGTGGACGCCTCGCGGTGGAACCAGGAGGTGGACGGCGGCGGTGGCGGCAACGGGGAGCTGCAGTACTACACGGCCGGGACGGCCAACACCGCCATGGACGGCGCCGGCCACCTCGTCATCACCGCGCGCAAGGGGTCCGGCGGCCACCAGTGCTGGTACGGCACCTGCCAGTACACCTCCGGGCGCCTGACCACCCAGGGGAAGTTCACGACGACGTACGGGCGCATCGAGTCCCGCATCCAGGTCCCGAAGGGCCAGGGCGTGTGGCCCGCGTTCTGGATGCTCGGCGCCGACCTGCCGAGCAACCCCTGGCCGGGCGCCGGCGAGATCGACGTCATGGAGAACATCGGGCGCGAGCCGCGCACCGTCCACGGGACGCTGCACGGCCCCGGGTACTCCGGCGGGGAGAGCATCGGCGCGCCCTACGTCGTCCCGGGCGGCGCCGCCGTCGGCGACGCCTTCCACACCTTCGCGGTCGACTGGTCGCCGAACCGCATCACCTGGTCCGTCGACGGCGTCGAGTACCAGACCCGGACCCCCTCCGACCTCGGCGGCGACCGGTGGGTCTACGACAAGCCGTTCTTCCTGCTGCTCAACCTCGCGGTGGGCGGGCAGTGGCCGGGCAGCCCCGACGCCTCGACGCCCTTCCCGGCGCAGATGAAGGTCGACTACGTGCGGGTCTACGCCGGCTGACCCCGCCGGCCCGCCCGGTGGCGGCTCCCCTCCGGCGCGACGACGCCGGCGTGGGGTCGCCACCGGCGCGCCCGGGCTCCCGGCGCAGGGCGCCCGGGAGCGCGGGAGCCGCTCCTCCGACCGGGTGGTGCGGCGCCCGGCGCTCCTGCGGCGTCCGCCGGAGGTCGATCACCCCGGGTATGGGGGGACGAGGACGTGGGCGTGGTGCGCCCCTGCGCGCGCACCTGGTGGCGCTCGTGCTCGTCCCCGGCCTGGGGCTGCTCGGCGCCACCGGCGCGCTCGTGGGGCTGGAGGTGCGCCACGCCGCGGCGGCCGAGCGGGCGCTCGAGGCGGTCGTCGTCTCCGGCCGCGTGGCCGTGGTGCGCAGCGCCCTGGTGCAGGAGGTGCTGGCCTCCTCGGTACGGACCCACCTCGCGGGCGCCGGCCCGGGCACGGCGCTCGACGCCGAGGTCGAGGACGCCGTCGTGGTCCGGCTGGGCGACGAGGAGCTCGCGCAGGCGCGCCGGCGCACCGACGCGGCCGTGGCGGCGGTGCCACCGGGCTCTCCCGCGGCGGACCACGTGCACGACGTCGCGGGGGACCTGGAGCCGCTGCGCACCGCCGTCGACCTCGCCTCCTCCTGGCCGGCCGTCGGGCCCGTCTTCGAGCCGCTCACCGACGACCTCCTCCTCGCCCAGCGGCAGGCCGTGGACGAGGCGGTGGCGCAGGGGCTCGAGGGCGACCTCGTCACCGCGGCGCTGGAGACGCGGGCCGCGGCCGACGCCGCCGGCCTCGGCGGACGGGAGGCGCTCGCCGTCCTCGACGCCGCGCTGGCCCCGACCGCGGGCGACGCGCCCGCCGGTCCGACGGGCGGCGCGGGGGTCACGGCCGGCTCGACCTGGACGACGCTCGAGGGCCTCGCCGCCTCGACGTCCCCGGGGCTGCGGCTGCGCAGCGCGGACCTGCTCGCCGCGTCGCGGGCGCTCCCCGGCGCCGGCGCGCTGCGGTCGGCGGCGCCGGCGGACGTGCGCGACGCCGTCGTGCGGGCCACCGACCGGCAGGACGGTCTCGGCGGGCTGGTCACCGCCGCGGCGGCGCGCGCGGAGGCCGTGACCCGCGCCGAGGCCGAGAGCGCCCGCACCCGCGCCGTGCACCTGGCCGTCGGCGCCCTCCTCCTGCTGCTCGTGACGGTCGCCGCCGTGGTGCGCACGAGCCTCGCGCTCACCCGCCCGCTGCTCGACCTCGCCGACCGGGCGCGCCGCGTCGGCGACGGGGAGCTCGTGCCCGTCCGGGTCGGCGGACCCCGCGAGGTCCGGACGGTCGCCACGGGCCTGGCCGCGACCGTGGCGTCCCTCGGCCGGCTGCAGGAGCAGGCGCGTGCGGTCTGCGCCGGCGACCTCGGCAGCCCGCTGCTCGCGCGGCCCCTGCCGGGGCCGCTCGGCGAGGTCGTGCACGCCTCCGTGACCGGCATGGTCCAGGCGATGGTCGACCGGGACCGCCTGCGCGAGGACCTCACCCACCGCGCGACCCACGACCCCCTCACCGAGCTGCCGAACCGGGCGCGGGCGCTGGACCTGCTGGACTGCGCGCTCGCCCGCGCCCGCCGGGAGCGGACGCCCGTCGGCGTCCTGTTCGTGGACCTCGACCGGTTCAAGCGGGTCAACGACACCCTCGGCCACGCCGCGGGCGACGAGCTGCTCCGCGTCGTCGCGGCACGGCTGCGGACCTCCGTCCGCCCGGGCGACGCGGTGTGCCGCCTCGGCGGCGACGAGTTCCTCGTCGTCGTGGAGCGCGCGGACGAGCGGGCCCTGCTGCAGGTGGCCGAGCGGCTCGTCGAGGCGGTCGCCCGGCCGGTGCCGCTCGCCGCGGGGACGGCGTCCGTCGGGGCGAGCGTCGGCGTTGCCCGCAGCGGCGACGGGACGGTCGGGCGCGAGGTGCTGCTCGCCGAGGCGGACACCGCGACGTACCGGGTCAAGGCGAGCGGACGCGGCGGCGTCGGCTTCTTCGACGACGAGCTGCGCGCCCAGCTGCTCGCCGTCCGCGAGCTCGAGGAGGCGCTCGCGCTCGGGATCGCCCGCGGAGAGCTCCGCCTGCACTACCAGGCCGTCGTCGCCGTCGACGACGAGCGCGTCCTCGGCTACGAGGCGCTCGTGCGCTGGGAGCGGCCCGGGCACGGCCTGGTGCCGCCCGCGGACTTCGTGGACGTCGCCGAGCGCTCCGCCCTCGTGTGCGACCTCGGGCGCGAGGTGCTGCGCCAGGCGACCTCCCAACTCGCCGCCTGGTCGGCGTCGGACCCCGTGGCGGCCGGCCGCAACGTCGGGGTCAACATCTCCGGCCGGCACCTGGCGAGCCCGCGCGTCGTCGAGGACGTGCGCGAGGCCCTGGCCGGCTCGGGGCTCGGGCCGCACCGGCTCGTCCTGGAGATCACCGAGACCGTGCTCGTGGACCACGAGACGGCGCTGGAGCGGCTCGCCGAGCTCCGGGCGCTCGGCGTCGCCGTGGCGATCGACGACTTCGGCACGGGGTTCACCTCGATCGCCCAGCTGCAGCGCATGCCCGCGGACATCCTCAAGGTCGACCGGAGCCTCGCCGGCTCGGACGACCCGGCCGACGCCCAGCTCGTGCGCCTCGTCGTCGGGGCCGCCCGCGCGGCCGGGCTGGAGGTCGTGGCCGAGGGCGTGGAGACGAGCGCCCAGATGGACGCGCTGCGCGCGGCCGGCTGCGACGCGGTGCAGGGCTTCTGGTTCCACCGCCCCGCGCCCCCCGGGGACCGGGCGCCCGGGCTCGGCCCCCGGCCGGCGCCCCTCCCTGCCCTTCCCCGCCCTGTCCTTCCCCGCCCGGCCCTTCCCCGCCCGGCCCTGCCGCGCCCGCGGGGCGTCCCGCAGGACACGCACCGACCGGCCTGACGTCAGAGGTGGCTGGGCCCCGCCTCGGGCGGTCGCGGGCGGTCCTCGGGGTGCAGCCGCACCGCGAGGACGGCGACGTCGTCGTCGTGGTCGCGGCCCCGCTGCGGTCCGGCCCCGTGACCGCCGGCGCCACCGACGTCACCGTCCCGCGGCAGGCGGGTCATGTCGTGCAGGAGGGCGTCCACCAGCTCGGGCAGCCCGAGCCCGGCGTGGCGGACCGCCGCCGTCCTCAGCGCCTCGAGCGTCGTCGTCAGCGTCCGGTCGCGGCGCTCGACGAGGCCGTCGGTGTAGAGCACCAGGGTCGAGCCGGGCGGCAGCAGCGCCGTGTGGTCCCGCCGCGGCGAGCGCGCGTCGACCCCGAGCAGCAGGTCGCTGCGACCGGGCAGCAGCTCGGCGGTCCCGTCCGGGTGCAGCACGAGCGGCGGGAGGTGCCCGGCGCTCGTCCAGCGCAGCCGCCGCTGACCGGTCCGGGCGTCCTCCTCGGTCTGCTCGAGCCGGGCGAGCAGGGCGGTGGCGAGCGTGGTGGCGTGCAGGTCCGCCATCGCCCGGTCGACGCGGCCGAGCACCTGCGACGGGGGCTCCTCGAAGGCCCACGCGAGGGTCCGCGTCATCGCCCCGCAGCTGACCCATGGCCGCCGCGGCGCGGCTGTCGTGACCGACGACGTCGCCGATGACGAGCGTCGTGGCACCGTCCGGCAGGACGACGGCGTCGTACCAGTCGCCGCCGACCTGCTCGGTGTCCACCGCGGGCACGTAGCGGGCGTGCAGCTGGAGGTGGTCCGGCTGCGGCAGCTCGGTGAGCATCGAGCGCTGCAGCGCCTCGGACATGCGGCGGGTGACGTCGGTGGCCGCCTGCTCGACGGCGTGCGCCTGGGCCCGGTCCAGGGCGGCGGCCAGCGAGGACGCGACGAGCGCGAGGAAGCCGCGGTGCTCGGCGTCGACGGGGACGTCGTCGGCGAGCACGACACCCAGCAGGGGACGCCGGCTCCCCGGCCGGCTCGACGGCAGCCGCACCCAGGCCACCGGTCCGACGGGTGCCGCGACGACGACGGGGCCGTCCGCGGGGACCACGTCGGGCGGCTCCGGCAGCAGCGGCTCGTGCGGGGCCCGCCGGTCGTGCGCCGCCCCGGCGTCGGGCCCCACGAGGTCGACGGCGCGCAGGTCCCGCGGCGCCGAGCGCAGCACGGGCAGGGCGCGGTCGGCGAGGTCGGCGGGGTCGAGGAGGTCCGCGAGCGCCAGGTTCAGCTCCGTCAGGAGCTCCAGCCGGCGGCGGTCGACCACCTGGCGCGTGGTCTCCACGGCGATGTCCACCACGCCCACCACCGTGCCGACGGCGCCCGTGACCGGGGAGTACGAGAAGGTGAAGAAGGTCTCCTCCGGGGTGCCCGAGCGCCGCAGGAGCATCCGCTCGTCCTGCGTCCAGCTCGCCCGCCCCGTGCTGCGCACCTCGGTGAACATCGGCCCGATGACCTCCCAGGCCTCCGGGAAGACCTCCTGGGCGGGACGGCCGAGGGCGGCGGGGTGCTTGTCCTCGACGAGGCCCGTGTAGGCCTCGTTGTAGAGCATCACGAGGTCGGGGCCCCAGAACAGGGCCACGGGGAACCGGGTGCTCAGGGCCAGGGAGAGCGTCGCGCGCAGCCGCTCGTCCCAGGTCGACGGGGCGCCGACGCTCGTCGCCGCCCAGTCGACGGCCTCGTAGTCCGCCCGGAGCGCCCCGGCAGCGGCCAGCAGGTCGTCCACGACCGGAGAACCTAGCCGCCGCCCCGAGGCGGCAGCCGCCGGCGGGCCTCGGCGCCCGACGAGCGGTGCCGGTCCCGCCCCGACGCCGGGGGGAAGGGGCACGGACCTGCTGCCGGCCACCTGCCCGTCGGCGTGGGACCGGCGTGACCCCCCCTCGCGGCCAGGAGGGAGGTCGAGCGTCCCGGGGTGCGGAATCCGCAGGGACGGTCATGCTCGCGGACCGGGGGCACCGCGCAGCCGCGCGGGCCCCGCCGGCCGCAGGTGCGACCGGCACCGCGGGGGGACGTCGTCGGCAGCGCGCAGCGCTCGCGGACCTCGCCCCCGCCACCCGCGGCCGCCCCGGCGGCGAGCGCCGCCACGACGCGAGGAGCCACCGCATGAGCATCACGAGCGACCAGGTCCGGTCCCTGTACGACGCGGACGTCTACTCCGACGGCGACGAGAAGATCGGCTCCGTGGGCACCGTCTACCTCGACGACGACACCGACCGCCCCAGCTGGGTCACGGTGAAGACGGGCCTGTTCGGCTCCTCGGAGAGCTTCGTGCCGCTCGACGCCGCGACGCTGGACGGCGACCGGGTCCGCGTGCCCTACAGCAAGGACAAGGTCAAGGACGCGCCGCGGATGGACTCCGACGCCGAGCTCTCCCCCGCCGAGGAGGACGAGCTCTACCGCCACTACGGGCTCGCCGGCGGCACCGCCGGCACGACCGACCGGGACACCACCGACCAGGGCACCGCCGACCGGGGCACGGCCGCAGCGGCGGGGACGGCGACCGGCACGGTCGGCACCGGCGCCCCCGGCCACGCCGAGGGCACGCGGGACGCCCCCGCCGTCGACGGGACGACCGGCACGGGGTCGCCCGGGTACGCCGAGGGCGGCACCCGCGGCGAGGGCCACGACACCAGCGGCCCGAACACCGACGACGCCATGACGCGCTCGGAGGAGCGGGTCTCGGTGGGCACGCAGAGCCGCGAGAGCGGGCGGGCGCGGCTGCGCAAGCACGTCGTCACGGAGCGGGTGACGCAGGACGTGCCGGTCAGCCACGAGGAGGTCGTCGTCGACCGCGAGCCGATCACCGACGCCAACCGGGGCGACGCCGTCTCCGGCGGTGACCTCACCGAGGAGGAGCACGAGGTGACGCTGCACGAGGAGCGCGCCGTCGTGGACAAGGAGACGGTCCCCGTCGAGCGGGTGCGGCTCGGCACGCAGACCGTCACGGGCACCGAGTCCGTGAGCACGGACGCGCGCCGCGAGGAGATCGAGGTCGACGGCGACGGCGACGGCACGACCCGGTCCGACGACGCCGACCGGCGCTGAGCACCGTCCCCACCGGAGCCGGTGACCGCTCCTGCGACGTCGTGGTGACGGCGTCGCAGGAGCGGGCGGTGGCCCGGACCGAGCGCGTGCCGGTCGAGCGCGTCCGCGTCTCCAAGCGCGTCGTCACCCGACGGCGCCGGGTCGAGGTCGAGGTCGAGCTCCGCCACGAGGAGCTCGTCGTCACGCGGGAGCCGCTGGAGGGCGGCGCCGGGGCCGACCGGCCGGCCGACGAGGCGCGGGACCGGGACCGGGAGGTCGTGCTCGTGCTCCACGAGGAGGTGCCGGTCGTCTCCGTGGAGGCGCGACCGGTGGAGCGGGTGCGGGTCGCCGTCCGCCGGGTCGAGGGGACGACGCCCGTCACGGTCGACCTCGCGCGCGAGGTCGTCGAGGTCGAGGGGACCGGTGCCGCGCCGGGCGGCTCGACGGAGGCCGGCCCGCGCTGAGGCCGCGGTCCCGCCGGGAATGACCGGGCCCGCCGCGGTGTCTGCACCCCGCGGCGGGCCGTCCGGGCGCCGCCGGCGTGGTCGACGAGGACCGCACCACCTCGAGGCCGCGACCGGGAGAGCCATGACGCACGAGACCACCACCGTCCCCCGCCAGCAGCGCAGCCCGGCACGGCCGCTGCCCCCGCTGGAGGACGCCGGCCGCGCCGGCCTGTTCACCGCGGCGCGGACCGCCAACCGCTTCACCGACGAGCCCGTCACCGACGCCGAGCTCGCCGAGGTGTGGGAGCTCGCCCGCTGGGCGCCGACGTCGGCGAACACCCAGCCGGCGCGGGTCCTGCTCGTCCGGACCGACGAGGGCCGCGCCCGGCTCGCCGAGCACATGGCCGAGGGCAACCGCGGACGGGTGCTCGCCGCACCGGCCGTCGCCGTCGTCGCCGTCGACCGGCGCTTCCACGACCGCGTCCCCGAGGTCATGCCCCCGATGGCGTCGATGCAGCAGGCGCTCGAGGCCGACCCGGACCGGCGCGAGGCCCTGGGCACCTCGGGGACGTGGATGCAGGCGGCGTACCTGGTCCTGGCGGCCCGCGCCGTCGGGCTGGCCGCCGGCCCGATGGCGGGCTTCGACGCGGACGGGCTCGACCGCGACCTCTTCGGCGACGCCGACGGCACGGGGAGCTGGCACGCCCTGCTCGTCGTCACGCTGGGCCACCCGGACGAGGACTCCTACCGCCCCCGGATGCCGCGGCTGGCGGCCGAGGACGTCCTGCGCTGGGCCTGATCACCGCCGCCGTCCGAGGTGTCCCGTCCAGAGGTCCCTCGAGCACAGCGCTCCCTCGAGTCCAGAGCTCCCTGGAGTCCAGGGCTCCCTGGACTTCCGGGGCCCCTCGAACGGGTGCCGCAGGTCACGGTCCTGCACCAGGACGGGACGCCGGGGCGGCAGACCCCGACGGCCGTGGCACCCTCGGTGACCAGTCGGGGGGCTGCTGGCGCCGCCTCCCCCGCCACGCCCACCGACCGTCAGGAGGTCGACGACCCATGACCGTCCGCGCACGTCGCACCCGCACCGGCCTCGCCGCCGTCGCCACGACGCTGGTGCTCGCCGGGACCGCCGCCTGCTCGACGGGCGCGGCGGTCACCGGGGCCGCCGGGCCGGCGAGCAGCGCACCGGCCTCCTCGGCGCCGGCGACCCCGGCCACGCCGTCGGCGTCCGTGCCGACGACCACGACGACGCCGTCCCCGACGGCCACCGCGGAGCCCGAGGCGACCGCGGAGCCCGAGGCGACCGCGGAGCCCGAGCCGACCGCGGAGCCCGAGCCGTCGGCCGAGGAGACCGTCGAGCCGGAGAGCACGTCGGCACCCGAGCCCACGGCGGAGCCGGAGCCCTCGCCGTCCGGGACGGCGCAGCAGCCGGAGGCGACGTCGACCCCCGAGGAGGCCGAGCCGGTGGCCCTGCGGGCGGGCGACGACGGCGCCGCGGTGCAGGCCGCCCAGCAGCGGCTCGTCGACCTCGGCTACTGGCTCGGGACCGCGGACGGCGCGTACGGCCCGCTCACCGTGCAGGCCGTCATGGCGCTGCAGGGCGCGGCGGGCCTCCAGCGCGACGGCGTCCTCGGGCCGAACACGCGGGCGGCGCTCGACGAGGGCGTCCGGCCGTCCCCGGAGACCACGGACGGGCACGTCGTCGAGGTCGACCTCGACGCCGGCCTCGTCCTCTTCGTCGACGACGGCGAGGTCGACCTCGCGCTGCACACGTCGACGGGGACCTTCGAGGACTACACGAACCCGGCCGGCGAGCAGCGCGTCGCCGACACCCCGCGCGGCACCTTCGAGGTCACGTGGGCCTCGAACGGCGACGACGACGGCTGGACCGAGAGCTCCCTCGGCCGTCTCTACCGGCCGCGCTACTTCCACCCCGACGGGATCGCCCTGCACGGGTCGACCAGCATCCCGGGCTACCCCGCGTCGCACGGCTGCGCCCGCGTGAGCGTGCCGGCCATGGACATGGTCTGGGCGGACGACCTCATGCCCATCGGACGGACCGTGCTGGTCCACTGACCCGCCTCCCGGACCCGTCCGACCGCCGGGCCGGACGACCGGGGGCGCGACCGCGGACCGTCGGGACGACGCCTACGACGACGGTCCACCTCGACCACGGGCACCGGGCTCGGGGGCACCGGGCTCGGGGGAACCGGGCTCGGGGGAACCGGGCTCGGTGACACCGCGCTCACGGGCACGGCGCTCCAGCACCCGGCGTCGCAGCACCGGCTGCGCCAGCCCGACCGCCAGCACGGCGAACGCGGCGACGAGGGCGGGCCACCACCAGCGGCTGCCGACGAGCGCGGCCAGCAATGCCGCCGCGGCCAGCACGCCGGCCAGCACGGCCTCGAACCTGCCGACGGCCGGCCGGACCGGCCGCGAGGGTCGCGCCCCGTCGTCGCTCACGGGGTCAGCGTGCCGCCGCCCGTGGTCCCCGCGCCATCCCGGGTCCCCGCGCCGTCCCGGGACCCCGCGCGTCGGCGGCCGGCGGCCCGCACGCCCGCCCCGGTCGCGACGAGCAGGCCCCCGGCGACGCCGAGGAGCAGCAGGTCGGCACCCGTGCGGGCGAGCCGCCCCGGGCCGTCGGAGGACGCGCGACCGCCGTCGCCGCGGGCCGCGGTCGCGCGCGGGGCGCGACCTCCCCCGGTCGTCACCGGGGCCGCGGGCGCGGCCGGTGCCCCCGCCGCCGGCGACGGCGCGGCGGTCGGCGCGGGCGACGGCGCAGCGGTCGGCGCGGGCGACGGCGCAGCGGTCGGCGCGGGCGACGGCGCGGGGGCAGGGGTCGGGGCGGGGGCCGCCACGACGTCCACGACCACCTGGGCGGGCGCGCTCGTCAGGCCGGAGGCGTCCGTCACGGACCAGGCGACGACGAGCGGCCCGACGTGGCCGGGCGCCGGGCGGACGACGAGCCGTCCCGTGGCCGGGTCCATCTCCGCGGACGCCTGCCCTGGCGGCGGGGTCGTCACGAGCGCCCATCGGAAGGGTCCCGTCCCCACGGCCCCGGGGGGCGCGAGCTCGACGGCGCGCCCCGAGGTCGTGCGTGCCCCCGGCAGGCCGTCCACCGTCGGGAGCACCACGAAGGAGACGGGCGCGGGGTCGCTGGGACGGCCGTCCGCGTCCAGGACGCGGTAGCGCGCGAGGGCGACGCCGCTGCGCCCGGGGACCGGGGCGAGGGAGGTCGTCCCGGCGACCGGGTCGACGACCGTGCGTCCCCAGTCCTGCGGGGCGGCCTCCACGAGCTCGACGCGGAAGGGCCCCGTGCCGGCGGCCTCCGGGACGGGGGCCACCACCTCGGCCGGGGCGAGCGCGGAGGCCGACCCGGTGGCCACGAGCGCCGGGGCGACCGGGGCGACCGCGACGAGCAGCGTCGCCGGGTCGCTGCCCAAGCCGTCGGCGTCCTCGACGACGTAGCGCAGCGCCAGGTCCCCGGAGAAGTCGCGCGCGGGCTGCAGCGTCACGACGTCGCCGCGGACCGCGGCCGCGGCGACGTGGGGGCCGAGCGGCTCGAGCAGGCGGAAGGAGAAGGGGCCGCGGCCGGTGGGGGCCGGCAGCGCGACGCCGGTGCTCGTGCCCGAGACCGCCGCGGCCCCGGTGTCGGCGGCGACCGGCGCGACCTCGAGCACGGCCCGCGCGGGCGCGCTCGTCACGCCGGAGCCGGTGGCGGTGTACCCGGCCACGAGGCGGCCGCTGAAGCCGGGGGCGGGGCGCAGGACGAGGTCCGGCCCGTCCACCTCCGCCTCCCCGTCGGCGGGGTCGGGCGGCGTGGTCACCACGAGCTCCGGCTCCGCCGTGCCCAGGACGACGGGCCGCACCCGCACGGCCGCGGGCTCCTCGGAGACCTTCGACCGGGCGAGGGCGTCCTGCGCCGCGGGGGCGACGACGACCTCCACGGACCCGGGGTCGCTCGCCACGCCGTCGGCGTCGGTGGCGGTGAGCGGGACGACGTACCGACCGGCGGCGTCGCGGTGCTGCAGCGTCACGAGGCCCGTCGCCTCCTCGACGGTCGCGGAACCGCCGCCGGCGACCTCCCCGACCGCGAAGCGGAACGGTCCCGAGCCGACCACCGCGGGGGGCGGGACGCGCAGCGGACCACCGCCCGCCGTCCCCGTCCCCCGGGCCGCCGCGACGTGGGGCGCCACGCGCACGACCACGGCGACCGGGTCGCTGGTCGACCCCGCGCCGTCCTCGACGGCGTACCGCAGCACCGACGTGCCGCTGCGCCCGGGCACGGCGTCGAGCCGGAGCACCCCGGCCGGCGACAGCGTCGCCGCCGCCACGCGCGAGGGCGCCTCGAGGAGCCGGTAGGTGAAGGGGCCGCTGCCGCTCGGCCGGGCCAGCTCGACCTCGCCGCTGGCCTCGCCCGCGGCGTCGAGCGGCAGGCGCACGACGTCGTCGCCACCGCCGCTGGGTCGCACGTCGAGGACCACCGGCGCGGGCGCGCTCGCGACGTCGTCGGCGCCCACGACCCGGTAGGACAGCCGGACGCGCCCGCTCGTCCCGGCGGCGGGGGCCACGGTGAGCGCGCCGCTCCCCGGGTCCACCTCGGCGCTCGTCACGGTCGACGGGTCGCCGGTGCCGACGAGCTCGTAGCGGAGCGGGCCGGTGCCGACCGGGCCGACGGGGCCGGCAGCACGACCTCCTCCCCGCTGCGCGTGCTCCCCGAGACCGGCGGTGCGACGGGTCGCACGACGAGCACCACGGGGGCCTGCGGGCTGCGGCGCCCGTCCCCGTCGACGACGGCGACCGTGCCGCGCAGCAGACCGCTCGTCCTCGGCGCCGGGGTGAGGACGACCTCCGTGCCCGTCCCCGGCCGGACGTCGCCGGTGCGCGACGTGCCGCCCGCCTTCACGACGACCTGCGGCCGCGCGTCCGTGCGCAGCGCGACGACGAGCGGCCCCGGGTCCGCGGCGGCGTCCACCTCGCCGCCGTCGACGGGCTCGACGCCGGGGACGAAGACGGCCTCGGCGCCCGCGGTGTTGTCCGCGCGCACCGCGGGCTCGTCGGACGCGCTCGTCACCACCGCGACCACCTGCTGCCGGCCGCTGACCGTGCTGCGCAGCGGGGCGGTGAGCACCGGCAGCGTCGTCCCGGGCCGGGTGGCGCGGTCGGCCGTCCAGGAGCACCGCAGCCGGGTCGGCGTCGTCGTCGCGCAGTCCCAGCCCGTGCCCGCCGGTGCGGCGAAGGAGGCCCCCTCGGGGGCGTCCGCGTGCAGCACGACCGGCTCGCGCGCCGGCAGCGGCCCGCTGACCGACCGCACCCGGGCCGTCAGGGCCAGGGGGGCGGCGGCGCCGGACGCGACGGGCTCCGTCGGCGACGTCGCCGTGAGGGCCAGGTCCGGGCCCATCGGGTCCACGGAGCTGACGCTGATCATCCCGATCTCGTGGTGGTCGGTCTGGCCCCCGGTCGAGGAGCCCCAGCCGAAGCGGAAGGTGCTCGTGCGCGCGAGGGCCGCCGGCTGCGGCACCCGCGTCGCCTGCCGGCCGTCGAGGAAGACCGTGACCATCGGCGCGGCCGAGGAGGGAGGGTCGACGACGACCCGGGCGACGACGGCCTCGGGACGTGCCGCACCCCGTCGGCGCAGCTCGGGGGCGTCCGCGGGGGCCCCGAGCATGCAGTAGCCGCGCTTGCCCTCGCCGTCGCCACGGACGGAGACGTGGTAGGCGTAGTCGCTCGACCGGGCACCCTCCGGCGGCGTCCAGGCGCCCGAGGTCCGGCAGTCGTCGTTGCGCGTCTCCAGCGGGTAGTTGCCGTACGCGTCGAGGCCGACCCCGAGGAGGCCCCCGGCGACGCCGTCGGCGTTGCCGCGGTTGCTGTAGCCCAGCGCCCCGCCGTAGCCGCCCGCACGCGTGAGCGAGCGGGCGCCGTCCGCGAGGAAGAAGGACAGGCCGTCGGCGCCGTTGCCGCCCCACTGGTAGCTCGTGAAGGTGATGTCGAGGCCGGCGCGCAGCGGGAGCGGGTGGTCGTAGAGGACGAAGCCGTTGACGCCGTACTCCGCCGGGGTCAGCCGCAGGGCCCCCGCGCCGTCGGCGTCGGCCGGGGACAGGCCGCACCCGGGCACCGGCGACGTCGCGGTGGACGTGCCGGCGGTCAGGCACGGGCTCCACGGCGCCGGCGAGCCGTCGCGCGCGCCGCCGACGCGGTACGTCGGGTCCTCCACCGTCGTGCCGCGGAAGGCGTCCTCCAGCAGCAGGGTCCCCGTCCCCTCCGCCGCTGCCGCCGACCCGGTGACGGGCGCCCCGAGGACCACGAGGACCGCCGCCACCAGCGCGGCCGCGAGGGCGCGCGCACGGGACGGTCGTGGGCGGGCTGGCATGGGGGCTCCCGGGGCGACGGGTGGACGCGCCGGGAGTCGTCCGGGCTCACCCGGACGGCGGCGCCGACCTGCTGCATCGGTCGTCCTCGGCCACGCCTGAGCGACCGGGGGCGCGAGCCGCGCGTCGTCACCGGAATGGCGCGGGACGAGCGGCGCTTGGTGCCCCTGGCCGTGCCGCACGGCCTCCCGCCGCGACCCCGGAGCAGCCCGTGACCGCCACCACCCCCCGCACGAGCGGTGGCACCGACCGCTCCCGCCCGCCCTCGCCCCGGGACGTGCCGCCCCGGACGACGGACGGCTCGGCGCGGGCGCGGCGCCAGGTGCCCCACTGGGCGGTGCTCGTCATCGCGGCGGCGGCGCAGTTCATGGTGATCCTCGACGTGAGCATCGTGAACGTCGCCCTCCCGTCGATGCGCACGGACCTCGGGCTCTCGACGGCCGGCCTGCAGTGGGTCGTCAACGCGTACGCGCTCGCGTTCGCCGGGCTGCTCCTGCTCGGCGGGCGCGCGGGGGACCTGTTCGGGCGCAAGCGCGTCTTCCTCGTCGGCGTCGGCCTGTTCTCGCTCGCCAGCCTCGTCGGCGGCTTCGCGCAGGACGAGGCGTGGCTCGTCGCGGCGCGCGCCGCCCAGGGCGTCGGCGGCGCCGTCCTCGCGCCCGCCACCCTCAGCCTGCTGACGACGACGTACACCGAGCCCGCCGAGCGGGCGAGGGCCCTCGGCGTCTGGGGCGCCGTCGGCGGCGCGGGCGGCGCGATGGGTGGGCTGGTCGGGGGCGTCCTCACCGACCTGCTGAGCTGGCGGTGGGTCCTGTTCGTCAACGTGCCGCTCGGCGTGCTGCTGGCCGTGGGGGCCGCGTGGGCCCTCGTCGGGTCGGCGCCGCTCGTCACCCGGCTGCGGGACCTCGACGTGCCGGGCAGCCTCGCCGTCACGCTCGGCCTGACGTCGGTGGTCTACGGCGTCGTCGGCGCCGAGACGCGGCCGTGGACGTCGGCCGCCGTGCTCGTGCCGCTCCTGGTCGGGCTGGTGCTCCTGGTGCTCTTCGTCCTCGTCGAGCGACGTGCCCCTCGCCCGCTCGTCCCGCTGGCGATCTTCCGGCGCCGGGCGCTGTCCGCCGCCAACGGCGTCGCGCTCACCGTCGGCATGGGCATGTTCTCGTTCTGGTTCTTCATGTCCCTCGTGCTGCAGCGGGTCCACGGGTTCGACGCGCTGCAGGCGGGGCTCGCGTTCCTGCCCGCGAGCGCCCTGCTCGTCGCGGGCTCGCAGGTGTCCTCCCGGCTGTCCCAGCGGCTCGGTCCGCGCCCGCTGCTCGTCACCGGCCCCCTCGTCTCCGCGTCCGGGCTGCTGTGGCTGTCGACCGCGTCCGCGACGGGCACCTACGTCGGCGAGCTGCTGCTGCCGACGATGGTCGCCGGCCTCGGGATCGGGCTGACGATGGTGCCGATCGCCGCGGCCGCGACGGCGGGGGTCCCCGGCGAGCAGGCGGGCCTGGCCTCCGGCCTCGTCAACACCTCCCGGCAGGTGGGCGGCGCGATCGGCCTCGCGGTGCTCTCGACGGTCGCCGCGTCCCGGACCGCCGGCCTGCTGGGCGGGGACGCGGACGGCGCCGACGCCGCGGGGTCGGCCGGGCTCGCGGCCCTGTCCGCCGGCTACGACCGGGGCCTGCTCGTCGGGGCCGGCATCGTCGCCGCCGGCGCCCTCGTGGCCCTGCTCGTGCCGGCGCAGCCGCGCGCCGCCCGACGGACCTGAGCCCCGACCGCGCAGGTCTTCCGGACGTGCCCGGCCCCGGTCCGCCCGCGCCGGGCGGAAGGGCCGGGGCGGAGGTCACCGCCGGTGGGCCGCCGGGTCCTGCACCCCCCGGTCGAGGTCGGCCGCGAAGGACGCGAGCCACGACAGCGGGGCGTTCCAGTTGACCGTGATCTCGTTCGTCGACCAGGACCCGATGTCGTCGAGGTAGCACAGCTGCGCCGCGCAGCCGCCGAGCAGCGGCCCCGCCACCGGGTCGCCCGAGGTCGCGGCGGTCGAGTTCGGGCCGCCGGCCAGCGTCCCGTCCGGCGGCGGCGGCAGCGACGGGTCGAGCGAGTGCGCGTACCACCGGCTGTGCTGCTGGTGGCTGTCCCGCTCGCCGTACCCGGTGACGTAGCTCTGCGCCAGGGCGTTGCGGCCGAGCAGGTAGTCCATCCCCCGCAGGACGGCGTCGCCGTAGCGGGCGTCCCCGGTGAGGTCGTACGCCGTCGCGACCACCTGGAGGTTGTTCGAGACGGCGTTGTTGGAGCCCCAGGCGTAGACGTCGCCCTCGGGCGCGTAGGGCTGGCCGAACGGCTCGCCGGCCTGGTCGGCGAGGTAGCCGTCGGCCCCGGCGACGACGCTGGCCCGCACCCGGTCGCGGTCCGGCAGGTCGCTGCGCACGGTCGCGAGGTCCAGGCGGCCGAGCGCGGCGACGTCGCCCCAGCTGAAGCCCTCGGCGGGGAAGGCGTCCGCGGTGTGCCACGGCGAGGCCAGCACGTCCGCCTCGACGGCGTCCTCGCCCGTCGTCAGGTACAGCTCGGCGGCCGCCCAGTAGAGCTCGTCGGTGACGTCGTCGTCGTCGTACGGGCCGCTGCCCGGGTTCGGGTCGACCGCGGCGTCCGGCGCGGGGGCGTAGAGGTCCGGCGTCGCCTGCGCCGCGGCGTACGCGGTGCGCGCCGCGGCGAGCAGCTCGTCGGCGAAGGCCGCGTCGTAGGGCCGCCACAGCCGCGCGCCCTGCGCGGCCGCCGCGGCGAGGTTGAGCGTCGCGGCGGTGGACGGACGGTAGAGACGGCGCGGCTGGGGGTCGTCCGCCGGCAGCATCGGCAGGCCGGTCCAGTCGGCGTCCGCGACCTTGTGGTAGGCCATCCCCGCGTACTGCTCTCCCGCCGGGACCTGCATCCGCAGCATCCACTCGAGCTCCCAGCGGGCCTCGTCGAGCAGGTCCGGGACGCCGTTGCCGGCCTCGGGGATGCTCAGCGTCCCGTCCGCCAGGGCGCCGCGGTCCGCGGTGGGTGCGGTCAGGGAGCGCTCGTACTCCTGCATCAGCTGGGCGACGGCGATGCCGCCGTTGACGACGTACTTGCCGTGGTCCCCGGCGTCGTACCAGCCGCCGCTCACGTCGTGGGTCCTCTCGCACGTCCACGGCTGCCCGCCCTGGTCGACGTAGAGCTGCTGCGCGTCGTCGCCCAGGGGCAGGCACGGGACCGCGACGTCCCCCTGGTTGGGGGCGACGCCGACGTGCCCGGCCTGCCGGCCGTACCCGGGAGCGAGCTCGTCGGAGACCGCGATGCCGCTGCGGTTCGTGAAGAAGAAGGTCTTCGCGTCGGTCCGCAGCGACTCGTAGAGGTCCGCGGCGATGTCGAACGGCTCGCTGGTGGCCCCGTCGGCGACGAGCGTGAAGCCCTCGCCGGAGACCGGCACGCCGCTGAGGTCGATGGTGTAGACGTTCGTCCCGGCCGTGGGGTCGACGCCCCGCGGGGCGCTCGTCCCGCGCGACAGCCGTCGGCCGTCGGCCCGCAGCAGCTGCCAGCGCACCGGCTCCGTGGCGTCGGTGACGAGCGTGGCGACCTTCGGCCCGCGCGGCAGGTACCCGAGCTGGTTGACCTTGAGCCGCGAGCCGGTGTCGGGGACGTACGCCTCCGGCTCGGCGCCCCCGGTGAGGCTGACGTCGTCGACGCACAGCCGGTAGGCGGCGGCGTTCGTGATGTCCTGCTGCACCGCCAGCTCGGCGGTGGCGTAGTCCTGCTCGGGCGTGAAGGTGGCCGCGACGTCCGTCGGCTCGGGGGTCAGCGCCAGCTTCTGCGCCGGGAGGAACTGCAGGTAGTTCAGGTCGGCCCCCGCCTGGAGGACGACGCGGACGTTCGCCGCCGTCGCGGGCTGCGTGAGCGCCTCCATCGTGAGCCGGTACGTCTCCCCCGCCTCGAGCGGCACCTGCTGGGTGATGGCGGCGCTGTAGGGACCGCTGCCGGCGGGCACGTCGACGCAGCCCCTGCCGTCGACGACCGAGGCGGCGGGATAGGCGTTCCACCCGGTCAGGCCGTCGTCGAACGAGCCGTTGGTGATCTGCTCGACGGGGTCGCCGTCCGCGGCGGTCGCCGGGACGGCGCCGGCGAGGCCGGTCGCCGCCATCACCGCGACGACGAGGGCCGCAGCGGTGCGGGTGGGCTGGGAGGTGCGCGTCATCGGGACCTTCCGGGCGTGGGCTGCGGCGGGGCTGCCGCCCTCGGTCGGGCCGGGGGCGAGGAGCCACGACGCCCCCCGCCGCGGACCGCCCGTCGTCGTCGTCGACGCCGTCGTCGTCGACCCGGGGCGACCCGCCGGGCGAGCGCGCCTGCAGCGTGGGCGGCACCTCCCGCTCTGTCAAGGATCGGGGGGTACGTCCAGGTCGCCGGGACCGTGCGGGACGAGGCGGGGGCCCGCGGAAAGGCCGGACACGGGCGGTGCTCCGGAGGACGATGGAGGGCGCGGGCGGCGAGCACGCCGTCGCGGTCGGTGGAGGACGCAGGGGGCAGTCGTGCGAGAGACCGAGGGTCGACCAGCAGGAGCGGCACGCACCGTGAGGGCGACGACGGCCGTCGTGGTGGCGGCCCTGGTCGCCCTCGGCGTGCCGACGGGCGCCACGGCGGCGACGACGACCACCGGGGTGGTGCGGGCGGGTGTCGCGCCGACCGGGCCGTCGACGACCGCGCTGACCGCCTCGACGACCGCGGCCGTCCCCGCGCTGCGGCGCGGCAGCCGGGGCAGCGCGGTGCTGGCGGCGCAGCAGCGGCTCAGCGCGCTCGGCTACTGGCTCGGGACGCCGGACGGCACCTTCGGCCCCCTCACCGAGCAGGCGGTCCTGGCGCTGCAGGGCGCGGCGGGGCTGGCGCGGGACGGGGTGCTGGGGCCCCGCACCCGACGCGCGCTGGACGCGGGGGTCGTGCCGGTGGCCCGGACCCGCAGCGGCGACGCCGTCGAGGTCGTCCGCGGCGCCGGGCTCCTGCTCGTCGTCGACGACGGGCGGGTCCGGACGGTGCTGCACACGTCCACCGGCACCGACCGCTACTACACGAACGCCCAGGGCCAGCGGCGTCTCGCGGACACCCCGGCGGGGACCTTCCGCGTGACCCGGGCCGAGGACGGCTGGCGGGACGCGCCGCTCGGCCGGCTCTACCGGCCCCGGTACTTCCACCCCGACGGCATCGCCGTCCACGGCTCGACGAGCATCCCCGCCTACCCGGCCTCGCACGGCTGCGCCCGCGTGAGCACCGCCGCGATGGACATGATCTGGAGCCGGAAGCTCATGCCGATCGGGAGCACCGTCGTCGTGCGGTGAGCGGACCGGTCACGTGGTGGCTGCACGAGGCTCCGCCAGCACGGAGTCTCGTGCAGCCACCTCACCGCAGGAGGCGTCGCAGCAGCGCGACGACGCGCTCGACGTCGACCCGCAGCGCCCGGGCCGG
>NZ_JBBIAA010000022.1:0-27427 GCF_037482545.1 Pseudokineococcus basanitobsidens | reverse complement strand
ATGCTCCCCCCCCCCCCCACCTCACCGCAGGAGGCGTCGCAGCAGCGCGACGACGCGCTCGACGTCGACCCGCAGCGCCCGGGCCGGCAGGCGCACCACCGTCTCGCCCGGCGCGCAGACCTCCGCGGCCCGCAGCAGGTCGTCGTACCAACGGTCCTGGTCGAGGTGGCCGACGCCGTCGACCTCGAGGGCCACGCGCCGCCCGTCGGGCAGGACCCACAGCGCGTCCAGGTAGCGACGGCGTCCCGACGCGTCCGTGCGCACCACCTGCTGCATCGGTGCCGGCAGGTCGTTCGCGCGGCACAGGCGCACGAGACGCACCTCGGACAGCGCCTGGGCGCCGCCCTCGACGTCGTCGAGCACGGCCAGCAGCTCGCGCCGGTGACGCACCGGGCCGGCCGCCTGCAGCACCGGCCGCAGTCGCGACGGCGTCGTCAGGCGCTGCTGGACGACGGCGGCGAGCAGGCCGCCCGCCGTCCGTGACGACGCCGACCCGGCGCAGGCCTCGACCGCGGCGTCCTCCACCGCCAGCACGGGCAGCCCCCCGCGTCGCACCACCCGGGCGGCCCGGCGGCTGGACGTCGCCCGCGCCCCCGGCACGTCGGGCAGGCGGTGGCCCCGCGGCACCCGGACGGCCAGCCCCGGGCGCTCCCAGCCGCGGAGCCCGTGCACCTCGAGCGCCGACAGGCCGGACAGCGCACCGCCGGGGCCCGCGCTGAGCACGGCCGCCCAGCGCCGGGCGCCCCGGTCGAGCGGGCCCGTCGTGGTGCACAGGACGAGCGGTCCCACCTCCTGCCACCGCCGGGCGCGCACGGCGCGGGCCGCGTACCGGTCGTCGACGCCGCACCCGCGCAGCTGCGTCCGGGAGACGCACCCGCCCTGCTGGGAGGCCAGCTCGCCCACGCGAGCCGGCAGCGGGGTCCTCCGGGGCACCCCCTCAGCGTGCCGGTGCTGCGGCCCCCGCGCCGTCGCCCTGTGGACGACCGGAGGTGGCTGCACCAGGCTCCGCACAGACGGAGTCTCGTGCGGCCACCTCGGGACGGGGGCCGCCAGCGGCGACGACCTCGCGCAGCACCGCGCGGCACTCGGCGTGCAGGGCGACGAGATCGGGGCGCTCGCCCGCCTCCGCGCGCCGTGCCCACTCGTCGCAGGCCAGCCGCAGCGCCGTGCCGGCGAGCTCGGCGACCGTCCGGGTGCGCAGGTCGTCCGGGCTCGTGCCGGCGGCCGCGGCCACCATCGCGGCCACGCGCCCCGCCTGCTCCAGCTGCAGGCCGAGCGCCGCGGCGGTGAGCGCGGGGTCGGCGAGCACGAGGCGGCGGACGCGCAGGACCCTCGGCACGACGTCGTCGAGCGGCTCCGCGGCGAGGTGCTGCACGAGGGCGGCGACGGCGTCCTCCACCTGCTCCAGCAGCGGCCGGTCGGGCCGCACGCGGGCGAGGTGCCGGGCGAGCACCTCCTCCGCCTCCTCGTCGGGGGCCAGGACGGCCGCCTCCTTGCCCGCGAAGTACCGGAAGAACGTCCGCGCGGAGACGCCGGCGGCGTGCGCGATGTCCTCGACCGTCGTGGCGGCGTAGCCGTCCCGCTCGACGAGGTCGAGCGCGACGGCGCCGATCTCGGCGCGGGTGGCCCGCCGGCGGCGTTCCCGGAGGTCGGGGCGCGCCGGCGCGGGGGACGCCGCGGCCTCGGCGGTGCTCGTGCTCACGGACCCTCCACGGGGGACGACGGCTGGCTCGCTCGGTCACCATAACGGTGAGCGCCGACCTGGCAGTCTGTGCCATGCTGCGCGTCGATGCCTGGACAGCGCCGTCCGCGGCCCGCGGTGACGACACGGACGGTGAGGACGACGCGATGAGCACGACCACGGACCCCAGAGGACAGGCCGGCGGAGCACCGGCGACCTGGAGCAGCGGCGGCAGCACCGCCGAGGGCGCCGGCGTCGTCGGGACGGCGGAGCGGATGGCGCCCGGCAGCGGGCTCGTCATCGGGCTCCTGCTCGTCTCGGCCTTCGTCGTCATCCTCAACGAGACGATCATGAGCGTCGCCCTGCCGCGGCTGCAGGACGACCTCGGCGTCTCGACCACGACGGCGCAGTGGCTGACGTCGGGCTTCCTGCTGACGATGGCCGTCGTCATCCCGGTCACGGGGTACCTGCTGCAGCGGTTCCACCTGCGGCCGGTCTTCCTCGCCGCCATGGGGCTGTTCAGCGTCGGCACGCTCGTCGCCGCGCTCGCCCCCGGCTTCCCCGTGCTGCTCGTCGGCCGCGTTGTCCAGGCCTCCGGCACCGCGATCATGATGCCGCTGCTCATGACGACGGTGCTGACGCTCGTCCCGGCCTCCTCGCGCGGTCGGATGATGGGGCGGATCTCGATCGTCATCGCCGTCGCCCCCGCCATCGGCCCGACGATCTCCGGCCTCGTGCTCTCCGTGCTGGACTGGCGCTGGATGTTCTGGCTCGTGCTGCCCGTCGCCCTCGCGTCCCTGGCGCTGGGCGCGGCGCGGCTGCGGAACGTGACGACGCCGCGGCCGGGCCGCGTCGACGTCGTCTCCGTCGTGCTCTCGGCGCTCGCCTTCGGCGGGCTGCTCTACGGCCTGTCGAGCCTCGGCGAGAGCGCCGGCGAGCACCCCGTGCCGCTGTGGCTGCCGCTCGTCGTGGGGGCCGTCGCGCTCGTCGTCTTCGTCGTCCGGCAGCTGCGGCTGGCGCGCACCGGTGCGGCGCTCCTCGACCTGCGGGTCTTCGCGACGCGGTCCTTCTCGGTGGCAGCCGTCCTCGTCGTCCTCAGCATGGTGGCGCTGTTCGGCTCGCTCATCGTGCTCCCGCAGTACCTCCAGCGGGTGCTCGGCCTCGACACGCTGGGCACGGGGCTGCTGCTCCTGCCCGGCGGGCTGGTGCTCGGCGTCCTCTCGCCCGTCGTCGGGCGCCTCTTCGACCGGTTCGGGCCGCGGCCCCTCGTCACCCCGGGCGCGGTCGTCGTCAGCGCGGCGCTCTGGCTCATGACGACGTTCGGGGTCGGCACGTCGACGTCGTCCGTCGTGCTGGCGCACGTCCTCCTGAGCGCCGGGCTCGCCTTCGTCTTCACGCCGCTGCTGACCTCGGCGCTCGGGTCGCTGCCGGCGCACCTGTACTCCCACGGCAGCGCCGTGGTGAGCACCGTGCAGCAGCTCGCCGGCGGCATCGGGACGGCCCTTTTCGTCTCGCTGCTGTCGGCCACGGCGGCCGCGCAGGTCGCCGCGGGCGCGGGCCAGGTGGCCGCGACCGCCGACGGCGTGCAGGCGGCCTTCCTCGTCGGCGCCGTCCTGTCGCTCGTCGCCGTCGGTGCGTCGCTGCTCGTGCGGCGGCCGGCGCAGCAGCCCTCGCCGGAGGTGGTCGCCCGCTGACGGGGCGGGTGGCCGCACGAGGACGGCGTCCACGCCGTCGTCGTGCGGCCACCTCCTCCTCGCGGCTAGCGTCGGGCGCGGCACGAGGAGGTGCGAGGCGATGACGCGGCGCTACGGGCTCGAGGACCTGCTGGGCCCGGACGTGCGGGTCGAGCGGCTGGGCGGCGGGATGACGTGGGCGGAGGGACCCCTGTGGGTGCCCGCGCGTCGTGCGGTGCGCTGCAGCGACATCCCCGGGGACCGGGTGATGGAGTGGCGTGCGGACGACGGGGCGTGGGGCGTGCTCGCCCACCCCGTCGGGTTCACCAACGGCCGCACGCTGGGCCTGGACGGCGAGGTCGTCCAGTGCTCGCACGGGAACCGCCGGGTCGAGGTCGAGCGGGACGGCGTCGTCACGCCGCTGGTCACCTCCTGGCGGGGCCACCGGCTCAACTCGCCGAACGACGTCGTCGTGCGCTCGGACGGGACCGTCTGGTTCACCGACCCCGCCTACGGCATCCACCGACCCGCGGAGGGCCACCCGGGCGAGGAGGAGTACGGCGGCCACCACGTCTTCCGCCTCGACCCGGCGACCGGGGAGCTGGACGCCGTCGTCACCGACGTGGCGATGCCCAACGGGCTGGCGTTCTCCGCCGACGAGGCGCGGCTCTACGTCGCGGACTCCTCCCGCTCGCCCAGCCGGCCCGACGACCCGCCCGGGGACGGGCACGCGGTGCACGTCTACGACGTCGTGGACGGCCGCCGGTGCACGGGCGGCCGCGTGCTCGCCGAGGTGGAGCCCGGCGTGCCCGACGGCGTGCGCGTCGACGAGCTCGGCCACGTGTGGACGACGGCGGGCAGCTCGCTCGTCGTGCTGCGCCCGGACGGGTCCGAGGTGGGGCGGGTGGACGTCGGCGAGGTCGTCAGCAACCTCTGCTTCGGCGGCGACGGCGGCACCGACGTCTTCGCCACCGCCTCGACGAGCCTGGTCCGGCTGCGCGCCCGGGTCCGGGACGCCGCCCACGTGCACTCGCCGCGCGGCTGAGCCGACGGCGTCACCGGACGGACGAGCGGCGCCGGGCGAGGGCGCCGCCCGCCTACCGTCCTCCCATGACGACGCAGCGGGACGCCGCGACCTCACCGGGGCGGACCCCGGTCAGCCACGTACCGGTCAACGTCGGGCGCGGCCTCCTCATGGGCGCCGCCGAGGTCGTCCCCGGCGTCAGCGGCGGCACGATCGCGCTCATCACGGGCGTCTACGAGACGCTCATCGGGACGGCCGGGCACACGGTCACGGCGCTGCGCCACCTCGTCACCGGCGACGTCCGCGGGGCGCGACGGGAGGCAGCCCTCGGGCACTGGCTGGTCGTCGTCCCGCTGCTGCTCGGGACAGTCGTCGCACTGGTGGTCGGCGCCTCGGTCATCGAGCCGCTGCTGGAGGACCACCCCGTCGGCTCGCGGGCCGTCTTCGCGGGGCTGGTGCTCGCCTCGCTCGCCGTGCCGGTGCTCATGGTGGGGCGGGCGTGGTCGGCGTGGCTCGTGCTGCTGGGCCTCGTCGCGGCCGTCGCGGCCTTCGTCCTCACCGGCCTGCCGCCGGGCACGACGGCGGACCCGCCGCTCCCCGTCGTCACGCTGGCGGCGGCGGTCGCCATCTGCGCGCTCGTGCTGCCGGGCGTCTCCGGGTCGTTCCTCCTCGCGACGGTGGGCCTCTACGAACCGACGCTGACGGCCGTCAACGACCGCGACCTCGGCTACCTCGCCGCCTTCGCGCTCGGGGCCTTCGTCGGGCTCGCCCTGTTCGTGCGCCTGCTGCAGCACCTGCTCTCCGTCCACCGCGCCGTCACCCTCGCGGTGATGACCGGGCTCATGGCCGGGTCGCTGCGCGCGCTGTGGCCGTGGCAGACCGAGAGCCGCGACGTCCTCGGTCCCGACGGCGACCTCCTGCCCGTCCTGGGGCTCGTGCTCGTCGGCGCGGCCGTCGTCGTCGTGCTGCTCGTCGTCGAGCGCGCCGTGGGCGCGGACCCGACCGCCCGGCGGGGTGGCGAGCCGGCCCCCGACGTCGCGGGGCGCTGACGGTGCTCCCGCGGCCGCAGCGCAGGCGCCCGGGCGGGGGGCAGGCGTCGTCGTCGTCCCGTCCGCCGTGCGGCCCGACCGGGTCCCGGGCCGAGGAGCCGCCGTGGAGCTGCTGACCGGGGCGGGGCTCGCGGGCGCCGCCGGGCTCAACGCCTGGCTGCCGCTGCTGCTCGTGGGGCTGGCCGCCCGCCTCACCGACCTCGTCGTGCTGCCGCCCGGCTGGGAGTGGCTGGGCGGCACCCCGGTGCTCGTGGCGCTGGCCGTGCTCCTGCTCGTCGAGGCGGTCGCGGACAAGGTGCCCGGCGTCGACCACGTCAACGACGTGCTGCAGACCGTCGTCCGCCCCCTGGCCGGCGGCGTCGCGGCGAGCGCCGGCACCGGCGGCGGGGACGGTGCCGGCACGGCCGTCGGCGACGCCGCCGCCGCGGGCAGCAGCGGCTCGTGGGCGTCCTCGGTCGACTGGCCGACCCTGGTGGCCGGGGCGGCCCTCGCGCTCGGCGTCCACCTGCTGAAGACGGCCGGACGGGCGGTGGTCAACGCCGCGACGCTCGGGGCGGGGGCGCCGGTCGCCTCGACGGCCGAGGACGCGCTGTCGCTCGGGCTCGTCGCCGCCGCCCTGCTCGCGCCCCTGCTCGTGCTCGTGGCGCTCGCGGCCCTGGCGGTGGTCGCCGTCGTGGTCGTGCGCCGGCGGCGACGGCGCGGTCCCGGGCGGCTGCGGCCCGTCTGAGCGGGCCCTCGGCGCGGTCCGCCGTCAGCCGCCCCCGCGCGGTGAGTACCGCAGGTCCAGCGGCGGCTGCGGGGCGCCGGCGTCGAGCCGCTCGTCGGCGGCGACGCCGACCGGAGAGGCCTCGAGGAGCCCGCCGACGGCGTGCTGGGCCCGCCGCCGCTGGGCGCGCCCGGTCCACGGCAGCAGGGGCGCCTCGTCCACGGGCAGGCGCAGCAGGTCGCGCAGGTCGCGCTCGCCCTCCGCGGCCGTGCCGGGGTCCAGCGCGGCGACCACCTCCCCGGCCGCCCCCTCCAGCAGCGGCAGGTTGGCGCGCAGCCGCGTCCAGCGGTGCCGCTCCCACCCCGTCCACCCGTCCGGCCCGCGGGTCGTGAAGCGCTCGGCCAGGGCCGCGCCGGCGAGGCGGCCGCTCTCGGCGAGGCGGGCGATCGCCTCCGGCGGCATCCGCAGGTCGAGACCGCCGTCCCGCGGGTCGACGTCCACCTGGGCGATGCGGTCACGGAACCCCGGCAGCGGCAGCGCCGCCGTGTCGGTCCAGTCCTGCATCGTCGCGAGGACGGCCCGGGCGAACGCCCACGTGCTCGCGGGCCCGCCGTCGCGAGGGTCGAGCGGGTGGACGACGGGCGCGAGCGCGTCGTCGGCGCGGCCGGGCCGCCCCGGGTCCAGCGGGTCCGGGACCGGGCCGTCCCCGGCGCGCCGGGACCGCAGCGTCACGCCGAAGGTGGGGCGCCGCGGGGCCGCCCGGTCGAAGAGGTGGATGGGGAAGTTGCTCGAGATCCCGCCGTCGGTGAACCACACCCGCCGCGTCCGGGGCCGGCGGGCCAGACGTGCGAGGACGGCCTCGACCTCGACGGCACCGCGTCCGTCGGCGTCCTGCTCCGCCAGGCCCGGCTCGTCCGGGCCCGGCTGATCCCGACGCCGCTCGGCCAGGACGCCGCGCGCCGCCTCGCGGAGGGGGCCGAGGTCGGCCTCGTCGAGGGCGTGCAACGGGACGGCGCTGACGAGCAGCGGGTAGCTGAGGCTCATCCGCACCACCAGGACGACCGGGAGGTCGGAGGCCGCGGGCAGCGGCACGAGCGGCCGCGCCGCCGCGTCGCGGGCCCTGCGCACGAGCCGCTCGACCGGGTCGACCGGCAGCGGCGGCGGGTGCGCCTCCAGGTGCGCGACGACGCGCTCGGGCAGCAGCCGGCGCAGCTCCACCGGGTCCAGGTACAGCGCCGGCAGGCCGTCGTCGGCACCGTCCCCGGAGGCCCTGCTCCCGGCGCCGGGACGGGGCAGGTGGACGGGCCGCCCGTGGGTGACGGACGTCGTCACGACGCGCAGGTCCACGGCCGCGTCCGCCGGCGGCTCGGCGAGCCCGCGCGGGGCCGGCCGTCCGGGTCCGGCCCACAGGTGGCCGAGGAGCAGCGGTCCCTCGCCCGGCGGCAGACCCGCCGTCTCGTCGAGGAGGTCCGTGAGCCAGGGCGTCAGCACGAGCTCGTCCTCGTCGCCGGAGGAGGTCCGCGCGGGCATCCCGGAGCAGACGCCGTAGAGGTTGCCCGGCACCGCGACGCGCAGCGCCCGCAGGTGCACGAGCGCCGCGCCGACGAGCCCGCCGGCGACGACGAGCAGCACGCCCAGCACGGCGAGCACGACCTCCCCGACGACGGGCGCGGCGCCGTCGGACCGGCCACCGGGGTCGGGCACCGGGACGACGAGGAGCAGCGCCACGAGCACCAGCACGCCCGGCACGACGCCGAGCAGCACGCGCCACCAGCCGCCGGGCGCGCAGGCCGCCGCGGCCGCGCCCGTGCCCAGCGCCCGCAGCCACGCGAGTGCCCGGGCGGACCGGCCGGGACCGGCCTCCCGGGCGGCGAGCACGGCCAGCAGCAGCCGCAGCAGCGGCGCGGTCCCCGGCTCGGGCGAGAAGAGCGTCTCCAGGCGCGAACGGCCGCCACGGACCGCCGCGAGGCGGCCGGGCAGCTCGGCGAGCACCCCGAAGCCGCCGCGACCGGTGCGCCCACCGTCGCGGGCGTGCTCGGCGGCCGCCGCCACGCCGGCCGCGATCGCCCCGGCGGAGGTCCCGCCGACGCTGACGAGCCGGTGCTGCCGCGCCAGCTCGCAGACGGCCCACGGGTAGACGACGCCGCTCGTGACCCCGCCGCGCATCACCACGTCGCACGTGCGCACCGGCGACGCGTACCCCGCCACCCCCCGCAGCCCTGCCGGGACCTCCACCCCCGCCGGGCCGGTGCCCGCGCCCGCGACCGGGCCGCTCACTCGCCCACCGCGCCGTCCAGCAGCTCGCGCACCACGTCGAGGTGGCCGACGTGCCGGGCCGTCTCCTGCAGCAGGTGCAGCAGGACCCAGCCCAGCGTCGGCGCCTCGCCCGCGGTGGGGAAGCGACCTCCGACCGCCGACCGGGTCTCCAGCGGCACCCCGTCGACGACGGCGCGCGAGACGTCCCACTGCGCGCGCAGGGCGGCGACGACGTCGGCCCCCGTCGCCCCCGCGGGCACCCGCCAGCGCCCGTCGGGTCCCGCGTCGCGCCAGGGGTCGGCCACGGGCTCGGCACGGAAGCCCCACTGCAGCCAGCGCCGCTCCACCGCGGTGAGGTGGACGAGCAGCTCCAGCGCCGACCAGCCCGACGGCAGCACCGGCGTCCGGAGCTGCTCCTCGTCCAGGCCGTCGACCTTGCGGAGCACCCGGGCGCGGTGCAGCTCCAGCTGGGCGAGCAGGACGTCGCGCACCTGCGTCGGGGCACGGGGCGGTTCGTCGTCGTCCGGGCCGGGGCGCCACGGGGCCCCGCCCACCGGACCGCCGGTGGCGCGCGCCCCCCGGCCCGGCCCGTCCTCGGGCGCCGTCACGCCGCTGCGCTCGTCCTCGACCACGCCGCGGATGCTGGCAGGCGCCACCGACAGCCGACGCGCTGCCCCGTGCGGCCGCCGGACGGTCGTGCTCCTCGGGTCGGTCCGGGTCAGGCGGTCCGGGTCAGACGGCGGGGTCAGACGGCGGGGTCAGGCGGTCCGGGTCAGGCGGCGAGGTCAGACGGCGGGGTCAGGCGGTCCGGGTCAGGCGGTCCGGGTCAGGCGGTCCGGGTCAGGCGGGCGAGCCGGCGGGAGACGGCGAGCAGCGCGGCGCCCGCGGCGAGGACGAGGAGGCCGAGCAGACCCCCGACGACGAGCTCGCCGCCGGTGCGGGGCAGCGCGGTGACCGCCGTGCCCGTCGCGGTGGCGGGGCTCGTGGGGGTCGTGCCGGCAGTGGGCGCCGGCGTCGGCGAGGCGGTGCTGAAGGTTTCGAGCACGACCAGGCCCGGCGCCGCCGGGGTGGCCGAGGGTGCCGCCGTGGTGGCCGTGGGCGCCGCCGCCGGGCCGCCGGTCGCCCCGGGGCTCACGGTGGCGACCGGGGTCGTCCACGGGGAGGTCGTGGCGGAGGGCGACGGCGAGGACGTGCGCCCGGACGCCGGCGTCCCGGCCGAGGACGTCCCGCTCGTCGAGCCGTCGTCCGCGGACGACGACGGCAGGACGGCGGCGCGCAGGCGCACCGGCGAGCGGTCGGACGGCGAGCGGTCCGACCCCGGGGGGGCGGCAGGTTCCTGAGGGGGCGACGCGGCCGGGTCGTCATCCGGCGCGGGGTCCGCGTCGGGCTCCCCGGGGGGCGGCCCGGGGGGGAGCCCGGGAGAAAGCACGGTCACCGCGACCGGGGACGACCCGCTGCGCAGGCCGTCGGCGTCGGTCGCGACGACTGCGCCCTCGAGCGGCCCGTCGACCCCGTCGGGCACGGAGACGACGAGCTCGTCCCCGTCGAGGGCCAGGGCGCCGTCGGCGTCGTCGGCCAGCTCGACGCGCACGTCCGAGCCGGTGGTCTCGAGCGGCACGCGCACCTGCTCGCCGGCGGTCGCGTCGACGTCGACCGGCGCCACGACGGGCACCACCTCGACGGTGACGGGGGCGGGGTCGCCGACGACGCCGTCCGCCCGGGGCACGACCGCGAGCGCGAGGAGCCCGCTGGAGCCCCGCGGGTCGAGGTGGAGGACACCGGCGTCGACGGAGGCGGCCGCCGCGCCCGGCGACTGGACGTCGAGGACGTCCGCGTCCCCGACGACCTCCGGCAGCCTCACCCCGAGGTCCTCGTCGGCGCGGCCCCCGCCGGACGCCGGGGCGAGCGACGGGGCGACGTCGACGCGCACCTCGACCGGCTCGCCCTGCGTCCCGTCCTCCGCGGTCGGGACGAGGACCACGGAGCGGGCGCCGGCGGCACCGTGGTCGGCGGTGACCCGCAGCACGTCCCCGCCGTCGACCTCGGCGTCCAGGCCCGGCCCCGCCTCGACGGCGTAGGAGCCGCCGTCCGGCGGTGCGGGGAGCGGGACCTCGACCGAGGCCTCGCCGGAACCGTCCAGCGGCAGGCGCAGCCGCTCGCCGGGCTCCAGGTCCTCGTCGGCCCCGACCTCCACGACGACGGGCGCGGGCTCGCCCGCCACCCCCCGGGAGCGGTCCACGGCGCGCCGCTGCAGCACGACGCGACCGCGGTACCCGGGGGCGACGTCGACGGCCACGGCGCCCGTCGCGGCGTCCACGGACGCCGAGCGCACGAGCGAGGGGTCGGGGACCCCGACCAGCTCCCACGTCACGCCGTCGGCGGCGGCGGCCGCGGCGTCGACCTCGGCGGTCCCCCCGGGGGCGGTCGTCGCCGCGCCGGGGACCGACGGCGCACGGGACCCCCCGTCCGCCGTCGCCGCGGGCGCGCCCAGCAGCGACGCACCCAGCAACGACGCACCCAGGCCGGGGACGAGCAGCACCAGCGCGGCGGCGCGGCTCGTCCGGGCGCGAGCGGCGCGGGGCGCGGCGGGGCGGACGACGGGGGTCATGGCTGGCTCCTCGGGCGGGGACGGCGGCGCTCCCCTCCTCATCGGCAGCCGGTGACGTCACTGGAGCCGTGCGCCGCCCCGTCCCGCGCCGGGACCGACGTGCCCCGGACGAGCGGCGCCGGCCCGGTGGTCGTGGTGCGGTCCCGGACCTCAGCCCCGGCCGCGGCCCCGCGGACCGCTGTCGACCGGCACGTCCGTCCGGGCGTGCCGCGGGGCCGCCGCCGCAGCCCGCCCGGCTCCGAGGGCCCCCGCGTGCCGCCCCGGCGCACCGGCCGCACCAGCACCACCAGCCGCGGCGTCCCCCTCGTCGACGCCGGACGGGGCCGGCGCCGCGCTGCGCCGGTCGCCGGCGGCGCCGTCGGACCCGCCCAGGGCCGCCGCCCCCGCCACGGCGCTCTGCGCGCCCGCGTCCCGGTCCGCGGGCGCCGTGGCCTCCGGCGTCGCCGTCGCCGGCGACGGGTCCCCGCCCTGCGGCCCGGCCGCCCCCTGCGCCCGCGCCTGCAGCCCGGACTGGGTCCGCAGCTCGACCTGGGGCAGGACGGCCATGACGACGACGCCCACCGCCACGACGACGGCGGCGATGAGGAGCACGGTGTCGATCGACGTCGAGAAGCCGGCGCGGAACGGCTCCGCGACGGCATCGGGGAGCCGGCCGATGAACGAGGTGTCCGAGATCGCGCCCTCGCCGGTCGGCACCTGCTGCAGCTGCGCGCCGAGGGACGGGTCGGCGGCGGCCGCCTCCTGCACGGCGTCACCGATGTCGCCGGGCAGGCGCGTGAAGAGCACCGAGAGGAAGACCGCGGTGCCGAGCGTCCCGCCCATCTGCCGGAAGAAGGTGACGGACGACGTCGCCACCCCGGTCTGGCGCGGTCCCGCCGCGTTCTGGACGGCGAGGACGACGGGCTGGAAGTTGAAGCCCAGGCCCAGGCCGGTCATCACCATGAAGGGCACGAGCTGCCAGTAGGGCGTGTCGGCGCCGACGACGCGCGAGAGCGCGAGCAGGGCGACGGTCAGCAGCACGGCGCCCGTCACCGGGAAGACCTTGTAGCGGCCCGTCCGGGAGATGGCCACGCCCGAGCTGAGGGCACCGGTCATGATCCCCAGCACGAGCGGGATCATCTGCAGCCCCGCCTCGGTCGGGGTCGAGCCCCCGACCACCTGCAGGTACTGGGGCAGCAGCAGGAGGCCGCCGAACATCCCCATGCCGACGACGACGCTGCCGAGCCCGCCGACGAGGAAGGTGCGGTTCGAGAACAGCGCCAGCGGCAGCAGCGCGTCGTCGCCCACGCGCCGCTCGGCGGTCACGAAGGCCACGAGCCCGACGGCCGCGAGGACGTAGGCCAGCAGCGCCCCGCCGCTGCCCCACCCCCAGGTGCGGCCCTGCTCCGCGACGACGAGCAGGGGGACGAGGAAGAGCACCAGCGACAGCGCGCCGCCGACGTCGATGCGGTGCTCGGTGCGCTCGTGCGGCAGGTGCAGCACCCGCTGGACGACGAGGAAGGCGAGCAGCCCCAGCGGCACGTTGACCCAGAAGATCCAGCGCCACCCGGTGAGGCCGAGCAGGTCCTCCTGACCGGCGAGGAAGCCCCCGATGACCGGCCCGAGGACGCTCGAGGTGCCGAACACGGCCATGAAGTAGCCCTGGTACTTCGAGCGCTCCCGCGGCGGCACGATGTCGGCGATGATCGCGAGCGCCAGCGACATCAGCCCGCCCGCGCCCACGCCCTGGACCGCCCGCCAGGCGGCCAGCTCGTACATGGACGTGGAGATCCCGCACAGCGCGGAGCCCAGGACGAAGATCGCGATGGCGCCCAGGTAGAACGGTCGGCGACCGTAGACGTCCGACAGCTTCCCGTAGAGCGGTGTCGAGATCGTCGAGGTGATGAGGAACGCCGTGGTCGCCCACGCCTGCAGGTCGTAGCCCTGGAGGTCGTCGGCGATGGTGCGGATCGCCGTCGACACGACCGTCTGGTCGAGGGCCGCGAGGAACATGCCCAGCAGCAGCCCGCCGAGGACGGTGAGCACCTGGCGGTGGGTGAAGGCGCCGTCGGCACCGGCCGGCGCGGCCTGCGCCGCCCGTGCTGCGCTGCGCTCCCCCCGGGTGGTCGCCCGGGCGGGGACGTCGGCGGGGACGTCGGCGGGGACGTCGGCGGGGGGCCGTGCGGACGTGGTGCGGCTCATGGGGACCTCGGTGCGCGCTCGTGCCACGGGCCGGGCCGGTGGACCGGGCCCCGGCAGGAGGGTAGGTGCCCGCGGCACGCGCCGCCCGCCCCGGGGGAGACGTGGGGCGGCCGCTTCCCTACGCTGTGCACCCGTCCGAGACCAGCACCACCGTCGCGCCCGAGGAGTCCCATGACCACCACCGCCACCACGGCGCGGCCGCAGGGCCGCACCGCTGGCCGCCCGAAGGTCGTCGTCCTCGGCGCCGGGTTCGCCGGCCTCTCCGCCGTCCGCGAGCTGGCCGGCGTCGACGCCGACGTCCTGCTCGTCGACAAGAACGCCTACAACACGTTCCAGCCGCTGCTCTTCCAGGTGGCCACCGGCGGGCTCAACCCGGGCGACGTCACCTACTCGCTGCGCACCTTCACCGGCGGCCGCCGCCGCGTGGGCTTCCGCCAGGGCACCGCCACCGGCGTCGACGCCGACGCGAAGGTGCTGCGGATGGCCGAGGGCGACGACGTCCCCTACGACTACCTCGTCGTCTCCAGCGGCATCGCGGCCAACTACTTCGGCATCCCGGGGGCCGAGGAGCACACCCTCACGATGTACACGCGCAACGGCGCGATCGAGGTGCGCGACCGCCTGCTCACCGCCTTCGAGACGGCCGCGACGAGCGGCGGCGCCGACGCCCCCTGCGTCGTGGTCGTGGGCGGCGGCGCGACCGGCACGGAGATGGCGGGCGCCATCGCCGAGCTGCGCAACACCTACGTCGCCGAGAACTACCCCGAGCTGGACCCCTCGCGCGTGCGCGTCGTCTGCGTGGAGATGCTGGACTTCGTCCTCGCCCCCTTCGACGACTCGCTGCGGCAGTACGCGAAGCGCTCCCTCGAGCAGCGCGGCGTCGAGCTCCGGCTCGGTGCGGCCGTCGCCGAGGTCCGCGAGGACGTCGTCGTGCTCAAGGGCGGGGAGGAGATCCCGTCCGCCCTCACCGTCTGGACCAGCGGCGTGTCCGCCCCGAAGTCGTTGTCCGAGTGGGGCTTCCCGCAGGGGCGCGGTGGCCGGCTGCAGACGGAGCCCGACCTGCGCGTGCAGGGCAGCGACGCCGTCTTCGCCGTGGGGGACGTCGGCGCCGTCGAGGGCTCGCCGCTCCCGCAGCTCGCGCAGCCGGCGATCCAGACCGGCAAGCACGCGGCGGCCAACGTCAAGCGCCTCGTCGCCGGCCTGCCGACCGTGCCGTTCTCCTACTCCGACAAGGGCACGATGGCGATCGTCGGCCGCTTCAGCGCCGTCGCGGACATCAAGTGGCCCTTCGCGCGCAGGTTCACGGGCGCGATCGGCTGGCTCATGTGGATGGGGCTGCACATCACGTTGCTGCACTCCTTCCGCAACCGCCTCGCCGCGCTGGCGAACCTGGCGAGCCACTACGTCAGCCGCTCGGGCGCCCAGAACGTCATCACCGGCGAGCCGCGGTCGGTGCCGCAGCAGGGGCGGCAGGCGTCCGACCAGCCCCGCGCCGAGCGCGACCCCCAGCTGGAGCGCCAGGGCGGCAGCGCCGCCTGACGTCCCCCGCCCGGCCACGGGGCCGTCCCGCACCTGCGGGCGGCCCCGTGCGGCGTCCAAGAGCGACCGACCCGGAGCAGGAGAGGCGTCCTGCGGTGACCGTCCGCCGCGACGGCTAGTGTCGGAGAGCTCGTCCGGACGGGGGCGGGCCCCGACGAGAGGTTGCCGTGGACGCACCGGCGTACGCGCCCGCCGCCCTGCTGAGGGCGCTGGAGGCGGCCCGCGACGGGCTCTTCGTCGTCGGCGCCGACGAGGCCGTCACCTACGTCAACGCGGCCGCCGCGGACGTGCTCGGCGCCCCCGCGGAGGAGCTGGTGGGGCGTCCACTGGTGGAGCTGCGGCCGGCCGAGGGCGGCCTCCTGCAGGGGGCCGTGGCCGCGGCGCGGACCACGGACGGCAGCGCGTCCGTCTTCGACGGGTACGACACCGGCCTCGAGCTCTGGCTCGAGGGGGAGGCGACGGAGACGGGCGAGGACGTCGTCGTCGCGCTGCGGACGACGGACGCGCGCCGCGCCCGCGACCGGCGGGCCCAGCGGCTCACCGAGGACCTCGAGCGGGCGCTCGACCGGGCGCACCTGCTGCTGCGCCTGTCCGAGGCCGTCGCCCGTCCGCGGACGGTCGCCGAGGTCGCCGACGTCGTCGCCCGGGTGGCGCTGTCCGGCTTCAGCGCCACCTTCGCCGGCATCGCCCTCGTCTCCCCGGACCAACGGACCATGGCGTACGTCAGCCTCGCCCCGCTGCCGGAGGAGACGGGCCAGGCGTGGGCCGTCTTCCCCTTCGACGCGCACACGCCGCCGTCGACCACCGCGCGGACGGGCCGCGCCCACCTGCACCAGTCGCGCGCCGAGGCCCTCGTCGACTTCCCCGACCTCCTGCCCGACCTGGAGACGGCCGGCGTCCACGCCCTCGCGCACCTGCCGCTGGTCGCGGGCGACGCCGTCCTCGGCACGCTGGCCGTCACCTGGCCCCACGAGCACGCCCTGAGCGACGAGGAGCGCGGGCTGCTGTCGGTCTTCGCCGGGTACACCGCGCAGGCGATCCAGCGCGCGCTGCTGCTCGAGCAGCGCGGCCACGTCGCCGAGACGCTGCAGCGGGCGATGCTCACCGACCTCCCCCAGCCCGACTCCCTCGAGCTGGCGGCGCTCTACCGCACGGCGGCGCGCACCAACCGGGTCGGCGGGGACTGGTACGACGCCGTCGTCTCCCCCGACGGCGCGACCGTCCTCGTCATCGGCGACGTCGCCGGCCACGACGTCGAGGCCGCCGCCCGCATGGGCGAGCTGCGGGCGATGCTGCGGGGCTTCGCCGCCGACCGCGACGAGCCGCCGTCGGCGCTGCTCGCCCGCCTGGACCGGGCGATGGCCCGGCTGCTGCCCGGCTCGACGGCGACGGCGGTCGTCATGCGGGTCGAGCAGCCGGACGAGGACACCGGCACCGGCCGGCGGACCCTGCGCTGGAGCCGCGCCGGGCACCCCGCACCGCTGCTGCGCGCGCCCGACGGCACCGTCACCGCCCTGCGCGGCGCGGGGGACCTGCTGCTCGGCGTCTGGCCGGAGGACCCGCGCGGCGACCGCACCGTCGAGCCGACCGTCGGGTCCACCGTGCTGCTGTACACCGACGGCGTCGTCGAGCGGCGCGACCTCGGCGTCAGCGAGGGGACGGCCGCGCTCGAGGCGGCCCTCGCCGAGCTCGGCGGCCTGCCCCTGCGCGAGCTGCTCGACCGGCTCGTGCAGCGGCTCGCGCTCGACGCCGAGGACGACGTCGCCCTCCTCGCGCTGCGGCTGCACCCCCCGCGCTGAGCCGGCGGCCTCAGCCCCTCCCCGCCCCGCGCCGCCGCTTGCGCGCGCACATCGCGGCGTCCGCCGCCGTCCACGTCGCCGAGAGGTCGCCCTCGGCCGGGCAGGCCCCGGCGGCCACGGTCGCCCGTACCCCGGCGGAGGCGAGCGCCGCCTCGAGACGCCGTTCCAGCGCGGAGGCCCCCGCGGCGGACGAGCCGACGGCGAGGACGCCGAACTCGTCGCCGCCCGTCCGGGCGGCGACGTCCTGCGGGCGGCAGGTCCCGGCGAGGACCCGCGCGGCCGTCCGCAGCAGGGCGTCCCCGGCCGCGTGACCCTCCGCGTCGTTGACGCGCTTGAGGTCGTCCAGGTCCACCGCCGCGACGACGGCGGTCGCCCCCTCCCGGCACCGCTCCTGCGCCCGCAGGAGGGCGGCCAGCCAGCCCCGGCGGTTCAGCAGGCCCGTGAGGGCGTCCAGCTCCGCCATCTCCCGCGCGGCGGTGAGGGCGCCGAGCGCCGAGGCCGCCCGCCGGTCCGCCGCGACGACGGCGGACAGCAGCGCGGCGACCGCCTCGACGGCCTCGCCCACGACCTCCTCTCCGGTGCAGTCGCTGCCGTGGACGGCGCCGACGACCTCGCCGCCGACGACCAGCGGGTGCTCCAGCCGGAGCGTGCCCGGGCGGTCGGGTACCGCCGGCGGGGCCTCGCCGACGCGGGTGACCGCCCACCGGGCGCCGGGGTCGAGGCGGTGCAGCAGCATCACGGCGCTCGTGCTCGTGGCGCCCCACCCGTCGCCGGACGACCCCGGGCCCTCCGCCGCAGGGTCGGGCGACGCGGTACGGCCCCGGGGCTCGGTCCGGGGCTCCCTCGGGGGCTCAGGCTCGGGCTGGTGCTCGGTCCGGAGCTCGCTCGGGGGCTGGCGCTCGGCCTGGGGCTCGTCCCCGGGCAGGAGTGCGTCGCAGCCCGTCCACCGCACGAGGGCCAGGAGCCGCTCGGAGGCCGCCACGAGGTGCAGCCGCCCGTCGAGGGTCTCGCGGGCCGCGACGAGCGCCGTGAGGCCGGTGCAGTCGACGAAGTCGACCGCGGCGGCGTCGACCTCCACCCGGGCCCCGCCCCCACCCGCCGCGACGAGCCGCCGGCGCACGTCGTCGGCCGTGCCGAGGTCCAGGTCCCCGGACAGGCGGAGGACGACGTCGGCGGGGTCGGGAGCGCAGCGGTCCACGGGTGCTCCGGGCAGGCTCGAAGGAGGTCGCCGGGTCCGGGGCGGGACGCACGCACCGCGGCGTCCGTGACCGACAGTAGGCGAGTGATCACGGCGTGGGCAAGGGGCCGCGACTGGCGCGTGCCGGGCCTCGTGAGCCACACTCGCGGCGCGCCCCTCGCCGGGGCACCGGCGCGGCACGCCGACGACGGTCCGACGAGCTGGGGCGGGGGACGGGTGGCCTCCCACCGCACGCGCCAGATCCTCGCCGGCCTCGTCGACCACGCGGTGGACGGTCATGCGGTCGACGGCCGGTCGGTGGACGGTCACGCGGTCGACGGCCGGTCGGTGGACGGTCATGCAGTCGACGGCCTCCCGCACCGCCTCGTCGCCTGGTGCTCGCGCAGCCTGCCGGTCTCCGGCACGGGGCTCGTGCTGATGTCCCACGACCAGCCCGCCGGCACGGTGGCCGCCTCGGACGGCGTCGCCACCGGGCTCGAGGAGCTGCAGTTCACGCTCGGGGAGGGCCCGTGCGTGGAGTCCTCCAGCACCGGGCGCTCCGTGCTCGTGCCCGACCTCGCGCTCGAGGACGGGCAGCGGTGGCCGGCCTTCGCCCGGGGCGCGCTCGAGCTCGGCGCCCGCGCCGTCTTCGCGCTGCCGCTGCGGGTCGGCGAGATTCGCCTCGGGGTGCTCGACCTGTACCGCGACACCCCCGGCCTGCTCGTCGACGGCGACCTCGCCGAGGCGCTCGCCTTCGCCGACGCGGCGACGGCGCTGCTGCTGCACCTGCAGGCGCAGGCGGCCACGTCCGCCACCGGGGACCAGGCCTCTCCCGTGGAGCTGCAGGACGGGCGGGCCGAGGTGCACCAGGCCACCGGCATGGTGTCCGTCCAGAGCGGGCTGCCGCTGGCGGCCTCCCTCGTCGTCTTGCGCTCGCGCGCCTACTCCCTCGGCCGCCCGGTCGTCGACGTCGCCCGCGACGTGCTCGTCGGCACGCTCGACTTCACCCGGGCCGACCCGTGAGCGACGATCCCCGCGCCCGACGCCGCGCGACCTCACGCCCGCGCCGACCACCGACCCCTGCACCCCACGACACCCCGCGAGACGGAGGACGGACCATGACCGCACAGCAGCGACTGGCGGAGGTGTTCGTCGAGCTGGCCGACACCCTCGTCGACGACTTCGACGTCGTCGAGTTCCTCACCATGCTCACCGAGCGGTGCGTCGAGCTCCTCGACGCCGACGCGGCCGGGCTGATGCTCGCCGACCAGCGCGGCAGCCTCCAGCTCGTCGCCTCGACCGCGCACGAGTCCCGCCAGCTCGAGGTGTTCGAGCTGCAGGCCGACCAGGGCCCGTGCCTGGAGTCCTTCTCCACGGGTCGGCAGGTCGTCAACGTCGGCCCCGACGAGTCGGCGCAGCGCTGGCCGCGCTTCGCCGCGGCGGCGCGGGGGGCGGGCTTCGCCAGCGCCCACGCCCTGCCGCTGCGCCTGCGGGGCCAGGTCCTCGGCGGTCTCAACCTCTTCACGGTCGGCGAGCGGCGGCTCACCGACGAGGACACCTCCGTCGGGCAGGCGATGGCCGACATCGCCACCATCAGCCTGCTGCAGGAGCGTTCGCTGCGGGAGCAGACCCGCCTGTCCGAGCAGCTGCAGGGCGCCCTGGACAGCCGCATCACCGTGGAGCAGGCCAAGGGGGTCCTCGCGGCGAAGACCGGGCTGAGCGTCCCCGAGGCGTTCACGGCGATGCGCCGTCACGCCCGCGGCCACGGCCTGCCCCTCGGCCAGGTCGCCACGGCGGTCGTCCACGGCCGGCTGGGGCCCGAGCAGATCCTCCCCGGGACGACGTCGCCGCCGGGACCGGGCCAGCAGCGACAGGGACAGCAGCGACAGGGACAGCAGGGGCAGGGGCAGGGGCAGCAGGAGGTCCGGTGAGGCGCTGAACGCCTCCCCGCCCCGCGGCCGCGGGAGCAGGGCAGAGGTCGCGGGGGTGCGCACGGGCAGGCATCCTGGGGAAGGACCTCCCGTCCCGCGCACGCCCCGGACCCGGCAGCGCACCACCGCCTGCCGATCCAGGGGCCGCCCCGTGTCCGAGACCTCCACCCACCGCGCGCAGGGGCCGCCCACGCCCGCGCCGTCCACTCCCCGGTCGTCCACGCCCGGGCCGCCCCTCGCCGCGTCGTCCTTCCCCGGGCCCCTCGTCGCGTCCCCGCCGACGCGCGGGCAGCACGCGAGCACCTACACCGAGCTGTCCCGGCGGGTGCGCGCCGCCGGGCTCCTCGACCGGCGCCGAGGGTGGTACCTGCGGCGCATCACCGCCGCCGTGGCCGCGCTGGCGGGCGTCACCGCCCTGACGGTCGTGCTGCGCGAGGGTCCGCTCGTCCTGCTGGCGGCGGCGGTCTGCGGCCTCGTCCTGACCCAGTGCGCCTTCCTCGGCCACGACGGCGCCCACCGGCAGATGTTCGGCTCCCGCCGGGCCGACGAGTGGACGGGCCGCCTGCTCGCGAGCCTCGTCTGCGGGCTCAGCCACGGGTGGTGGCTCGGCAAGCACACCAAGCACCACCAGGCGCCGAACCAGCTCGGCGTCGACGGCGACCTCGACTCCTCCGTGCTCGTCTTCACGCCCGAGGCGGCGCAGGGACGACGCGGTGCCCTCGTCCGGCGCGTGACGCGCCACCAGGGGTGGCTGTTCTTCCCGCTGCTGCCGCTCGAGGGCCTCGCCCTGCACGTGGCGAGCACCCGACGGCTGCTGAGCCCCGCCCCGCTCGCCCGCCGACGGGTCGACGCCGCCCTCGTCCTCGCGCACTGGACGCTCGCCGCCGCCGGCCTGCTCCTGCTGCTGGGCCCCGGCCTGGGCGCCGCCTACGCCGGCGTGAGCCTGGCCGTCTTCGGCACCGGGATGGGGCTGGCCTTCGCCCCCAACCACGTCGGGATGCCCGTCGTCCCGCGGGGCGCGAAGGTCGACTTCCTGCGCCGCCAGGTGCTCATGTCCCGCGACGTCGGCGGCGGCCGGTGGGTGTCGGTGGCCATGGGCGGGCTCGACAAGCAGGTGGAGCACCACCTGTTCCCGAGCATGCCCCGCCCGAACCTGGCGCGCGCCCAGGTCCTCGTCCGCGCGTACTGCGCGGAGCAGGGCATCCCCTACACGGAGACCTCCGTGGTGGGGGCCTACGCGGCCGTCGTCCGGCACCTCCACCGCACCGGCCTGCTGGCCGGCAGCACGCGCACCTGCCCGCTGGCGGCCCAGCTGCGCTGACCCGGATGCCCTGACCCGAATGCGCTGACCCGGATGCGCTGACCCGGATGCGCTGACCCAGATGTCCGACCGGGGCGCCCCCGGTGCACCGACGGCGACCGCCCGGGGCGGGGCGTCGTCCTCGCGGGGCCCGGCGGCTTGGGACGATGGGGAGGTGACCGCCACCCTGCTCGTCCGCGGCCTCGGCGCCGGCCACGCCGACCGCACCCTCTTCTCGGGGCTCGACCTCGTCGTCGCCCCCGGGGACGTCGTCGGGCTCGTCGGCGCCAACGGCGCGGGCAAGTCGACGCTGCTGCGGGCCCTCGCGGGGGTGGAGGAGCCGCAGGAGGGCTCGGTGCGCACGACGCCGCCGGGCGCCGTCGTCGGGTGGCTGCCGCAGGAGGTCGAGCGCCGGGCGGACGAGGACGTGCTGGCGCACCTGGGGCGGCGCACCGGCGTCGCCGCCGCGCAGGCCGCCATGGACGTCGGCGCGCAGGCGCTCGCCGAGGGGGCGCCCGGGGCGGACGACGCCTACGCCGAGGCGCTCGAGCGCTGGCTGGCCCTCGGCGGGGCCGACCTGGAGGAGCGCACGGCGGCAGTGCTCGCCGACCTCGGCCTGGCGCTGGACCTGTCCGTGCCCATGACGGCGCTGTCGGGCGGGCAGGCCGCGCGGGTCGGGCTCGCCGCGCTGCTGCTGTCCCGCTTCGACGTCGTCCTGCTCGACGAGCCGACGAACGACCTCGACCTCGACGGCCTGGCGCGGCTCGAGCGCTTCCTGCACGACCAGCGCGCCGGCGTCGTCCTCGTCAGCCACGACCGCGAGCTGCTCTCGCGCACGGTGACGCGCGTCGTCGAGCTCGACCTCGCGCAGCAGCAGGTCGCCGTCTTCGGCGGCGGGTACGACGCCTACCTCGAGGAGCGGGCGACGGCGCGGCGGCACGCGCGCGAGGCGTACGAGGAGTACGACGACCGGCGGTCGGCGCTCACCGACCGGGCCCGGACGCAGCGGGGCTGGCTCGCCAAGGGCGTGCGCGACGCCGTCAAGAAGAAGAGCGACCCGGACAAGCACATCACGGCGAAGGCCCGTGAGGGCTCGGAGAAGCAGGCGGCGAAGGCGCGGCAGACCGAGCGGATGATCGAGCGGCTCGAGGTCGTCGAGGAGCCGCGCAAGGAGTGGGAGCTGCAGTACGAGATCGCGGCGGCGCCGCGCTCCTCCGCCGTCGTCGCGACGCTGCGCGGCGCCGTCGTGCGGCGCGGGCCGTTCACCCTGGGGCCGGTGGACCTGCAGGTGGACGTGGGCGACCGGATCGGCGTCACGGGGGCCAACGGGTCGGGCAAGACGACGCTGCTCGGGGCGCTGCTCGGGCGCACGCCGCTGGACGAGGGCTCGGGCGGGCTCGGCTCCTCCGTGGCCGTCGGCGAGGTGGACCAGGCGCGGCGCTCGCTCGACGCGAGGACCGAGGAGACGTCGGGGACGCCGGGCGGGGCCGGTCCCGCCCGCGGGAGCGGGCCGGCGACCGTGCTCGACGCCGTCGCCGCGCACGTACCCGACTGGCCGACGGCCGAGGTCCGCACCCTGCTCGCCAAGTTCGGCCTGCGCGCCGACCACGTCCTGCGCCCGGCCGCGACGCTGTCCCCCGGCGAGCGGACCCGGGCGGCCATGGCGCTGCTGCAGGCCCGTGGCGTCAACCTGCTCGTGCTCGACGAGCCGACCAACCACCTCGACCTGCCCGCCATCGAGCAGCTCGAGGCGGCGCTGGCGGCCTACACCGGCACGCTCCTGCTCGTGACGCACGACCGCCGCATGCTCGACGCCGTCACCCTGACCCGCCGCTGGGACGTCGCGGCCGGCCGCGTCACCGAGCGCTGAGCCCTCCCCCTTCCCCCTCCCCCCACCCCCGGTCCTCGCACGTCGACGACTTCTCGCTCCCCCGGGCCCTCCTTCGCCGCACTTCGACGACTTCTCGCCCTCGTGAGCCCCCCTTCCCCGCACTTCGACGACTTCTCGCGAAGAAGGGCCGTCGTCGGGGAAGTGAAGTCGTCGAAGTGCGAAAGGGGGCGACGGGGAAGGGGGCGGGGCAGGGAGGGGGGCGAGGCGGGTGGGGGTCGGGCGGGTGAGGCGGGTCAGACGTGCGGCCAGCCGGGGAGCAGGCGGCGGGGGACGTGGCAGGTGACGACCCAGTTCGGCGCGTCGACGACCTCGGACACGCGCAGGTCGGCGGCGAGCGACAGCAGGAGGTAGGCGTCCTCGCGGGAGATGCCGCGCTCGTCGGAGAGCAGGTCCACGGCCTGGCGGACGGCGTCGCGGGCGCCCTCCATGAGGTCGGGGCCGATGCCCGTCGTGGCGACGCTCGTCTCCAGCCGGAAGCTGCGCTGGTCGGTGATGACGACGGGCGAGGCGGGCGCCCGCCCCGGGGCGACCGTCAGGCGCACGCGCACGAGCGCGGTGGTCTCGACGCCCGTCCCGCACACCTCGCCGTCGCCCATGGCGGCGTGGACGTCGCCGAGGGAGAACAGGGCGCCCTCGACGCCGACCGGCAGGACGACGCGGGCGCCGGGACCGACGTCCCGGATGTCCATGTTGCCGCCCCACCGCCGCGGGGGGACGACGCTGTGCGGGCCGGGCTCCGGCGGTGCGACGCCGAGCGTGCCCACCATCGGGGACAGCGGCAGGACGACGTCGGGCAGCAGCTGGACGCCTCCGCCGCCGGGCGTCGAGTCCACCGCCGAGGTGCGCAGGTACGGCTCGGGGAACTCGTCCGCGAGCAGGCCGAAGCCCGGGATCAGCGCCGTCCACCCCCACGTCTCGAGGTCGATGGACAGGACGTCGACGACGAGCGCGTCACCCGGTCGGGCGCCCTCGACGGCGAAGGGCCCCACGACGGGGTTGATGCGCCGCAGGTCGAGGACGGCGATGTCCGCCGCGGTGGAGTCCGGGCGGATGCCGCCGCCGGACGCCTCCTGGGCGACGACCTCGACCTCGTCGCCCGAGCGGACGACGGCGACCGGGTCGAGAGCCGCGTCCCAGACCGTGTGGGAGGCCGTGAAGTGGCCGCCGCGGGGCGTCGGGAGGGGAGCCATGCGGACCTGCTCTCCGGGCCCCGGGGCACGGGACCCTGCTCGGCGGGCGGCCCGGCCGGCCGGGTGGCCGCGGGCGTCAGTCGTGCTGGACGGCGAGGACGGGGCAGGGCGCGTCGAGCAGGACGCGCTGGCTCGTGCTGCCCATGATCATCTTGCCGACGGGCGAGCGGCGGCGGAGCCCGATGACGACCAGCTCGGCGCCGACCTCGTCGACGAGGTCGAGCAGGCTGTCGGCCGGCGTCTCCGCGGCGTCACCGCGGCGGATCTCGTGCTCGACGCCGGCCGCGGCCAGCTGCTCCTCGAGGGTGGCGAGGTCGCCGGCGTCGGCGGTGTAGTCCTGCGCGAACTCGGGGCTGCGGGCGACGTTGAGCGCGACGAGCCGCGTGCCGCGCGAGCGCGCCTCGGCGAGCGCGCGCTCGAGCACGACGGCGCCCTGGGGGCTCGGGACGTACCCGACGACGACGCTCATCCTCGGGGCCTCCTCGCGATCGCTGGGCGGCGGACCGTCGGCCCGCCGGCGCCGGGCCGTGGACGGCGGCGCCGGGGCGTCCGCCGACCCTAGGCCACCGACCGTCCGGACGAGCAGGACGGCGAGGTGCCGTGCCGCCCGGAGGCCCGTCCGGATGGCGCGGCGACGTCCGTGCGGTGCAGCCTGGTCGGCGAGCGCCCCCGCCCCCGGGCGGAGCGGCGCCCTGGACGCCGCGCGGGGGCGTGCGTCGCCCCGCCGCGCCCCGCGCGGCCGTCCGGTGCGGGCGCCGCGACGGCCTCCGCCGGTCCGTGGGCCCCGCGATGCGGTGACGCACGGCCTCCGCCCTCCCGGCGACCAGGGGTGGCTGCGACGATCCTGCGGTGACGACGACGAGCGACGCCCACGGGGCCCGTGCGGGCGAGGAGACGACGGGACCGACGGGCGAGCGCTTCGACCTCACGGCCGGCGACGACGACGGCCCCCTGCTCCTCGGACCGCTCCTGCGGCACGTCGACGACCGCAGCGCGACGGTGTGGGTGGAGGTCGCCTCCCGCGGCGAGGTCGTCGTGCGGACCGGTGGCGCCGCAGCGGTCGAGGGACGCGCCCGGACGGTCACGGTCGGCGGCCACCACTACGCGCTCGTCGTCGTCGACGGCCTGGCGCCGGACGTGGGCGTGCCCTACGTCGTCGAGGTGGACGGCCGGCGGGCGTGGCCCCTGCCGGGGGACGACCGCCCCGGGCCCAGGATCCGCCCCCTGCCGGCCGCGGGGGGCAGCACGCGCAGCACGGACGGCGCGCCGTCGCTGCGGATCGCGCTCGGCTCGTGCCGCGTCGACCGGCCGCAGGCGCCGCCCTTCACCCGGACGGCGAAGGAGAGCCCCGAGGGGGTCGGCGTCGACGCCCTCGTCGCGCTGTCCGCGGCGTGCCAGGCGGGGCGCGAGCTGCCCGACCTCCTGCTCCTGCTCGGGGACCAGGTCTACGCCGACGAGGGCCTCTCGCCGCACATGCGCGAGCGGATCCGGGCCAAGCGGGGCGACGCCGACCCGCAGGGCGAGGTGGCCGACTTCGAGGAGTACACCTGGCTGTACCGCGAGAGCTGGGCCGACCCGCAGGTGCGCTGGCTGCTCGCGACGACCCCGACGGCGATGATCTTCGACGACCACGACGTCCGGGACGACTGGAACACCTCGCGCACCTGGCGCGAGCAGGTCCAGCGGCTGCCGTGGTGGCGCGAGCGCATCACCGGCGCCTACGCCTCGTACTGGCTGCACCAGCACCTGGGCAACCTCATGCCCTCGCGCCTGGCGGAGGACGACCTGTGGCGCCGCGTGCGCGAGGTCGGCGAGGAGGGCGACGCCGCGCAGGTCCTGCGGGACTTCGCCGTCGCCGCGGACGCGCAGATCGACGGCGGCGGCACGTCGCAGTGGTCGTACGTGCGCGACCTCGGGCGCACGCGGCTCGTCGTCGTCGACACGCGCTCGGGCCGCGTGCTGTCGGAGGAGCACCGCTCGATGCTCGACGACCAGGAGTGGGCCGACGTCGAGGAGCACCTCACGGGCGACGTCGACCACCTGCTCGTCGCGGCCTCCCTGCCCGTGCTCCTGGAGCCGGCGCTGCACGACGTCGAGCTGTGGAACGCCGAGACGGCGTCCGCCGGCGCCTGGGGCGAGCGGTTCCGGCCGCACGCCGAGCGGCTGCGCCAGGCCGTCGACCTCGAGCACTGGGGCGCCTTCGAGTCCTCGTTCCGCCGCCTGGTGGACCGGCTCGGCGAGGTGGCCGCCGGGCGGCTCGGGCGCGAGCCGAGCACCGTGCTCCTGCTCTCCGGCGACGTCCACCACGGGTACGTCGCGCCGCTGCGCTACCCCGCCGGACGCGGCGTCCGCTCCCCCGTCGTCCAGGTGGTGAGCTCGCCGCTGCGCAACGCCCTGCCCTCCGGCCTGCCGACGGCGTTCACGGCGCTGCACACGGCGCCGGCCCGCTGGCTGGGCCGGCTCCTGCGGCGCTCCGTCGGCGCCCCGCCCCTGGACGTCTCGTGGCGCTCGGCGACCGGCCCGCTCTTCGGCAACGGGTTCGCGACGCTCGAGCTCGACGGGCGCTCGGCCCGCGTCGTCTTCGAGAAGGCCGAGCCGGGCCGCGGCCCGGGCACCGACCCGCGCGGCCCGGGCGACCTGCGCCTGCGCGAGGACCTCTCGGTGCTGCTGGGCTGAGCGGGGACGGCGGGACGCCCGGAGCGGGCGGCCGTCACCAGCCCCAGGTGCCGGGCCCGCCCTTGAAGGGGCCCACGACGTCGTCGGTGACCCAGCCGCCGTAGAAGCCGCCCTCCTGCGGACGCACCCGCTCGCCGTCCACGGTCGCGACGACCCGCGACGGCGCGAACGCGACGGCGCCCGCGAGGTCGCGGAAGCGTGGCGTCGGGTCCTCGTAGGTCCACGCGGCGGCCTCACGACGCTCCCCCGCGCCCCGGCCAGAGGAGGTCAGGTCCGAGGAGGTCGGGTCCGAGGAGGTCGGGTCCGAGGAGGTGGGGGCGGCGACGTCCCAGTAGGTGGCGCGGCCCTTCCACTCGCACCCGGTCTGCGGCGCGCCCGACGGCGCGAGCACGCCCTCGGCGACGTCCTCGCGCGGCACGTACCAGGTCGGCGGGTGGCTGGTCTCGAGCACGCGCCAGGCGCGCCGCGTCGTCGCGAGCAACGGTCCGTCCTCCCCCAGGCGGACCTCGACGAGGCGGTCGCTGCGGACGAGGGCCGGCGGGCGCGGGTAGTCCCAGACCGACTCCTGCCCGGGGCCGGCGGGCAGCGGCTGCGGTCGTGCGGTGCGGCTCACCCCGCCAGTGTGCGCGGGTCCGTCCGGGAGCAGGAGCCGGGCCCTGGCCGCGCAGCGACCTGCAGAACCACGGCCTGACACCGGAGCCGGGCGGCTGACGCGAAGATTCCCCTGGGCGAGGGGTCAGCCGGTT
>NZ_JBBIAA010000021.1:0-49269 GCF_037482545.1 Pseudokineococcus basanitobsidens | reverse complement strand
GGAAACGCAGGGCAGGGGCTGTTCGGTTCTGGTGGTCGCGCGAGATTGAGTCCCGCTGGGTGGTGTAGGTGCGCGTGCTGCTCTGCGGGTTGAACTATGCCGTCTTCGCGGGGGTCAGGAGCTGGTCGAGGTCGGCGTGTCCGTCGGCCGGGGCGACGCCGGCGGTGGGCAGGGCGGTCGGGGCTGGTGGGGTGAGCTGGGCCATGGACTCCTCGGACAGGTAGCGACGGCCCACTCGTCGTGGGCCTCGATCAGCACGCACGCCGACAACCGGTGCAGCGCTGCGGGGTTGGGGAAGATCCCGACGACGTCGGTGCGGCGCTTGACCTCCTTGTTCAGCCGCTCCAGGGGGTTGGTCGACCAGATCTTGCGCCAGTGCGCCTCGGGGAAGTCGGCGAAGGCGGTGATGTCCTCCCGGGCTCCGCGGAGCATGTCCGCCACGACCGGCAGCTTGGGGGCGAGCATCGCCGCGACGGTCTCGACCTGCTCGCGCACCAGCGGCCCGGTGGGCTGGGCGAAGATCGTGCGGACGGCCGCGGCGACCATCTCGGCCTGGCCCTTGGGGACCCGCGCCAGGACGTTGCGCATGAAGTGGACCCGGCAGCGCTGCCACGTCGCGCCGAGCAGCACCTCACCGACCGCGCCGGTCAGGCCGCGGTGGTGGTCGGAGATCACCAGCTGGACCCCGCCCAGGCCGCGGTCGCGCAGCCCGCGCAGGAAGCCGGCCCAGAAGTCTCTGGTCTCGGAGTCCCCGACGGCGCACCCGAGGACCTCCCGGCGCCCGTCAGCAGACACGCCCGTGGCGATCACCACGGCCTGGGAGACCACCCGCCCGTCCACCCGGGCCTTGCAGTACGTGGCGTCCAGGAAGACGTAGGGGAACGCCGTCTCGTCCAGCGGGCGGGTGGTCCAGGCGGCGACCTCGACGTCCAGGTCGGCGCAGATCCGGGAGACCTCGGACTTGGAGATCCCCGCCTCCACCCCCAGGGCGCCCACGAGGTCGTCGACCTTGCGGGTGGAGACCCCGTGGACGTAGGCCTCCATCACCACCGCGTGCAGCGCCACGTCGATCCGTCGCCGCGGGGCCAGCAGCGAGGGGAAGAACGACCCGCTGCGGGTCTTGGGGATCCGCACGTCCACGTCCCCGGCCGTCGTCGAGACCGTCTTGGGTCGCGAGCCGTTGCGCTGGGTCGTGCGCTCTGGCGTGCGCTCGTGGCGGGCCGCGCCGATCACCGAGGTCGCCTCGGCCTCGATCAGGGCCTGCAACATCGCCGCGAGCATCGAGCGGACCATGTCGCCGGCGTCGGCGGCCTTGAGCGCCTCGGTCAGCTCGAGCAGGGCAGACTGGTTCAGGGTCATCGCGTGAGTCCTCATCTACGGGTTCCTTGGCGGGTACTCGCAGAGCCTCACGCGATGGCCCCTCAACCTCCGGGACCGACACCACCCCGGCTACGGGGCGGACCTACACCACGCCAAGGGACTTTTCCCGGCGATGACGGTGGCCGGCATCGACGGCGTGCCCGCCAGCAGCGTCCGGATCGCGGGCTCGTAGGCATCCACGCTGGAGGTGCGCCGGGTCTGGTTGTAGGTCGGTGGGTCGTCGCTGCGTAGTGCGGCGCGCACCCTGTCATCTCCTGCTAGCCTGAGTCATCAGACCACCAGATGACCTGACTTGACCCCAATCAAGCGATCCAAGGCAATGCGAGCCAGGAGGCCGCGATGTACCCGACCGTAACGAGGCGTTCGGCCCTTCGGGTGACTGACAATTCACGAGTGGTTGCTGTGCTGCGCGCGCGGGACGCGAGCGCGTACTCCCCGGTAATCGAAAGTTTGGTCGTGGGTGGAGTCAAGCTGATCGAGTTGACGTTGACCACTGCGGGTGTGGTCGAGCATCTGCCGAAGTTGCGGCGCGCGTTCGGTCAGGACGCGGAAATCGGCGTCGGAACCGTGGTCGATCCCGGCAGTGCGAGCGCCGTCCTTGACTCTGGGGCGCAGTTTTTGGTCACGCCCACTGTGAACTTAGACGTTGTAGCAACGGGCGTGGAGCGGGGAGTTCCCGTGGTTTCCGGTGGCTTGACACCCACGGAGCTTCTTGCCGGCTGGAGTGCCGGAGCTGCTGCAGTGAAGGTGTTCCCCGCGTCGAGCGTTGGCCCGGGATACATCCCTCAGCTTCGCGGACCGTTTCCGCAGATGGAGTTCCTCCCGAGCGGCGGCATCGGTCTCGACGATGCCCCGGCGTGGGTGGCCGCCGGGGCCACCGCGGTGAGCATCGGCTCTCCGCTGCTCAGAGATGCTTTCGATGGCGGCAGCCTCACTCAGCTCACCGAGCGTTGCCGACGGGTGACCGCCGTGGTCACGGAGGCGTACGCGGCGCGCTCGAGCAGTGGGCCGAGATGAGCCCCTTGACCAGCAGCGGCGACGTCACCCAAGTTGTGACCCTGGGCGAGACGATGGCATTGATGAAGGCCGAGACACCCGGGCCGTTGGCGCATGTCTCGTCGCTGAGCCTGGGGGTGGGCGGGGCGGAGAGCAACTTCGCCGTCGCGCTTCGTCGGTTGGACACCTCGGTCACCTGGGTGGGTCGGCTGGGTGCCGACAGCCTCGGAGATCTGGTGCAGAGAGAGCTCGCCGCCGAGGGCATCGTCACGCTGGCGATCCGGGATGCGGACGCCCCCACGGGGCTGATGATCAAAGAGCGCCGGACACCGGACACGCTTCGGGTCTGGTACTACCGCACGGGAAGCGCGGGTTCGCGGCTGAGCTGGGCGGACGTCCCTCCCGAGCTGATCGCCGGGGCTGAGTTGCTGCACGTCACCGGCATCACCCTCGGGATCTCGGACTCGGCGCGCGAGGCCGTGCATCAGGCCGTCGACTGCGCGCGCCGTTCGGGTGTCCTCGTGTCCTTCGACCTCAATTACCGCTCCGCACTGTGGCCGCCAGTCGACGCCGCCAGCGAGTTCGCCAGCATCATCGCCAAGTCGGACCTCGTCTTCGCTGGTGAGTCTGAGGCCGCCATGGTCGTCGGAGCGGCAGAGGATCCGCTGACGCTGGCTCATCGGATCGCTGAGCTCGGACCGACACAGTCCGTCATCAAGCTTGGGGCGGACGGCTGCGTCGCTGTCGTCGACGGCCACGAGTACCGCCGACCGGCCGTCCGGATCAACGCCGTGGACTCCGTCGGCGCTGGGGACGCATTCGTCGCCGGGTACGTGTCCGAGCTCGTCGCAGGTGCCAACACATCCGCTCGCCTGCGCACGGCTGTGCGTGCCGGAGCCTTCGCCTGCCTCGTACCGGGGGACTGGGAGGGCATGCCGCGGCGCCAGGAACTGGCGTTGCTGGATGCGATCGAGCCCGTTACCCGGTAGGGGTCTCCGGCCGTACGCCACTCGAGTCACGGATGCCTGGAGGGCAGCACATGAAGAAGTTCATCAACTCGCCGGCCACCGTCGTCGACGACTATCTGCATGGTCTCAGCTCCGCGCACGGGGCGATCCTCGAATGGGATCCCGAAAACCGGGTGCTGCAGCGCCGGGACCCCCCTTCCACGCCCAAGGTCGGCCTCGTGGGCGGCGGTGGGTCGGGGTGCGAGCCCACCCATACCGGCTTCGTCGGCCACGGGATGCTGGACGCTGCCGTACCGGGGCAGATCTTCACCTCACCCGTACCCAGCCAGATCGTGGCCGCCACCCGACGTGCGGAGAACGGCAAGGGCGTGCTGCATGTCATCAAGAACTTCACGGGTGAGGTGATGAACTTCGGGATGGCCGAAGAGATCCTCTACTTCGAGCACCTCGACCTGGCTCAGGTGATCGTCAACGACGACGTGTCCATCGCCGACGACGGTGAGACCGCCGGTCGTCGAGGATTGGGGGCGACGGTGCTGGTGGAGAAGGTCGCAGGTGCTGCGGCGGAGGAAGGGATGGAGCTTCACGCCCTGACCAGTCTTGCGGAGAGCGTGGTTGCCAGGTCGGGCACCTTCGGGGTCGGGCTGTCCTCGTGCACGTCCCCCGCCCGGGGCAAGCCGGTCTACGACCTGGCGGAGTCCGAGATGGATCTGGGGATCGGGATCAGCGGCGAGCCGGGCCGCGGCGCGGTCCCGTTGCTCCCGGCGCGAGGGATCGCCGCCCTGATGGTGGACGAGGTGCTCTCCGACCTGTCGCCGGCGACCGGCGCGAAGGTTCTGATGCTCGTCAACGGCATGGGCGCCACGCCGCACCAGGAGCTCTATCTCATGGCCGGCGAGCTCGAGGCTGCCGCCCGCGCCCAAGGGGTCGCCGTCGAGCGACAGCTGGTGGGGAGCTTCGTCACCTCGCTGGACCAGGCCGGGGTCGCCGTCACCTTCCTCGAGCTCACCGACGAACTGACGCGGCTCTGGGACGCGCCGGTGGAGACCGCTGCCCTGCGCTGGGGTCGCTGATGCTGCCCGAACACGCCGAGAAGAGCCAGAGGACGGATGTGGACACCGTGAAGACCACGATCGAGCCCGGGCTAAACCGAGCGGATCTCGAGCGATGGGTCACCGACTTCGGTCGGCGGATCGTCGACCAGCACGAGGCACTGAGCGATCTGGACGCGTTCAGCGGCGACGCTGACCACGGATCGAACATGGAACGCGGCTTGTCGTCCCTTCTGACGGTTATGGCGGAATGGGACCCGGCCGGACGGCCAGGCGACTTCCTGAGGGACGTGGGCCTGCACATCGTCGGATCGGTCGGTGGGTCGAGCGGTGCTCTCTACGGCACCATGTTCTTGAGGATGGCTCGCGCCGTGGGGGACGCGACCGTGGTCACCGACGATCTGCTCGTCGCTGCCTTCGAGGGCGCCGCTCACGGGGTCATCGACCGGGGCAAGGTCAGGCCGGGCGACAAGACCATGCTCGACGCCCTGGGACCGGCGGTCGAGGCGCTGCGGCAAGGGCTGGCCAACGGCGCCTCACGCTCCTCAGCCCTGCGAACAGCCGCAGCCGCAGCCGACGCCGGGCGGGAGGCCACCGCGGACATGGTGGCACGGCGCGGGAAGTCGAGCTACGCCCGGGATCGGTCCCGTGGAGTGGTCGATCCCGGTTCTGCGTCGGCAGCCATGCTGGTTCGCGCGGCTGCGGCAACTCTCTGATTACTGGTCGAGGGATTCGCGCCAACGCCTGATGCGGGGACTTGACAGCAAGACCCCAGTTTGCAAGAGTTCAGACCACCTGATCACCAGGTGAGCGATCCGATCGGTGCCCCGTCGGAGTGACGCAGCGGCGTTGCCTCTGTGCTGCCGGCACGGACCCGAGGCACCACAGACAAAGAGGTAGGCATGCCATGAGCCTGGACGGAACCCGAGTCGCCTTATTGATCGAGGACGAGTACCAGATCCTCGAGGGCTGGTATCCCTTGCTCCGACTCCAGGAGGCCGGCGCCCAAGTCAGCGTGCTGGGCAGCGGGACGAAGGAGAGCTACACCAGCAAGGAGGGCTACCCGATGGAGGTCGACGCCGCCGCCGGCGACGTCAGCGCCTCCGACTTCGACGCCGTGGTCGTCCCGGGTGGTTTCGCGCCAGACAACATGCGTCTGCACCCGGAGATGATCGGCTTCGTCCGCGAGATGAACGAGGCGGGCAAGCTGGTCACCGCGATCTGTCACGGCGGATGGGTGCTCGTGTCGGCCGGCGTGCTGGGTGGGAAGAACGCTACCGGCTACCTGCCGATCAAGGATGACGTCCAGAACGCAGGTGGTACCTGGGTGGACGAGCCGGTCGTCGAGGACGGCAACATCATCACCTCACGCACCCCGGTCGATCTGCCCGACTTCACCCGGGCGATCATCGGCTACCTGGAGTCGAAGAACACGGCTGCCACCGGCAACGGCGCGCGGGTGCCCGCCGCCGCCACCACCCTTCAGGACGACCCGGCCGGCGCCCGGTACGAGGTCGGTGCCAGCGTCTGACCGAAGGGTTCGTCGCCCGGCGACGACACCACGCGAGCGGCCCGGAGCTTGGCTCCGGGCCGCTTTCGCGTGCTCCGGACCCGCGGCGCCCGGCTCAGTCAGGGAGGGCACTCATCCGCCCTGGGCACTCGGGAGCGCGCGAACGGGCTGGGAGGACGGATGTCGCTCCCAGCCCGTGACGGCGGCCGTAGGTCAGCCAGCGAATCTGGCCCCAGTGAGGGTGTACTTGTCGAAGGCGCCGTCGTTGAACTCGATGCCAAGTCCAGGTGCGTCGCTCGCGTGCACATAGCCTTCGGTGGAGGTCAGCGGTTCGGCCAGCAGACCGTCCCAACCGGGACCGCCGTAAGCATCGAACTCGATCATCGGTGCGTTCTCACAGCTCAGGATCAGGTGCAGCCCAGCGGCCAGCGCGACCCCGGTGCCCGAGCTGCACGCGATGTGCGGCACGCACCAGAGATTCCAGGCGCTCGCCATATCGGCCACGCGCTTCGCCTCTGAGATCCCGCCCACGCTGGTGCAGTCCGGCTGCAGCACGTCGAAGACCTTCAGCCTCAGCAGATCCAGGTACTCGAACCGGGTGAGAAGGGATTCACCGCCGGCCAGCTTGAGGGAGACCCGGTCGGCGAGCCACCGGTTGTCGTCGACGTACTGGGTCAGACTGCGAGACAGGATGGGCTCCTCGAGCCACAACACGTCCAGCTGCTCGAACTCGCGGGCCAGCGTCAGCGCTTGGCGCCGGTCGAACGCCATGTTCCCGTCCACCATGATGTCGATGTCCGGCCCCACAGCCTCCCGCACCCGGGCCACCATGTCGACCCCGCCGGCGATGCTTGGCCCGTTGCGCAGCTTCATGGCGCGGAAGCCCTGGCTGACTGCCGCCACGCTCTCGTCGACGATCTCCGCGGTGGGCTTGAGTGACGGGGCGTAGTAGGCCTTCACCTTCGACTTCGCCGCTCCGAGCAGCCGGTAGACGGGCTGCTCGGCCACCTTGCCAAGGATGTCCCACAGAGCAATGTCGATCCCGCTGACGGCGTAGGTCTCGATTCCCCGCCGTCCCCACATGTGGGTGGCGTCCAGCATGTCCTGCCAGATCGCGGCGATGTCGAGCGGATCGCGTCCTACCAGCATCGGCCCGAGCTGGTCGTTGATGATCGGACCGACGGTGGCGAAGTACTCGGCCGAGAAGCCGGCTTCACCGATGCCCTCCACGCCCTCATCCGTGCTGACCCGGACGAGGATGCCGCCCTTGACCTCGACCTTCATGGCACCCCACTGCAGGGGTTCGTCTAGAGCCACTCCGACGGGAAAGGCTCTTACCTCAGTGATCTTCACGTGTTGTCCTTCGTGCGGCCGATCCGGCCAGCNTCATGGCACCCCACTGCAGGGGTTCGTCTAGAGCCACTCCGACGGGAAAGGCTCTTACCTCAGTGATCTTCACGTGTTGTCCTTCGTGCGGCCGATCCGGCCAGCCGAGTGGGGGGTGGGGGACACGTCGGGCCGGCGCCGTACGGCAGCCGGCCCGACGTGTGGGGGTGCACGGCTACGACTGGCGCGGGGTCGACTCCCTGAGGTACGGGATCAGGTCGTACCAGTCGTAGTCGCCCTCGTAGAAGTACTCGGTCGTGTCGTAGGTGCCGTCCATGGTGTCCTTGAGCGATCGAGGTCCGGGAAACCCGATCACCTTCCAGCCCATCTGGTCCTTGTTACCGCCGTACACCGGGTCGGCGTAGAAGCCTTGCCGGGTGTGCAGGCAGAGCGTCTCGAAGAAGGGCAGGTCCTCGTCGAACGAGCCCTGCAGGAAGGTGGTGACGGGTTCTTTCGTGCCCAGAGTGACCTTCGAGGGCTTTGGGGCGCCGGACAAGGCGACCAGGACCTGGTCCTGCTCCTCCTCGGTCAGGTCGACGAAACCCTTGGTCCGAGCCTCGTGCTGACCGTTGGCCCGACCGCCGGCAGCGTGGTCGGCGTTCCAGGACGCGACCGGAGGCGTAGGACCTCCGTCCCCGGAGACCAGCTGTTCGCCGCGAGCGAGGGTGTCGAGATCGCGCACGCCCTGTCGGTAGAGCGCTTGCATCTTGAACTGCCGGGCTCGCCAGGCGTCCGCCGCTCGGCCGGTCAGCTTCAGGAAACCGCTGCCGTCGGCGGCGGCGAAGACGTAGTCGATGCCGGACACGTAGCGGTCGATGAAGACGACGACCCGCGCCTCCTTCGCCCCCGGGTCGTGATCGGTGGGCATGATGCGCGCCGTGGCCGCCTCGACCGTGTCCCACTCGTGCTGCGTGAAGAAGAGCCGTTCGGTTGAGTCATGGTCAACCGGTTCACCGACGGTCTCCCAATCTGATTTGAGCGTCATGTTCGAGCGATCCTCTCTCTAGGAAGCGGGCTGGACGAGCCGCTCGACCCGGCCCTTGGAGTAGGTGTTGGCGATGTAGTCGCAACAGCGCCAGGCGTTGGCCATCATCGTCAGCGTGGGGTTGACGCCGGTGGCGGTCGGGAAACCCGATCCATCGACGACGAAGAGGTTCTCCACGTCGTGGGCCTGGCCCCATTCGTTGAGCACGCTCTTGGTGGGGTCAAAGCCCATCCGCGCGGTGCCGTGCTGGTGACAGGTGTTGCCAGTCATCTTGTCGAGGTAGACCGGGACTGTCTTTCGCGCGCCGGCCGCCTCGAGGATCTCGGCGTTCTTGTCCACCTGCCACTTGCCCATGGCGACGTCGTTCTTGTGCGGGCTGTGGGTGATTCGGGCGACGGGCAGACCCCAGGCGTCCTTCACAGTCGGGTCCAGATCGACACGGTTGGACTCGACGGGCATGTCGTGCAGGATCAGCCCGATCTTCATGGCGTAGTTGAAGTAGTTCCGGTCGGCATCCTTGAGCGCCTCGCCCCAGGTCGGGCGGCCCGGGAAGACCCAGTTGATCGGGTGGCAGGTCTGCGACGCCGAGATGATGCAGCCGCCGATGTGACCGCGGTTCTCGTCGGTCTCGTAGAACTCCAGCGAGCCTCCCGAGATGTAGTTGCCGGTGAACCCGTTCAGCGGCTCGTCGATCTCGTTGTCGAACAGGCCGACGGCGAACAGGTACTCGTGGAAGGTCGCGTTCTTGCCGACGAGCCCGCTGGTGTTCGCCAGGCCGTCGGGGAACTGGGCCGAGCGGGAGAGCAGCATCAGACGCGCAGACTCGATCGCGCCGAGGGCCAGGACGACGACCTTGGCGTCCTGGACGATCTCGTTGCCGTCGGGGTCGACGTAGAGGACGCCGGTCGCCTTGCCGTCCCGGCCCATCATCACCTGGCGGACGAAGCTCTCGGCTCGCACCTCGAAGTTGCCGGTGGCCAGCGCGTCGGGGATGAAGGTAGTGAGGGTGTTTGACCGGGCACCCGACGGATCGCCGTACTGGTTCCAGAAGCTCGTCTTGTTGAACGGGTCTCGGCCGTTGTGGTTGTTGGTCACCATGGCGTGCGGGATGGGGAATGCGTTGATCCCCATTGTGTTGCAGGCGTCGTAGAAGCGCTTGCCGTACCGGGTAGGGCGCAGCGGCGGGCTCGGGTAACCCTTGGAGCGGTACGGCTCGTACTTGTCCGCCCCGGCGATCCCCGACACGCCGAAGGCCCATTCCACCTTGGTCAGGTACGGCTCAAGGTCCTTGTAGCGGATCGGCCAGTCGGCCAGGCTCATGCCCTCGACGTCCCCGTGCAGCGAACGCAGCATGAAGTCCGACTCGCGTGGCCGAGGCACCCAGCCGGCCCAGTGGTTGGTGCCTCCGCCGACCATCTGAGGCAGCGGCGAGAAGGCGAACTGCTGGGCCTCCTCGTCCTCGGAGTAGCGGACCGTTCGCGGATAGGTCGAGGGATCAGGCCACATGTAGTTACGGTTGACGAACTTCAGTTCGTCACCCGAGTAGTGGTCGTGGGCCCGCAGCCACGGGCCGCGGTCGAAGCCGATGACCTTCAGGCCAGCTTCGCTGAGCACCTTGGCAGCAGTGCCGCCGTTCGCGCCGAGACCGACGACCACTACGTCTACGGGATCAGGCTTCTTCGCGTTCACAGTTTCTCCTTCTCGAGATTATCTTGACTGTGTTTGAGGGGGTCGGGTCAGTACTTCTTGGCCGGCGACATGACGCCGTTGATGTAGGACGCGTACGCGTCCACGTTGTCCTTGGTGACTAGGTGGGTCGTGATGTTGGAGACCTTGGGGACGTAGTTTTTCAAGACGATCGACTGGAAAGCGGTGTCGATCATCTTGATCGCGTTGTCGACCGAGTTCACGTCGACCGAAGCGGTCAGCTTTCCGTTGCGGATGGCGTCCATGCCGGACAGCAGGCCGTCGGCGCCGATGATCACTACGCCCTGGTTCCCGTCCCACTGCTTGAGGCCGGCCGCGTCCACGGCCTGCGAGGCGCCGAGGGCCATGTCCTCGTTCTCCCCGTAGATGGCGTTCACGTCCGCGTTGCGGGTCAGTAGGTCCTGCGCGGCGGACAGGCCCTTGTCGCGCAGGTAGCCGCCGTCGGCGGATCCCACGACCTCGAGCCCGGGGTTCTCGGACATGGCCTGGTTGAAGCCGACCAGCCGCGCCTTCGTCCAGTCGGAACCGGCCGGGCCCATGATCTGGATGATCTTGCCCTGGCCCTTGAGGGTGTCGGCGATGAACTTTCCGGCCACGTAACCGGACTGCCACCGGTTGTCGTAACCGATGTTGGACACTGTGTTGACGTCGTCGATCGGGTACAGCTCGACCGGCTGATTGAACTGGAAGATCTTGGTGCCCGAGTCCATGGCCTTCTTGTAGACGCCCTGCATGGTGGCGAAGTTGGCGCCGGTGCAGATGAACACGATGTCGAACTCGCGGCTCGTCCAGGACTGAACGGTGCTGATCTGCTGCTCGACCGCGTTGAAGTTGCCGGTCGGCGAAGACTTCTCCCACTTCCACTTCACGCCGTACAGGTCCTCCAGCTGAGCCATCCGCGTGAACGCGGCGTTCTCCATCTGGGTGTAGTACTCCGACAGCACCGGGGGAGTGAAGCCGACCTGAAGCTCTCGCCCCGCTACCAGCTTCTTGATCGCCGCGGTGTAGTCGTCGCTGCCCTCGGCGCCACCCCCGCTGGCGCCACCGCCACCGTTGCTCGTCGCGCCGCCGGGCGGGGTTGTGCAGGCACTCAGCAGCCCGACGGTCCCGACCAGCGCGCCTGTACCCAGGAATCGACGGCGGCTCGAGACGAGCGAGGCCTTCTCGGCAGGATCTGTCTCCACAGTATTTCTCCTTTGAAATGGTCTGTTGTAGGCGACGGCGCCAGTGGCGCTGCCTGATGACGTGGGTGCGATCAGCTCATGACGTGCTGCACGGGTTTGGCCGTGGGGTCAACACTGACGGCGGCCGCGATCTCTGTGCTGCGCTGGCGGTGCTTGAAGTAGGTGGTGAGCCGGTCAAGCAGGACGGCGATCAGCAGGATGACGCCAGTCACCAGCTGCTGCCATTCCGAGCTGATGCCGGCGATGTTCATCGCGTTGGTGATCAGGGTGATGGTCAGCGCGCCGAGGACGGCCCCGATCATCCGTCCCTGACCACCGGTCAGCGCGGCGCCACCGATGATCGCGGCGGTGATGGCGAGGATCTCGTAGCCGGTGCCCATCGTTGGTGCCACATTCGTCGCGCGGCCGGCGAGGATGACCCCAGCCAAGCCGGCGCACCCACCGCTGATCAGGTAGGCGTACGTCTTGATGCGGTTCACCGGGATGCCCGAGAGGCGAGCCGCGTCCGGGTTGCCTCCCACCGCGTAGAGGTAGCGGCCGAGGACGGACCTGCGTAGCAGCAGCGACAGGGCGATGCAGGCCGCTATCGAGATGATGATCGGGATGCTCACGAAGCCCGCAATCTGGGTCTGTCCGCCGACCAGGCTGTAGGCCGGAGTCATGTAGCGGGTGAAGGGCGTCCCTGCGGTCCACAGGAAGAGCACCCCCCGAGCGACACCCAGCATGGCGAGGGTAGCTACGAAGTCGGGCAAACCGAGCTTGGTGATCATCAGGGCGTTCAGGAGTCCGCAGAAGATGCCGCAGGCGATCCCCGCCAAGAGGGCTAGCGGGAAGATGAGGCCCTGGGTGATGAGGTATGCGGACACTCCGGCCGACAGCCCCATCACCGAGCCGACGGACAGGTCGATGCCTCGGGCGATCAGGACGACAGTCATGCCGAGGGCCAGGAGGAGGACGAACACCCCTTGGTTGGCGATGTTCTGCCAGTTCCCGAAGGTCACGAAGGCCGGAGAGACCACGGCCATCACGATGACGAAGAGCACGAGCATGACGACGATGCCGGACCCAGGCTTGCTTAGGATCGACTGGATCCGGAGACCCGCGGACGAGTGTGTCGACGACGTCGGCATGTCGCTCCTCAATGAGCGTTCTGGGCGGTGGAAGCGTCCGCGGCGGTCTTGAGCGCGCGGGCTGGACGAGGGGAGGACTGCAGCCATCGCTGGGCCCCGCGGTCGAACGCGACCGCGGCCACGATCGCGGCGCCGGTCACGATGGAGAACCACAGCGGGTCGACGCCGATCAGCTGGAGGCCACGGCTGAGGACGGAGAGGAAGAACGCACCCAGAGCAGCCCGCCAGATGCTGCCTCGTCCGCCGGCCAGGGAGACCCCGCCGACGACGCACCCCGCGATGGCGGTGAGCTCGTATCCGCCCCCCAGTCCCGGCTGCACGGAGTTGAGGTGCGAGGCGAGCAGGACGCCTCCGATCCCGGCGACCACACCGGAGATGACGAACACGCTGAAGCGGATCCTGCGGACGCTCACTCCGGCCAGGAACGCCGCGTTCGCGTTGACCCCCGTGGCGTATACGGCTCGGCCGAAAGGGGTCTTGACCAAGATGACCTCGAGGACGACGAGCACGACCGCGGCGATGAAGACACCGGTGGGGATCCCGAGAATCCTGCCCTCGGCTAGGGCCAGGAACGACGCGTTGTCGGTGCCGGTCAGCTGGGTGCGTCCGGTGAAGACCTTGAGGAGACCGGCGCCGATGCTCAACGTGGCCAGGGTGACGATGAAGTCGCTGACTCCCGCGCCGGCGACGAAGGCTCCGTTGATGGTCCCGATGACTAGTCCGGTGACCAGACCAGCGAGAACAGCCATCAACGTCGAAGCGCCCGTCATGGCCACGAACAGGGTGGCCGCGGCGCTCAGCCCGATGGTGGACCCGATCGACAGGTCGATCCCGCCGCTGATCAGAACAAAGGTCAGTCCGGCTGCCAGGAGGACGGTCGAGATGGACTCCACGAACGTGTTGTAGATGTTGTCCCCGGTGAGGAACGCCGGCGAGGCCACCGAGAAGTAGCCGAGCATGACGAGGAAGACGATGGACACCGCGACCCCGTCGATGGCGAGCAGACGGGACGGATGCCGAAGGGTGCTCATGCTGCTGCTCCTGCTCCGGCACGTGTGGCCAACGAGATGATGTGCTCCCCGAGCTCGCTGGTCTCCGTGGCCACCTCGTCGCGAGCGGTGCTCTGCAGCTGCCCGACGATGGTCCCCTCGCGCATCACGGCGATGCGGTCGGACACGCGGATCAGCTCCGGCAGCTCCGAGCTGATCACGATCGCCGCACCGCCTTGATCGACGAACTCGTAGATCAGCCGGTAGACGTCGGCCTTCGCGCCCACATCGATGCCCTGTGTCGGCTCGTCGAAGATGATGAGGTCTGGGCGGGTGAATAGGCACCGGGCGATGACGACCTTCTGCTGGTTGCCGCCGCTCAGGTTGCGGATCTTCTCCTGCACCGAGCTCGTCTTGATCCCCAGGTCGGTGACGTAGCTCTTCGCGCTCGCGGTCTCGAGGCCGCCTCGCAGGATGAGTCCGGCGGTGGCCGCCCTCCGGAGGTCGGAGATGGTGATGTTCCGCTTGATGGAGAAGCCGCCGAGGATGGCGTGCGTCTTGCGCTCCTCGGGCACGTACGCGATGCCTTTTCGGGCCGCGTCGCGCGGCGACCGGATCCTCGTGCGCTGCGACTTCAGCAGGATCTGCCCGGAGTCGGCCTGGTCGGCACCGAGGACGACCATGGCGGTCTCGGTACGACCAGCGCCGGCGATGCCGGCGATACCAAGGATCTCGCCCCGGCTGACGGTCAGGTTGATGTCGTGCAGCAGAGGCAGCCGGGAGATCGACTCCAGGCGCAGGACCTCCTCACGCTTGCCGGTGTAGCCGGCACGGGGCAGGTCCTGGGCGAGCTGCTCCCGGGCCTCCAGGTTGGACCGGCCGACCATCAGGCGTACCAAGGAGTCGGCGGTCTGGTCAGTGGGTTTGACGCTGGCCACGAATTTGCCATCGCGGAGCACGGTGATCGTGTCGGCCAGCCCGAAGAGCTCGTCGAGGCGGTGGGTGACCCACAGCAGCGAGATGCCCCGTTCGCGAAGCTGCCGCATGTAGTTGAACAGGGTCAGACGTTCGTGATCGGCCAGGCCTGAGGTGGGCTCGTCGAGGACCAGGACGCGCGTTTTGAAGGCCAGCGCTTTGATGATCTGCACGACGTGCTGCTTCAGGGCCCCTAGCGCCTCGACCGGCGACGCGACGTCCCTCTCGCTCAGGCCGAACTCGTGAGCGAGCCCGAGAACACGCGCCCGCATCGCCTTCTCGTCGAGCACCCCGATCAGCCTGCTCGTGCCGGTCTTCAGCTCGCGACCCAGGAAGATGTTCTCGACCGCCGTCAGGTTGGGGACGAGGGACTGCTCCTGGTGGACCGTCGAGATCCCGAGATCCTGAGCGTGCCTGGGGGTTGCGATGGTCACCGGTGTACCGGCAGACGAGATGGTTCCGGCGGTCGGCTGGACCGTCCCCGAGAGGATGTTGATCAACGTCGACTTGCCGGCGCCGTTCTCACCGAGAAGGGCGTGAATCTCACCCGGTCGCAGATCGATGTCAACCCCGGACAGCGCTACGACTCCGGGATAGACCTTGCCGATCCCGCGCACGGAGAGAATCGGATCCGCGCCACCACTCGAATCTGCCGCATGCTCGTCAAGCACGTGCCCGACCACCTCGTCGTCGATGTCTCTCAATGGGTGTGCGTCGTGCTGCCGCGGCTGGCCCCCAGGTCCCACCAAGAGCGGTCGGAGCGTGGGGCCAGCCACGGCTGGCCCTGAATTAGGCGTCGATGAGCTTCAGGAACTCTTTGCTGGTGCGGACGTCTCCGTGGTTCGCCTGGATCTGGCGCAGCGCTTCCCAGTGCTGGCCGTAGCCCAGCGGGTCGTCCAAGCCCGAGGGGATGGCGGCCGTCGTGTCGGCGAGGACGACGATCTTGTAGTCCTGGTTGGCGCCGTCGATCGCGGTGGCCAGTTGGCAGTTGCCGGTCGACAGGCCCGCCACGATCAGGGTGTCGGCGCCCGCACGACGCATGTACTCGTTGAGAGCCGTGTGGTAGAAGGACGAGAACCGGTGCTTGCGGATGACCGGTTCGCCCTCAGCCGGCTCGAGGCCGTCGACGAGCTCGTCGCCACCGTTGCCCCACGACCCCGGCCATTCCTTCAGCTGACCCGTCAGGCCCCACTTGACGTCGGCGAATCCCGCGTCTGCGCCATCGGGACGCAGGCCCCACAGGGACCAGACCACCGGGATGCCCTTGGCGCGGCAGGCGGCCAGCACGTTCTTGACGGGCTCGACGACATCCTTGCCCTCGGGAGCGCCACCGACGCTCTCGATGTACATCGCGCCGCCGACCTCGGCGCAGGCCTTCTGCATGTCGAGGACGAGCAGCATGGTCTTCTTCGGGTCGATCGTGGGGACCAAGAAGTTCGACCGGGGCACGAGCTTGTCGAGGTTCTCGTAGGTGTAGTCGAGCGACGACATCAATCCTCCTGGTGGGTTCGGCAACGTTGCCTTGCTCCGAGCGGTGGAACGTGCACCCGGGCCGGGACCGGAGAGCGGGTGTGAGAGATCTGACGCCCGATCCGCAGAGAGCAGGTGATCGGGTGGTCTGAACAGTAGGGAGAGGGAGTGGGGCGTGTCAACACAGAGTCTGGGTTAGAAGCGTCTCGGTCTCCCGATCGTCGGGGCCGTGACTGCGACCAAGGACGGTGACTGCGCACGGACGGGGTTCGCGGTCGAGCCCGTAGCGTCACGACGGGTCGGGTCGGACAGCCCAGGGGCCGAGGGTCGGCGACCGGGCCCGCCACGGGCGCGGCTCGTCCGGTCGCCGCCGCCTCAGGTCGTTCGCCCCGAATCCTTCATGAATCGCAGGATGTCTTCCTCCACGTCGCGAATGTGGGCCACCGCGGCCGCACGAGCATCTCGGGCCCGTCCAGCGACTATGGCTTCGACAATGGCGACGTGCCCATCGTGGGCGTGCTCCCGCCGGCCGGGAATTGCGATGACGCGGCGGGAATACTCGCCTAGCAACGGCTCGAGGGTGCCATACAGCTTGGCGAGGAGACCGTTCTTGGACGCCGCGGCGACTGCCTGGTGGAGCTCGATGTCGAGCTGGACGAACTCTGCGTCGGTCAGGTCGGTATCGACGCACGCACGCAGCAGGCGTTCCATCTCGTCGGTGTCCGCAGGCGCACGCCGTCCGGCGGCCAGCGCTGCAGCCTCACCCTCCAGGGTCCGACGCACCTCGAACAGCTCTGGGACGGTGAAGTCATCGAAGATCAGGATCTCGGGTGTCTCGGGCGTGTCCAGGGTGTTCTTCACGACGAAGACGCCGACGCCGTGACTGCTGTTGACCAAGCCGTTGGATTCGATGCCGCGGATGGCTTCGCGCATGGAGCTGCGGCTCACGCCGAACTGCTCGGAGAGGACACGCTCCGAGGGCAGCTTCTCGCCCACCTCGTACGCGCCCTTGATGATCAACTGGGTCAGCTGAGCAGCCACGGAATCAGATACCCGCAAGCGGTTCACCCGCTCGATCTGCCGGGGAACCTCGCTTTCGGTGTTCGGTTTGGTCATGGTAGTCTGCGCCTCTCTAGTGGTCTGCTGATCTGAAGTCTAATGGGACTGCCGCTCTGACGGCCTCACCGCGAGCCAGGTCCGCGGGTTGTGATCGATGCCGGGGCTCGGTCACGGGAGCGTGGTCGACCGTCGGCGTGTTCCTGGGGCTAGACCGACACGGGTGTGCGGGGGAGGGGTCGAGAGTGAAGCAGCGGGTCGACGTCGCCCTCGAAGCGCGGGCGGACCTCGGGGAAGGTCCGTGGTGGGACGCCCGAGCGAACGAGCTCCTGTGGGTCGACCTGCGGGTCGGTCGGATCCACGCTTTCACGCCGTCGACGGGCACGGACACCAGCTTCGAGGTCCGAGAGTCGGTGGGGATGGTGGCCCGTCGCCGTTCGGGTGGCCTGGTGTGCGCCGTCGCTCGAGGCGTCATGTTCGTCGAGCGGGACGGTTCGCGGGCCCGGCTGGCGGTGGACGTCGAGGGTGCGCTGCACCACCTGCGAATGAATGACGGTGCCTGCGACCCCGCTGGTCGGTTGTGGGTAGGCACGATGGCGGTGGACCTCACACCCCGGCAGGGAAGCCTGTACCGCGTCGAGACCAACCTTGGGGTGACGGTCCAGCGCGCCGGGGTCTCGGTCTCTAATGGGCTCGACTGGAGCCCTGACGGGCGGACCTTCTACTACACGGACTCGACGACCCGGAGCATCGATGCCTACGACTTCGACGTAAGCACGGGCGATCTGAGCAACCGGCGCACCCTCGTCGAGATGCGCGACCCCGTGGCGACTCCGGACGGGCTGGCGGTGGATGCGGACGGCACCCTCTGGACGGCCATGTGGGACGGTGGATGTATTCGCCAGTACAGCGATCAGGGCGATCTGCTCAGGACGATTGAGGTGCCTGTCTCGCGTCCGACTAGCGTGGCATTCGGCGGGCCTCGTCTAGACCAGCTGTTCGTCACCTCGGCTCGCGGCGGGATCTCGCCCGCCCAGCTGAAGACCGAGCCGCACGCGGGCTCGATCTTTGTCGTGGAGGGTCTCGCTACCGGTCGCCTGCCGTACGACTTTGCTGGTTAGGGGGGCAGGCGGAAGAGGACGTTCGGTACTTAGTTCCTTCGGGTCCGGGGGGGAAGCGGGGTGCGGAAGGCCATGGCCGTCAGCCTCCCGGGGCGGGGTCAGCCCGGGGGTGCCGGCGACGTCGGAGCCGAGCCGGTCCAGGCGTAGGTGCAGTCGGGCTCGTGCTCCTCGTTGTCGTGGCCGTCGCTGCGGCCGACGAGCACGAAGCCGGCCGCCTCGTAGAAGCGCCGGGCCCGGGTGTTGCGGGCGAAGACGTGCAGGCGCAGACCGTCGGGTCGTCGCCGTTTCGCGTCGTCGAGCAGGGCCCGTCCGACGCCGTCGGTCTGGTGGTCGGGGTCGACGTAGAGCTGGGTGAGCCAGTCGCCCTCGACGGCGGCGAAGCCCAGCAGCCGGTCGTCGTTAAGGGCGACGCGGACGTGCTGGTCGGCGACCAGGACGTGCTCCACCCACCAGCGGGTGGAGGCCTCGTCGTGCGGGCTGGCGAGCCACGGCATGGCCCGGGTGCGGGAGCGCAGCAGCAGGGTGGTCAGGGCCTCGGCGTCGTCGGTGGTGGCGTCGCTCAGCGAGGGGCCGACGTCGGACCTCACGACCGTGTGTCCTGCGGCGGGGCGATGTCGTGCAGGACGAGCGTGGCGAAGCCCAGGACGCCGCGGTACCCGTCCAGCCACTGCTGGCGGTGCTCGCGAGCCGCGGCCAGGGCCTGCTCGCGGTCGGCGTCGGTGGGCGCCTCGCGCAGGGCCCAGTCGACGAGGGAGCCGGTCCAGGACCACTCGTACTCGTCCCACTCCGTCAGGGTGCTGACGTGCCCGAAGCCGGGCTCGAAGGAGGCTGACCGGGCCTCGGCGAGCAGGCCGGGCAGGTCGGGGACGTCCTCCGCGGCGGCCTCCAGGGCCGCCATCGCCGCCGGGGTGGGCGCGATCTCCCAGAACACGTCACCGAGGACGACCTGGCCGCCGGGGCGCAGGTGCCGGCGCACCGCCTCGAGGGTCCCGGCGAGACCCCCGAAGGCGTGGCTGGCGCCCACGCACACCACGATGTCGAAGAGCCCGCCGTCCCACCCGGTGGCGTCGGCCTCCTCCCAGCGCACCCGGTCAACGACGCCGTTGTCCGGGATGGCTCGAGCGAGGCTCTCGGGCAGGGACAGGTCGATCCCGACACCGGTGAGGTGCTCGCGGACGGCGAGGAGCTCGAGCAGCCAGGCGCCGTAGCCGCTGCCCAGGTCGAGCACGCGCCCGCCCGCCGGGGGAGCGAGCCAGCCGAGCAGCTCGCGCACCCGACCCGGGTCCACGGGAGCAGCCACGGGGTGGCGGCGGTGGGCGATGTCGGAGAGGGCGGCGCGGTCCACGGCTGCTTCGTAGCAGCGGCGCGCGTCCACGTCGCGTGACTTCCTGCCGTCGGCGTCGGCGTCGGCGTCGGCGTCGGCGTCGGCGGCGCCCGCCGGGCACCCGGCTGTCCCAGCACGCCGACGAGCTCACCCGGGCGCTGCTGGTGCGACGGCTAACGTCGGTGCTCGTGCTGGGGCCGGGGGACGACGTGGGCGTGAAGCCGCGACGGGTCGTCGTGGCGGGTGCGTCGGGAGCGGGCAAGACGACGCTCGCGGCGCGGCTGGCCGTCGACCTTGGGGTGCCGCACGTCGAGCTCGACGCGCTGCACCACGGCCCGGGGTGGGTGCCGCGGCCGTCCTTCGCCGCGGACGTCGACGCCGTCACCGCGGGGCCGGCGTGGGTGACGGAGTGGCAGTACGGCCCGGTGCGGGACGTGCTCGCGGCCCGGGCCGACCTGCTGGTGTGGCTGGACCTGCCGCGGGCGGTGGTCATGCGCCAGGTGGTCCGCCGGACGGTGCGTCGCCGCCTGCGCCGGGAGGTGCTGTGGAACGGCAACGTCGAGCCGCCGCTGCGGACCTTCTTCACCGACGAGGAGCACATCGTGCGGTGGGCCTGGTCCTCCTACGCGCGGCTGGGGGAGCGGGTCGAGGCGTTGGCGACGACGGTCCCGGCGCTGCCGGTGGTGCGGCTGCGCTCGCACGCCGAGGCCGAGGCCTGGCGGCGCGGCCCGCTGGCCACCGCGGGCACCGGCTGAGCGTCGATCAGGACGCCGACCGGACGGCGACGTGGTGTGGGGACGGAGAGGACCGGCGTGGCAGCCTCGACGGCGTGCGCGGTGAGGTCGTGGTCAGGTCGGCGACGCCGGAGGACGCCGGTCTGATCCGTGGAGTCGGGTCGGCGGCGTGGCCCGAGACGTACGACTTCGCCGGCGAGGGCTACGTGCGCCGGGGCCTGGAGCAGTGGTGGTCCCCGGAGGCCGTGCGCCGGGGGTCGGCGACCACGACGACGCTCGTGGCCGAGGTGGGCACCGTGGTCGTGGGCATGGGCGACCTCGACCTGCACGGTGAGGTGCCGGTCGTGTGGACGCTGTACTTCTCGCCCGGGCACCAGGGCCGTGGCGTCGGCGGCGCGCTGCTGCGGGCGCTGCTCGACCTCGTGCCGGGACGGCCCGTCGAGCTCGAGCACGTCGCGGGCGACGAGCGTGCCGCCGCCTTCTACGCCCGGCACGGCTTCCGCGAGGTGCGGCGGGAGCCGGCGGAGTGCGGCGCGGTGTTGGTCTGGCTGCGCCGCGACGCGCCGAGCCCTGCACCAGGTCCCGCGGACGGCGTGGCGCCCAGCCCCGGTGGGCGTGGGTGAGCGCTGGAGAGGCCGCTGACGCCGAGTCGCGCACGTGGACGACGGAGCGTCTGGCCGCGCGGCCGCCCGTCCCGGCGGACGGCGCCGCCGTCCTGGCCCTGCACCGCGACCCGCGGACCGTCGCGCACAACCCTGGCGACCGGTTGGCCGACCTCGGCGCGGCCGAGCAGCTCCTGCGGCGGTGGGTCCAGCACTGGCAGGACCACCAGATCGGCTACTGGGTGCTGACCTGGCGCCACGGCGACGGGCACGTCATCGGTGTCTGCGGTGTCAAGCGGATGACGTCGGCCGACCGGCCGGTGTGGAACCTGCTCTACCGGCTGGAGCCATCGGTCTGGGGCCGCGGGGTGGCCACCGAGGCCGCCGCGACGGTCGTCGACCGGGCCCGGCACCACCCCCTGGGGCTGCCGGTGACGGCCCGCGTCCGCCCGGCCAACCACGCCAGCGCCCGCGTCGCCCTCGCCGCCGGGCTCGAGCGCACGCCCCGGCTGGACACCTGCGGGGAGGACGGCCCCGACGAGGTGTACCTCGTCGGGCCGACCCGGCCTGCGCGGTGAGGGCGTCCTCCGGGTGCCTCGAGCGGCACGGCCGTCCGGCCGACGCCTACATGCCGCCGGCGGCGCGCAGGACGGTGCCGGTGACGTAGGAGGCCTCGTCGCCGAGGAGCCACGCGACGGCAGGGGCGATCTCGGTGGGCTCGCCGACGCGGCCCAGCGGGATGCGACCGACGACCCGCTCGAGGCGGTCGGGGTCGCCGGCAGCGGCGTGGATGCCGGTGCGGACCATGCCGGGGGCGACGGCGTTGACGCGCACGCCCTGGTCGGCGAGCTCCTTGGCCAGGCCGACGGTCAGGGCGTCGACGCCGGCCTTGGCGGCGGCGTAGTGGACGTAGTCGTGCGGTGCCCCGAGGGTCGCTGCGGCGGAGGAGACGGTGACGATCGCACCTCCAGGGCCGCCGCGAGCAGTGGACATGACCTGGGCGGCGCGGCGGGCGCACAGGACGACGCCGAGGAGGTTGACGTCCAGGACCCGGCGCACGGTCTCAACAGGGGTGTCGGCGAGGTCGCCGAGGTGGGCGGTGAGGCCGGCGCCTGCGACCAGCCCGGTGACGGGCCCGAGCTCCGCGGCTGCTGCGGCGAACAGCGTGGCGACGTCGTGCTCGTCGGTGACGTCACCCCGGAGGGCGACCGCGGCGGCCCCCTCGGCGCGGACGGCTGCCAGCACCTCGGCAGCGCTGTCGTCGTCGCTGAGGTAGCCCAGGGCGAGGTCGTGGCCGGCACGCGCGAGGTGCAGGGCGGTCGCCGCGCCGATCCCGCGTCCTGCCCCCGTCACGACGGTCACTGCTCTGCGCGTGGTCACGTCGTCAGCCTGGCAGGGGCGCGTGGGGTGCCCTCACGCCGACGTCGCCCTCCTCACGGAGCTGCGCGCCCGGGCCCCCCGTCGCCCAGTCCTTCCCCACTTCTCGAGTAGCGCCTGGTGTCCGCGATGACCCTGTAGCCGAGCTGCTGGTAGATCGACAAGCCAGAGGCGCTGGCGTCGAGGCAGGCGGTGCTCGCGCCGCGGGCTCGGGCGTCCGTGACCGCCGCGGCCGTCATCGCCCGCCCGAGACCACGCCGACGCCATCCCGGGTCGGTGTTGACGAAGATGACTACCGCCCGTGACCCGAAGACGCCCACGCCCGACGTCGCCCGCGCGACGCCATCGGCGTCGAGGGCCGCGAAGAAGCGGAAGGCGGGCATCGACGCCGTCAAGTCCCGGGTCAAGACGCCCGGGTCGCCGGCGCCAGCCGGGTCCGCCAGCGATGCGACCGCGACCGCCTGCTCCATCGTCACGGCGTCACGACGACCCTCGGCATGCTCGTCGACCGCTCGCAGCCTCAGCCCATCGGGCAGGGCGGTGACGGGATCTGCGGCCAGGTGCCCGAGGCTCATGGACGTCGTCGTGGTCGACGTCCACCCCATCCGGTCCTCGACCGCCTCGGCGCACCTCTCCGCCTGCCCGAAGACCGCGATCCGGCCGGTCCGCACCGACCTGAGCAGGCCGACCAACCCCTCGAGGGCCCGGTCGTCGACGACCAGCAGCCGCACCGACGCAAAGTCGCGCGCCATGCGGACTCCCTGCATCCCGGGCACCCCGGTGACGGGGACACCGAGGCCGGCCACCCTCGCGAGGTAGGTCTCCGCGTAGAGCACGGCGTCTTGATCCCGCTCCGCCGCGGACCCTCTCAGGATCTTGCCGCGATCCTCAGCAGGGCCCCGCCCCGATCTCGAGGCGAGGCGTCCGTCGGGGCGGGGGAGAGGCCAGCACCGGCTGACGGCGGCGTTGGGGCGTGCCGTATGAGGCACCTGCGCGGAATCCCCATCTGGACGGGTCTGCTGGCGAAGTCACCGCGAGGCCGCGCCTCGCGGCCCCTGCGACCTGCACCGTCGCCGGTTGGGGGTCGGCTAGTGAGACGGCTCCTGGGGCGACCGCAGGGGCGGCGCCTGTTCACGCCGCTATCTGCCTGCGTTGGGCCGAGGGCGTGGCAGAGGAGTGAATCGACGCCAGCGATGGCGTCGTACCAGGACACTTGCCGACGCCGGTCGCTGCCTGAGAGCCCGGCACCCCAGCCGAGGAGGTCTGTTCATGACCGACGACGAGAGTCTCCCCGACCCCGCGCCCGACTTCGCCGCACACTTCACCGACCCGCTCTACGACGACCCGGCATCGGACTTCGCGCCCTTCGGCAACGACGAGGGGGCCGACCTGCTCGCGGAGTGGGCGGAGCGACGCGAGGAGCTGGGGGCGGACTCGACAGTCGCCGAAGTCCTCGAGGAGGAGGGCCCTGACGGGACGGCTGACGAACTGAACGTGCCAGTCCCGGCCTCGGGTGCCGTCCCCGATGGGTTGGTCGACGCGGCGATGAGAGTGCAGGGGGCCGGCTTCACCCTGCTGCGTCTGACCGGCCGGATCGACGAGCGTGGTCGCCGCGACACCCTCAAGGCCCTCGACGTACTGATCAGCCTGTACGGCTCTGAACCGGAGCTAGTGCGGCAGCGCGAAGACCTGGATTCCTGGCGCGGTTGAGCGACGCACCCCAAGGGGCGAGGTGGCGGAACCGCCCGGCGTGACCGGTCAGCGATCGACAGTGGGACGCTGACCGGGCGACGATCGTCAGCAGGCATCAGCGGGTGGTGACGCCTCACGCCTGTGGCGGCGCGAGGTGGCACGTGAGCCGGGTCTCGTGGAGATCGACGTCGTCACGGGTCTCCACCCGGGTGTGGCCGTCGGTGGCCCACCCACGGTGCTCGTAGAAGGTGCGGGCGCGGGCGTTGGTCGTCAGCACCCACGCATGGGCGTGGGTGTACCCCGCCGCCCGCAGGTGGTCGCGGGTCCGCTCGAGCAGCACCGCGCCGGCGCCGGCGCCCTGGTGGTCGGGACGGACGTACAGCGAGTACAGCTCGGCCGTGCTGTCGTCCGCGTCTCCCCGCCAGGGCCCGGCGTAGGCGAAGCCGAGGGGGCGGTCGCTCGGGTCAACGGCCACCGTGCAGAAGAACGGTGACGAGCAGGGCAGCAGGTCCGTCCACCGGGTCGCCGAGCTCTCGGCGGACAGCGCATCGAGCAGGGCCTGGGGCAGCAAGCCGGCGTAGGCGCTGCGCCAGGTCTGCACGTGGACCTCGCCGAGGGCGTCGGCGTCCTCGCGTCGCGCCGCCCTGGTGGTGACCATCTGCGGCAGCGTAGGAAGGAGCTGTGGGCGACGGAGACGAGCGCGCGGCCGAGCCCCTGCGGCTGTCCGGGGTCCGCGCCGTGATGGTGTTCTGCGATGACCCGGTCGCCTCGTGTGCCTGGTGGGCCGGGCTCGTCCACCTCACCCCGCGACGCGAAGGCGCCTTCGCGTGGGTCGACCTGCCCGGCGGTGTCGAGCTCGGCTTCCACCTCGCTGACGCGGACAAGAACCCGTCGGGCGCCAGCACGGTGCCCTACTGGTCGGTGCATGACCTCGACGTGGCCCTGACGACCTTGACGTCGGCTGGAGCCCGGCTCCTCCGTGGACCTCTCGAGGTCGAGCCCGGCCGGCGCATCGCCCAGGTGCGCGACCCCTACGGCGCGGTCATGGGCATCGACGACACCGCTGGCCATCACCGATAGCCGATGGTCAGCGGGCGTCTGACTACAGCCCGAGGCTGCGGTCGACGGCGTCCTTGTCCCAGACCTCGATGGGGAGAGGTGCTTGCGGGTGAAGGTGGCTGAGTCGGCGTCGTAGCCGTAGATGACGTCGTCGGGGTCGGAGGTGTCTGGCTCCCCGGTGCTGCCGATGTCCCAGGCGATGCGGCATGGACCGTCGTGCTCTGGCGGGGCGCCGCAGAGCAGCTCGCCCAAGATGTCGTGCAGTCGATCGACCTGGTCCTGGGTCGCCAGAACGTCCATGACGATGCGGAAGGGCTTGCGCTCGTCGCTCGGTGAGTGGCCCGATCGACCGAGGTCGCGGTCAGAGTCAGTAGGCACCTCCCCAGCATCCCGCTCCTCTGCAGGAAAGGCGCAAGAACCGTTTCGAGTTGCTCCAGCAGACGATCGGATGTGGGACGGCCCTACGGGAGTACGGCCCTGGGGGAGTGGCGGGCCCCACCGTCGGGGGCTGCAGCTGCTCCGGCAGGCGGTCGGCTACTGAGACGACGGCACGGTCGCCGCTTGTCTGCCTCATCGGCTGGTGTCAATATCGACGGGTGTCGATGCAAGAGCACGTGGGTATCACTGACAAGCCGACCGTTGCGCCGGTGACGCACAGCGCGTGCTGTCCGCCGTTGGGTGGCGCCCCCATGGACGCCGACCTCGCGGCAGGGCTTGCGGCGCAGCTCAAGGCGCTGGGTGATCCGGTGCGGCTGCGGCTGGTGAGCATCGTGGCGTCCTCTCCGCGTGGGGAGGCGTGCGTGTGCGATCTGCTGCCGGCCTTCGACCTGTCGCAGCCGACGGTGTCCCACCACCTGAAGGTGCTGCGCGAGGCTGGGCTGCTGACGTGCGAGCGTCGCGGGTCGTGGGTCTGGTACCGGGTCGTGCCCGCGGCGCTGGCGCAGCTGACCGCGGCCCTGACCCCGGTCGACGACGCTGCGGCCGGCGGTGCCGAGCCTGTTGGTGCCGAGCTGGTCGGGGCGGTGCGCGCGTGACGGTCCCGGTGACCGACCCGGCCGCGCCCGCGGGCGCCGTCGTCGGGAAGCTGTCGACGCTGGACCGGTGGCTGCCGGTGTGGATCGGCGTGGCGATGGTCGCCGGACTGGCGCTGGGGCGGCTCGCGCCGGGCCTCGGCGGCGCGCTCGAGGCCGTGCAGGTCGACGGGGTCAGCCTGCCCATCGCGGTCGGTCTGCTGGTGATGATGTACCCGGTCCTGGCGAAGGTCCGCTACGACCGGGTCGCCGCCGTCACCGGCGACACGAGGCTCCTGGTCGCTTCCCTGGTGCTGAACTGGGTCCTGGGCCCGGCGCTGATGTTCGCCCTCGCGTGGGCGTTCCTGCCCGACGCGCCCGAGTACCGCACCGGCCTGATCATCGTGGGCCTGGCCCGCTGCATCGCCATGGTCATCATCTGGAACGACCTGGCCTGCGGGGACCGCGAGGCCGCCGCGGTGCTCGTGGCGATCAACTCCGTCTTCCAGGTCGTCGCCTTCGCCGCCCTCGGCTGGTTCTACCTCCAGATCCTCCCCGGCTGGCTGAACCTGCCGCAGACCGGCATCGACGCCTCCCCGTGGGACATCGTCCGCTCGGTGCTGATCTTCCTCGGCGTCCCCCTGCTCGCCGGCCTCGCATCCAGAGTGCTCGGCGAGAGGACGAAAGATCGCGAGTGGTACGAGATCCGCTTCCTGCCCCGCGTCGGCCCCTTCGCCCTGTACGGACTGCTGTTCACCATCGTGGTGCTGTTCGCCCTCCAGGGTGACCAGGTGCTGTCGGCGCCGCTGGACGTCGTCCGGATCGCCCTGCCGCTGCTCGTCTACTTCGCGCTGATGTGGGGTGGCGGGTACGTCACCGGCGCCGCTCTCGGGCTGGGCTACGCGCGGACCACGACGCTCGCGTTCACCGCCGCGGGCAACAACTTCGAGCTCGCGATCGCCGTGGCGATCGCCACCTTCGGCGCGGCGTCCGGCCAGGCCCTCGCCGGTGTCGTCGGTCCCCTCGTCGAGGTCCCCGTCCTTGTCGGCCTGGTCTACCTCAGCCTCGCGCTGCGACGCCGCTTCGCCCCCACCCACCAGCACACCCGGCAGGCGAGAGCCCGACGATGAGCACCCCCGCCAGCAGCGACAGCACCACCACCGGTCCGAGCACGCCCGACGACGAGGCCGCGCGACTGCGCGAGGCCGTGCGGTCCCGCTACGCCCAGGCCGCCACCACCGCCTCGTGCTGCGGCTCGGTCCCGGCCGACCTCGACCGCGACGCCGACGGCACGGTCGCCTTCGGCGCCGGGCTCGTCCTCGCCGAGGCCGCCCGTGTCCTGCGCCCCGGCGGGCGGCTGGCGTTCTCCGAGGTCGTCGCCGACGGAGGCATGGACGAGGCCACCAAGGCCGACGTGGCTGCCTGGACCGGCTGCACCGCCGACGCCCTGACCACCCGCGAGCTCACCGACGCCCTGCCCCGTGCCGGCTTCAGCGACCTGCAGATCCGACCCACCCACCGCGTCCACACCCACGCCCAGGCCGCGATCATCCGCGCGGTCCGGCCCGGCACACGTTGACCCGACCCTCGACCGACCCGGAGGACCCGGTGACCGCTCCGCACGTGCTGTTCGTCTGCGTCAAGAACGGTGGTAAGTCCCAGATGGCCGCCGGCCTCCTGCGCCAGGTCGTCGCGGCCCACCCCGACGTCCCCGTGACCGTCTCCTCCGCCGGCACCAACGCTGGCAGCGCGCTCAACGCCCAGTCCGCGCAGGCTCTCGCTGAGGTCGGCGTCGACATCACCGACCAGCGCCCCCGCCAGCTCACCGACGACCTCGTCGCCGCCGCCGACCTCGTCGTCGTCCTCGGCGACGAGGCCCACGTCGACTCCGTCGACGGCACCCCCGTCGAGGTCTGGCGCACCGACGAGCCCTCGGCCCGCGGCATCGAGGGGCTCGAGCGCATGCGCCTGGTCCGCGACGACATCGCCGCCCACGTCGACCAGCTTCACCAGCGCCTCATGCGCTGAGCACGCACGCACCGTCCCAGCTGCCGATGACGGTCTCAGGGGTCGTCGACCTCCCCTGGGGACGGTCAGGCAGTCGCATCGGGGTCGGCGAGAAGGCCAGCCTGTGCGTGCGTCAGCCGACCGCGAGCCGGTTGCCGGCGCCCGGCGGGGGCAGCGGCGTCACGGGACGCGCGCCCCGGCGCGGCTGCTCCCACGCGGTCAACGTCCTTGACCAGGCCGTGGGCGCACCTCAAGGTCGCGGGCGTGCAGAGCGACTGGGGCGAGCTGATCTCCGTCAACGTGGGCCGCGAACGTCCGATCGCCGCCAAGGGCGGTACCAGCGGCATCGACAAGCGCCCGGTGCAGGGCCCGGTGGCGATCCAGGCCCCCGGCCCGAAGGGCGTCGGCGGCAGCGGCCTCGCCGGTGACCACATCAGCGACACCGCCCACCACGGGGGTGACGACCAGGCCGTCTACGCCTACGCCCGCGAGGACCTCGACATCTGGGAGGCCGAGCTCGGGCGGGCCCTGCCGAGCGGCTCGTTCGGCGAGAACCTGACCACGGCCGCCGTCGACGTCAGCGGCGCGGTGATCGGGGAGACGTGGGAGGTCGGGACTGCGCTGCTGCAGGTCAGCAGCCCGCGCATCCCGTGCGTGACGTTCGCCGTGTGGTTGGGGCAGGAGCGCTGGGTGCCGCGGTTCACCGCCGCTCGCGTGCCCGGTGCCTACCTGCGGGTGCTCCGCAGCGGTGAGGTGCGCGCCGGGGACGCGGTCCGGGTGCTGGATGTGCCCGGTCACGGGGTCGACGTGAGGACGGTCTTCGCTGCCTTCACGACGCGCCCGGAGCTGCTGCCGTTGCTGCGCGAGGTGCCGCAGCTGCCTCGGGAGGACCGGGACGCGGTGGGCCGCCGCTTGCAGCAGGCGCCACGGGCCTGACCGCGCGCGGGCGCACTCATCCATCAGCCTGGGACTCTCGTTGCGCGCGGCAGCCGCAGTACCCCCGGTCGCTGGGCGGCGCGTCGGATGACGATCGACAGCGGGACGCGGTCCGGCCAGCGGCTGGCGAGCGCTCTCCGACTCACTCTGGTTGGGCGACCACCCAGTAGGGGCCGGCTGCTGGACAGGCGTCGGGGTAGGCCCAGTCGCCGTCGAGGACTCCTGGGGCACCTCCGCCGAGGTCGACGGTGGTGCCCTGCGTGATGTCGTGCGCGGTGCTGTCGTTGGTGGCGAAGACCGGTACGTACGGCTCTTCTCCGGCGATGTCGTCGCCTTCGACGACAAGGCAGCCGTCGACATTTTCGACGACATCGGTGAGCAGGGCGTCGTCGCCGCCGTTGCCCGTGGGTTCGTAGTAAGCCACGGCGAGGCCGTCCTCTCGTGGCTCTGGCGTCGAGACACCGCAGCTGCTCACAGCTGCCGCGATGACCAGCAGGACGAAGGAGCCGGACAGGTGCGCCGTGGACGCCGCTCCGGAGGAGGGGCCATGACCGCTCATGGCGCTAGGACGTCTGGCAGCGCCATAGCGGTTCCGACCGGCAGACGGCGGGTCCGATAGGTAGGACCGGACGCCGGCTGCTCCGGATGACGATCGTCTGCCGGAGCGGCGTCCGCCGGCGTAGCAGTGAGGGCCGACGAGTGACGTCGGTGGGGAGCTGTGCGGCGGCGGCGGGTGGCGTGAGAGACATGGGCACGTGGCGGCGGCGCGGCGGGCGATGGGCGAGAACCAGTTCTGGGACCTCGTGGGCGTCTTGGAGGGATCTGTCGACGAGCCCGCTGTGGAACGGCTCACCGCGGCGCTGAGGACAACAGGGCGCAGAGGGCCGGCGGCGTTTCAAGAGCGCCTCGCTGCCGTGTTGCACGACCTCGACCGTGAGGTGCTGTGTCGTCAGCCGGTCCGGTGGGTCGACGACCCGCCGGGAGTCACCGTTCCCTTGTCGGCTGACGCCTTCCTGTACCTGCGGGCGCACGTCGTTGCCAGCGGACGGGCTGTCGTCGCGCGCGCGATCGCCGACCCCGCGTCGCTGCTAGAGCGCGAGTGGGAGGACGGCGAAGCGCTGCTGTACGCCGCGGAGACGGTCACCGGTCAGGAGATCGAGACCCGGCTGAGCTACGAGACCGGATCCAACGAAGATCACTGGTCCTTCGTCGACGACGAGGACGTCGCGATGCCGGTGGTCGCGGTCAACGTCTGGGACCTGCTGGAGACCACCGAGGGCTACCTGGGTGAGTCGGACGTGCTGACCACCATGCCGACCTACGCATGGTGGCTGTCGACGGACGTCCTGGCGCCCGCCGGTGAGGCCGTCGAGGGCGCCGTCCTCGAGCAGGGCGGACTACCCGATTCGCTGGGTGTGGTTCAGATCCAGCTTGAAGTCTGCTTCGGCGACCGGTGGCAGCTCTCACCTGAGATCGCCGCTCGGGTCGAGGACGAGGAGACCTACGTCGGCACGGTCAGCCGAGCACGGGTCGAGCTGGCCCAGGTGGAGTTCCGCAGCTGGGACGAGGACCGGCAGCGCCGGACCCTGACCAGCGTGCTGGCGACGTGCGTGCTCGCGGTCCTCCCGGACGAGCACGGCAGCCGACCAATGCTGCATGAGCTCCAGCGGAGCGCGGAGGACTGACGCCGGACCGCGTCGGTAGTTCCCGGGAGCGTTCCCAGCAGACGATCCCCTGCGGCACAGACTCAAGGTCTGGCGAGGACGATCTCTTCGCCTTCGCCGCAGGGTTCCTCGAAGCCGGACAGGAAGCCGGCCAGCACCTCCTCGGTGATGGGGAAGGCAGCGTTCGCGTCGAAGCGCTGCGCGCGCTCGGCCAGGCGCTGGCGCAGCACGTAGGGCTCCGCCTGCAGGTAGACCAGCCGCCAACGCCCGCCAGCCGACTCGATCAGCCGCTTGTACTGCTCACGGCTGGCGCGCCGCCAGAAGCTTAAGTCCAGCACGACATCACGTCCGTCGGCGATGAGCTCGAGCAGCCGGGCGCACAGGGCCTCCTCGGCGATCTGCGAGAACGAGGCGTAGTCGCTCTCGTCGTAATCGACGTCGTAGCGTCCGAAGCGGCGCCAGACTTCCTCGTCGATGGACAGGCGCACGTGGCCCTGTCTCTCCAGCGACTGGGCGTAGGCCGTCTTGCCCGAGCCCGCGACTCCACACATGAGCACTACCAGGGGCCCGTCCGACCTACTCGTCGCTGTAGACGTCACCGCCCCATCGTCTCGCCGCACTGCCTCGGGGACTCGTCATTCCGGGTGGCGATCGTGAGCGGGACGCCTGTGGAAGGTCGAGGTGCGCCGCCACGGGAGGAGTGCCTGCCAGGCTGCCGCTGATGCTCGTCACGTTGCGCGTGCTGCTCGACCACCACGAGGGCCCACGAGCCTACGAGCGGCAGATCATCGACTGGGTACTCTCGCTGCCCGCTCCGGGAGAGCTCGTCGCACTGGGCCCCGGGGCTGATGACGTCAGCGGTCGTACGGCGCGTCTTCGTCCCGGACGGGGAGCGGGTCATGCTCGTGTCCAAGGCCAGTCCCACCGACTCGGCGACCTGGCCCGCAGCGCTCGAGCGCGCCGGCTACCACCGCGCCGAGGACCTCGACGACCTGCGATGAGCAGCACGCCCGGCTGGACGCGCCGCCGCACGCGCGGGACGCAAGCGACGACGACGTCGTCCTCGCGTCGTCCGCGCCGTGGTATCGCCCTCGAGGACACCTGAGGTCGGCGTTCCGCGCCATGGAACATCACACCCGATGGGCCGGTTGAGTCAGTCAGGCTCAACTACGAGGGCGCCGGTTTGACACCGGACCGACGACGCCGCAGAGTTGAGCGCACTCGGCTCAAGCACGGAGCCGCACCTGCAGCGAGTCCCAGGAGGACCACCCATGGCACGAGCGGTCGGCATCGACCTCGGCACCACCAACTCCGTCGTCTCCGTCCTGGAGGGCGGCGAGCCCACCGTCATCGCGAACGCCGAGGGCGGGCGCACGACCCCCTCGGTCGTCGCCTTCGCCAAGTCCGGCGAGCCCCTGGTCGGCGAGATCGCCAAGCGCCAGGCGGTGACGAACGTCGACCGCACCATCACGTCGGTCAAGCGCCACATGGGCACCGACTGGTCGACGGAGGTCGACGGCAAGAAGTACACGGCGCAGGAGATCTCCGCCCGGGTGCTGCAGAAGCTCAAGCGCGACGCGGAGTCCTACCTCGGCGAGAGCGTCAGCGACGCCGTCATCACCGTCCCGGCGTACTTCAACGACGCCGAGCGCCAGGCGACCAAGGAGGCCGGCGAGATCGCGGGCCTGAAGGTCGCCCGCATCATCAACGAGCCCACCGCCGCCGCGCTCGCCTACGGTCTGGACCGCGGCAAGGAGGACGAGCTCATCCTCGTCTTCGACCTCGGTGGCGGGACGTTCGACGTCTCCCTCCTCGAGGTGGGCAAGGACGCCGAGGACGGCTTCTCGACCATCCAGGTGCGCGCCACGAGCGGTGACAACCGTCTCGGCGGCGACGACTGGGACGCGCGCGTGGTGCAGCACCTCGTCACCACGGTGAAGAACTCCAGCGGCGTGGACCTGTCCAAGGACAAGATCGCCATGCAGCGGCTGCGCGAGGCCTCCGAGCAGGCCAAGAAGGAGCTCTCGTCCGCGACGAGCACCAACATCTCGCTGCAGTACCTGTCGATGACGGAGAACGGCCCCGTCCACCTGGACGAGAAGCTCACCCGCGCGCAGTTCGAGCAGATGACGAAGGACCTGCTCGACCGCACGAAGGAGCCCTTCAACCGGGTCATCTCCGACGCCGACGTCAAGGTCGGCGACATCGACCACGTCGTGCTCGTCGGCGGCTCCACCCGCATGCCGGCCGTCGCGGACGTCGTCCGCAGCCTCACCGGCGGCCGCGAGCCCAACAAGGGCGTCAACCCGGACGAGGTCGTCGCCGTCGGCGCGGCGCTGCAGGCCGGCGTCATCGGCGGTGAGCGCAAGGACGTCCTGCTCATCGACGTCACCCCGCTGTCCCTCGGCATCGAGACCAAGGGCGGGATCATGACGAAGCTCATCGAGCGCAACACGGCCATCCCGACCAAGCGCTCCGAGGTCTTCACCACGGCCGACGACAACCAGCCGTCCGTGCAGATCCAGGTGTTCCAGGGCGAGCGCGAGCTGGCGCAGCACAACAAGCCGCTCGGAAACTTCGAGCTCACCGGCATCGCGCCGGCGCCCCGCGGCGTGCCGCAGATCGAGGTCACCTTCGACATCGACGCCAACGGCATCGTCCACGTCTCGGCCAAGGACCGGGGCACGGGCAAGGAGCAGTCCATGCAGATCACGGGCGGCAGCGCGCTGTCCAAGGACGAGATCGAGCGCATGGTCCGCGACGCCGAGGCGCACGCCGAGGAGGACAAGAAGCGCCGCGAGGAGGCCGAGGTCCGCAACCAGGCCGAGCAGCTCCTCTACTCGACCGAGAAGTTCCTCGCCGACAACGACGACAAGCTCCCCGAGGACGGCAAGTCCGAGGTCAAGGGCAAGGTCGACGCCCTGCGCACCGCGCTCGCGGGCGAGGACGTCGAGGCCGTCAAGAGCGCGCAGGAGGAGCTGGCCACCGCGAGCCAGACCCTCGGCGCGGCGATGTACGCGCAGCAGCAGGAGGGCGCCCCGGCCGGCGAGTCCGCCGCGGACCCGACGGGCGAGGGCTCGAGCACCTCGGGCGGCGCTGACGACGACGTCGTCGACGCCGAGATCGTCGACGACGAGGAGCGCAAGGACGGAGACCGGTGACGGCGGGCCCCCAGCAGCCCGAGGGGCCGGGCACCGGGCGGGGCGAGGCCCGCGAGCCGGAGCCCGTCGTCCGCGACCGTCGCCGGATCGACCCCGAGACCGGCCGGCTGCGCGAGCAGCCGGCCGGCCCGGCCGCCGGTGAGGAGGAGGGTGCTCCCCAGGGGGAGCGGCCCGACGTCACGACCGGCGGGGACCCGGCGGACACGACCGCCTCCGACCTCACGGCGGAGGACGTGCTGGGCAGCGGCACCGGCGCCGACGAGGCGCTCGTCGCGGCGCAGAGGCTCGCCGAGGACCGTCTCGGCGACCTGCAGCGCCTGCAGGCCGAGTACGTCAACTACCGGCGGCGCGTGGACCGGGACCGCGACGTCGCCGCCACGGCGGGGCGCACCTCGGTCTTCGAGGCGCTCCTGCCGGTGCTCGACGACGTCGTCCTCGCCCGGACCCACGGCGACCTCGCCGAGGGCCCCGCGGCCGCCATCGCCGACAAGCTCGAGCACGCGCTCGAGCGCCTCGGCCTCGAGCGCTACGGCGAGGCGGGCGAGGCCTTCGACCCTGCCGTGCACGAGGCGCTCATGCACGGGCACGCCGAGGGCATCGAGGTCACCACGGTGACGCAGGTGCTCCAGCCCGGGTACCGGGTCGGCGAGCGGGTCGTCCGCGCGGCGCGGGTCGCCGTCGCCGACCCGCAGTAGCCCCGCGCGGGAGGCTCGAGGACGGACGCCGGCGCCCCGCACGGCCCCACGGGGTCGCGCGGGGCGCCGCGGTCCGTCGAGCAGCACTCCGAGCACACCACCACAGCACCACCGCAGGTGAGGAGCGGCGTTGGCCGGCCAGGACTGGATCGAGAAGGACTTCTACGCCGAGCTCGGCGTGCCCAAGGACGCCGCTGCGGCCGACATCAAGAAGAGCTACCGCAAGCTCGCCCGCACGCTGCACCCGGACGCGAACCCGGGGGACGCGACGGCCGAGCAGCGGTTCAAGGAGGTCGGCGAGGCGTACTCGGTGCTGTCCGACCCCGACAAGCGCCAGGAGTACGACGCCGTCCGCGCCATGGCCGGCGGTGCGCGCTTCAGCGCCGGCAGCGGCGGCGCCGGCGGTCCCGGCGCCGGCGGGTTCGAGGACCTCTTCGGCGGCGTCTTCGGCCAGGGCGGCGGCCAGCGGGTCCGTTACGGGCAGCGCCCCGGCGGTGCCTCGGGCGGCGCCGGCGCGGGCGGCGTGCCCCCCGGCTTCGAGGACCTCCTCGGCGGGCTCTTCGGCCACGGGGGAGCCGGCCCCGGCGCCGGGCGCGGCGGTTTCGGCGCCCCTCCCCGCCAGGGCGCCGACGTCCAGGCGAGCACGACCCTCGACTTCACGACGGCCGTCCAGGGCTCGACCACCACGCTGCGCGCCGGCGACGGCACCACGGTGACCGCCCGCATCCCGGCCGGCGTCAAGGACGGCCAGAAGATCCGGCTGCGCGGCAAGGGCGCCTCGGGCGGTCCCGGCGTCCCGGCGGGCGACCTCGTCATCTCGGTGGCGGTCACCCCGCACCCGGTCTTCAGCCGGGACGGGGACGACCTGCGCGTCACGCTGCCCGTCACCTTCGCCGAGGCGGCCCTGGGCGCGGACGTCGAGGCCCCGCTGCTCGACGGCGGGACCGTCCGCCTCCGCGTGCCGGCGGGCTCGCCGTCGGGGCGCGTCCTGCGCGCCCGCGGCCGTGGCGTCACGACGGCGAAGCGGGCGGGCGACCTGCTCGTCACGCTGCAGGTCGTCGTCCCGCAGCGGCTGTCCGACGAGGCGCGCGCCGCCGTCGAGGCCTTCGCCGAGGCGACGGGCGACGGGGACGTCCGCGGCGAGCTGCTCGCCGCCGCCCGTCGCTCCCGCGAGGGGGCCGGCCGGTGAGCCCGGCGTCGGCCGACCCGCCCCTCGGGGGTGAGGGTGGTGACGACCGCCCGCAGGTCGACGTCGACGCCGCCGTGCTGCCGATCTCGGTGGCCGCCGAGCTCGCGGGGATGCACCCGCAGACGCTCCGCCAGTACGACCGGCTGGGGCTCGTGGAGCCGCGCCGCACCGCCGGGCGCGGCCGCCGCTACAGCCTGCGCGACGTCGCGACGCTGCGGGAGGTGCAGCGGCTGTCCCAGGAGGACGGCGTCAACCTCGCCGGCATCGCGCGGATCCTCGAGCTCGAGCGGCAGGTGCGGTCGCTCGGTGACGAGGTCGAGCGGCTCCGAGGACTCGTCGGTGCGCATCGGCGGGTCTTCACCGCCGGGGCGACCGGGGACGTCGTCGCCGGCCAGATGGGCCGCCGGCCCAGCCGTATCCGCACGGGCGCGCTCGTGCTGTGGGACCCGCGCCGGCGCTGACGCGCGCTCCCCGACCCCACGACGTCGTTCGCCGTGGCTCGAAGCAGGCCCTGACCACCGAGGGGTGCCCCGCGGCCCGGCGGGGCCGAGGGACGCCGTGCTCAGCCCGGCGGCGCCACCGTCACCGTGCACGCCATCTCGCGCACGCCTCCGGGGGCGACCTGCTGGCCGTAGGGCTTGTCGCGCAGCTCTCCCTGCCAGCCCTCGGGCGAGGCGAGCCCGGCCCACGGCTCGAGGCAGACGAAGTCCGCCCCGGACGGCTTCGACCAGACGCCGAGGTGGGGGAAGCCCTCGAGGTCGAGGCGGATGCGGAAAGTGCCGGGCGCCTCGTAGGTGACCGTCCGGCTGCGCAGCGCGTCCAGGACGACGGCGTCGTCGGCGAAGAGCCCCTCCGACAGCGCCAGCGCGTCGCCGCGGACCGGTGTCGGTCGCGGCTCGGTCAGCAGGCCGCCGCGGACGCCGCGGACGTCGTCCGGCTCGTCCTCCGCGAAGCGGACGAGGTGGTCGGTCTTGGCGACGCCGTCGGCCAGCGGCCAGCGGAACGCCGGGTGCCAGCCGAGGGAGAAGGGCAGCGGCTGCTCTCCGTGCGTGCTGACGGTCCAGCGCACCGACAGGGACGGGCCGCGGACCTCGTAGGCGGTGACGAGCGAGAAGGCGAACGGGTAGTGCTCGCGCGTGGCCTCGGAGTCGGTCAGCCGCAGGACCGCTCGGCCCGCGGCCGACTCGACGAGCTCGTGCTCGAGGTCACGGGCGAAGCCGTGCTGGCCCATCGGGTACCGGCGGCCGTCGACGACGACCTCGTCGTCCGCGACCTTGCCCACGACGGGGAAGAGCACCGGCGCGTGCCGCCGCCACGCGGGGCCGGCCTGCCACAGCAGCTCGGCCCCCTCGTCGCCCGGCCCGTCGCCGACCCGCTGCAGCGACTGCAGCTCGGCCCCGTGGCGGGCGACGACGACGGAGAGCTCCTCGCTGGCGATGCGCACGTCCATGCCGCCATCCTCGCGCGCTGCGCCGGCACCGACCGCCCACCGGTGCGTCGTCGCGCGTCCGTCGACCGCTCGTCACCTCCGCCCCTTCTCGCACTTCGACGACTTCGTGCGGCCGGACATCGGCGTGTCGCGACAGGAAGTCGTCGAAGTGCGAGGGGGGACGTCGAGGGCTCAGCCGGCCTTCTCGCCGGGACGCACGAGCGACTGCGGGTTCTCGATCTCCGGGATCCGTCCGGAGCGGACGCCGTCGAGGAAGTCGCGCACCTCGTTCTTCACCACCGGGAAGAGCAGGTAGAGCCCGAAGATGTTGACGAGCGCGCAGGCGAAGAGCATCGCGTCGGCGAAGTCCAGCACCGCGCTGAGCGTGAGCAACGTCCCCACGACCGTGAAGAACAGGTACGTCACCTTGAACAGGCCCTCGGAGAGCCGGCTGCGTCCGAACAGCGTCGTCCAGGCCTTGAGGCTGTAGTAGCTCCACGTCACGAGCGTCGAGTACGCGAAGAGCGCGACGGCGACGACGAGGAGGTAGGGGAACCAGCCGGCGACCTCGGCGAAGGCGTCCGAGGTCAGCACGACGCCGTCGGCCGATGTGCTCCCGCTCGCGGCGACCTCGTCCCGGGCCGCGACGTAGGACGCCGGGTTGGCGATGATGATCGTCAGCGCCGTCATCGTGCAGATGATCACCGTGTCGGCGAAGGGCTCGAGCATCGCGACGAACCCCTCCGTCACCGGGTGCTCCGTCTTCACCGCCGAGTGCGCCGTCGGCGCCGACCCGACGCCGGCCTCGTTGGAGAAGGCGGCTCGCTGGAAGCCGACGACGAGGGCGCCGAGCACGCCGCCGGAGACGCCCTCGGGGGAGAAGGCGCCACCGAAGATCTCGCCGACCGCGGCGGGCACCTGGCCGATGTTGAGCGCGATGACGACGACGCAGGAGATGACGTAGAAGATCGCCATCGCCGGGACGAGACGGCTGGTGACGGCCCCGATCGACTTGATGCCGCCGATGATGACGACGCCGACGAGGGCGGCGAGCGCCAGGCCGAAGAGGAGGGTGGCGAGGGCGCTGCCGAACAGACCGTCCTCGCCGCCCGTGACGTTCTGGACCTGGGCGAAGGTCTGGTTCGCCTGGAACATGTTGCCGCCGCCCATGCCGAACAGCAGGATCGCCACGGCGAAGAAGCCGACGAGGAACTTCGAGAGCAGGCGCGCGGGGGCGCTGTCCCCGAACCGGCCGAAGGCCACCGCCAGGTAGCGGAACGGCCCACCGGTGACGCTGCCGTCCGCGTGGATCTCCCGGTACTTCACGCCGAGCGTGCACTCGACGAACTTCGTGCACATGGAGATGAGGCCGGCCACGACCATCCAGAACGTCGCGCCGGGTCCGCCGACGGAGACGGCCACGCCGACACCGGCGATGTTGCCGAGCCCGACCGTGCCGGAGACCGCCGACGTCAGGGCCTGGAAGTGGGTGACCTCGCCCGGCTCGTCGCCCCGGGTGAACCTGCCGCGGACGATCTTGAGCGCCAGCGGGATGTGCCGGACCTGCGGGGCGCCGAAGGCGACGGTGAAGATGACACCGGCGGCGATCAGCCAGATCACGATGAGGGGGATCGACAGCCCGCCGACGCTGGGCGCGTAGAAGATGACGTTCCCGACCGCCTCGCTGACCGGGTTGAAGTTCTCGTTGACGAAGTCCTCGATGCCGCTCATGCGGGCACTCCCTGCTCGGTGACGGACGTCGCCCGCGGGGCGGGGCGGAGCCGTTGGACGGCCGCGGCGACCGCGCCCGCCGGACGTGTCGGAGGTGTCGGACCTGCGCGGTTGCTCGCGGTCATCGGAGCAGGGTGGCGGCGCGCCCCCCACGGCGCAAGGACCTGCGCGTGACGTCGGGCGCCGTCTTCGTCGAGCGCCCCTGCGCCGCGACGCCCGCGGTCTAGCCTGCCGAGGTGCGGTGGCCCCCCGGCGAGGACGCCGACCGGTCCGCCGGCTCGGCAGCTCCGGGGCTACCCCGGGCGGTGCAGGAAGAGCTCGGCACCCCGCCGCAGGCACCTGACCGCGCTCCGCGCGGCAGGGTGCCCGCACGACGGGACAGGTCGTCGGGGGCCGCCGCACGTCGCCCACGTCGGCCCTCCGGCGACGGCAGGACGGCCGGCGCATGAGCACCCGCCGGGGGCCTGACGCCGAGGTCGTCGCCCGCGCCCTCGCCGGGGCGTTCCTCGCCGAGGACGACTGGACGCCGTCCGCCCTGGCCGATGTGCCCGTGCGCGTGCTCGGCGGACGACGTCGGCGCTGGCACGAGCAGCTGGCCGAGCAGGTCGTCGCGACCTGTCCCCGCCCGCCGCGCGACGCGCCGCGGTACCTCACGCAGGTCGTGCACCAGGCGCCGCCGTTCGACCGCGCCCACCGACGCGCCGACCGGCAGGGGCACCCCCTGCGCGTGCGCCGTCGCCCGGTCGTGCCCACGCGCGCCGGCGGCTCGCCGTGGCCGACCGCACCGCTCGACGACGTCGCCGACCTCGCCCGGCTGCTCGACCTCGACGTGGCCCACCTGGACTGGATGGCCGACGTCCGCCACCTCCAGCGCCGGGCGCGCCCGGGGCCGCTGCACCTCTACCGCCACCGCTGGCTCGAGCGGCCGGGCCGGACGCCACGCCTGCTGGAGGTCCCGACGCCGCGGCTGCGGCGGGTGCAGCGCACGGTGCTCGACGCCGTCCTCGCCGGCCTGCCCGCCCACCCGGCGGCGCACGGCTTCGTGCCCGGCCGCAGCGTCGTCACCGGGGCGCGGCCGCACGTCGGCGCCGACGTCGTGCTCCGGGCGGACCTCGCGGCCTTCTTCGCCTCCGTGACCGCCGGCCGCGTCCACCGGACGCTTCGCTTCCTCGGCCACCCCGAGGCGGTCGCGCACGCGCTCACCGGTCTCTGCACGCACGAGGCGCCGGTCGGCGTGCTCGCGGCGATGCCGGCGGGAGGGACGCCGGGGGACCGGCACGCCCTGCGGCGGGCGCTCGCGGACCCGCACCTGCCGCAGGGCGCACCGACGTCCCCGCACCTGGCGAACCTCGCGGTCCACCGCCTCGACCTCCGGCTGGACGCCTACGCCCGGGAGACCGGTGCCGTGTACACGCGCTACGCCGACGACCTCACCTTCTCCGGCGGGCCGGAGGTCGGGCGTCGGGCGGGTGCGCTGCTGGACGGGGTGCGCCGCGTCGTGCGCGACGAGGGCCACCGGCTCAACGAGACCAAGACGCGGGTGCTGCCGCGCCACCGCCGGCAGGCCGTCACGGGCGTCGTCGTCAACGACGCCCCCGGCGTCGGCCGCCGCGAGGTGGACGCCCTGCGCGCCGAGCTGCACAACTGCGTCGTGCACGGCCCGGCGTCGCAGGACCGCCAGGAGCGCGGTGAGGCCTACCGGGCTCACCTGGGAGGCCGGGTGTCCTGGGTCGAGCACGTGAGCCCGGCTCGCGGGGCGCGACTGCGCGCCGAGCTGGAGCGGATCCAGTGGTGACGTCGGCGGCCGGTCCGTGGCCCCGGCCCACCCGCTCCGGCCCACACCCGCTCCGGTGCTGCCGCTCCGGTCCTGTTGCCCGGTCCTGTTGCCCGGTCCTGTCGCCCGGTCCCGTCGCCCGGTCCCGTCGCCGAGGACGCGCCGTGCGCCGTCGGAGCGGGACCCGCCACGATGGACGCTCCCGGCCCCGCACCGACGCGGGCGCTGACCGAGACGACCGGAGGGCCTACCCATGGCGAGCGACGCACGCGAGGCGATCACGCGGGGGCGGACGGCGCTCGGCGTCGAGCTGGGCTCGACCCGGATCAAGGCGGTCCTCGTCGGCCCCGACCACGAGGTGCTGGCCTCCGGCGGTTCCTCGTGGGAGAACCAGCTCGTCGACGGCCGGTGGACCTACTCCGTCGACGACGTCTGGGCCGGTGTGCAGGCGAGCGTCCGGGGGGTGGCGGACGAGGTCCGCGAGCGCCACGGCGTGCCGCTGGAGCAGCTCGGCGGCCTGGGCGTCTCGGCGATGATGCACGGCTACCTCGCGCTCGACGCGGACGACGAGCTGCTCGTCCCCTTCCGCACCTGGCGCAACACGAGCACCGGCGAGGCCGTCGAGCGTCTCAGCGGCGCCCTCGCCTTCAACGTCCCGCACCGGTGGTCGGTCGCGCACCTGTACCAGGCCGTCCTCGACGGCGAGGAGCACCTGGGTCGCCTGGCCGCGATCACGACGCTGGCCGGGTACGTGCACCGCAGGCTCACCGGCGAGCACGTGCTCGGCGTCGGTGATGCCAGCGGCGTCTTCCCGATCGACCCCGCCGCCACGGGCGGTCCGGGCTACGACGCCGAGCGGCTCGCGACGACCCAGCGCCTCCTCGACGAGGCGCTGCCCGACGGGCTCGCGCTGTCGCTGGCCGACCTGCTGCCGCGCGTCGCCGTGGCCGGGGAGCGCGCCGGCGGGCTGACGGCGGAGGGTGCCCGGCTGCTCGACCCGTCGGGGACGCTGCAGCCCGGCGCGCCGCTCTGCCCGCCGGAGGGCGACGCCGGCACCGGCATGGTCGCCACCGGCTCGGTGGCCCCCCGGACCGGCAACGTCAGCGCGGGCACGAGCATCTTCGCGATGGTCGTGCTCGAGGGCCCGCTCGCCCGGGTGCACCGCGAGCTCGACCTGGTCACCACCCCCGCCGGTGACCCGGTCGCGATGGTCCACTGCAACAACGGCGCCAGCGAGCTGGACGCCTGGGCGCGCCTGTTCGGCGAGTTCGCCGCCGCCCTCGGCGCCCCCTGCGACGACGCCGCCGTGTTCGAGGCGCTCTTCCGCGCCTCCCTCGACGGCGCGGCCGACGGGGGCGGGATGCTCGCCTACAACTACCTCTCCGGGGAGCCCATCACCGGGCTGGAGGAGGGGCGGCCGCTCTTCCTGCGCACCCCCGGCAGGCCGCTCGACCTCGCGACGTTCATGCGCACGCAGCTGTACTCGGCGTTCGCGACGTTGAAGATCGGCATGGACGTCCTCGCCGGCGAGGGCGTCCGGCTGGACGGGATGTTCGCCCACGGAGGCATGTTCGCGACGAGGGGCGTCGCGCAGCGCCACCTCGCTGCGGCCGTCGGCACCCCGGTGTCGGTGGGGGACATCGCGTCCGAGGGCGGGGCCTGGGGCGCAGCGGTTCTCGCCGCCTTCGCCACGCGTCGCGGTGACGACCAGTCCCTCACCGACTACCTGGCCGAGCGGGTCCTCGCCGGGGCGCAGATCGACACCGTGCAGCCGGACCCCGACGACGTCGCGGGCTTCGACGCCTTCCTGCGCCGCTACGTCGCCGGGCTGCCCGTCGAGCGCGCGGCCGTGGAGGCGACCCGGGGCTGACCGCGGCGCCGGTCGGCGTCGCCGGGCCTCGACGCCGGCCGCGCGGACGGCTGCGACGAGCCGCCCGTCGGCGACGAGTGCTGCCCCGGTTCCGACGGTCGTCCAGGCGTGAGCTCGGGCGAACCCGACGTGGCCGCAGATCGGGGTCTGGGCGGGTCGCGGAGCCCGACGTGGCCACACATCGAGGTCCTCCCGCCAGTCCCGACGCCTTCGCCCCTCGGGCCGGCCGCGTGGGCCCGCGTCTCAGGCCGTCGGCGGGTTCCCCAGGTCGCGGACGGGCAGGCGTTCCCCCCCGCGCCGCATCGACGCGTGGGCGACGACGCCGGGCAGGGTGTACCGCGCTGCCTCCCAGGCGTTGACGGGCGGCAGCGTCCCCGTCGTCACGGCCGTGACGAAGTCGTCGGCGAGGAGCTGGTGGCTGCCCTCGTGCCCGTTGGGCGCGCCGGCGAACTCCGCCGGCAGGCGGCCGACGTCGTGCACGGGGGCGTGGCCGGAGGTGAAGGCCGCGCGCAGCTCGGGCGCCACGTGCGCCAGGGACGGGTCGTCCACGCTCGTCGCGGCCTGGGAGGCGAGGTCCGCCGAGACATCCCAGACCTGCTCCTTGTCCTGCCACACCGAGACGGTCGCGAGCTGCTCGAAGCTCGCCTCGGTCCCGAAGTACCGGAAGCGGGACTCGCGCAGGTGGCTCGGGTAGCCGACACGGCGCATCTCGTTGGTGCGCACGACCGCCCCGTCGCTGAGCTCGAAGAGCGCGGTGGCGTTCGAGACGTCGTTGTCGAAGGCGCTGACGCCCCGGTCGAAGACGCCGTCGCGGCGCTGGTCGGCGACCCCGAGGCAGCTCACCGAGACGACGTGCGCGGCGCTCGTGTCGAGCGCGCCGAGCACGCCGCCCAGGGCGTGCGTGGGGTAGAGCATCGGCGGGTAGCTGGCCGTGGCCCTCCACCGCTCGCCGCCGCTGTAGCGGTAGGCGTCGTAGAAGCCGAGGTCCATGTCGTGGACGTAGTCGCCCTCGGCGTAGAAGACCCGCCCGAAGGCGCCGCTCTCGCGCTTGCGGCGCGCGTAGACGGTGGCGGGGTTGTAGTAGCTCGTCTCACCCATCATGTAGGTGAGGCCGGTCTCGCGGACCGTCTCCACGATCGCGGAGATCTCCTCCTCGGTGACCGCCATGGGCACGGCGGAGTAGACGTGCTTGCCGGCCCGCAGCGCCTGGACGACGAGGGGCCCGTGCGTCCAGCGCTGCGTGAAGATCGCGACGGCGTCGACGTCGGAGGCGAGCAGCTCCTCGAACGACGCGGCGGTGCCCGCGAGCCCCTGGCTCCGCACGAGCTCGTCCGCCCGCTGGGGCAGCACGTCGGTGACGACGACGTCGCCGACGCCCGGGTGGCGGTGGAAGAGCTCGGTGAAGGAGCCGGCGAACTGCCCGGCGCCGACGAAGCCGATGGAGAGCATGAGGACGAGACCTCCGGGGTCGACGAGAGGTGGTGGTTCCGACGGGGAACTCACCGTAGCCCCCGTCGACGGCGCGGTCGGGGTGCCGGACGGCTGGGCTCGGGGAGTGAGTTCACCCACGGAACAGAGATGGCCCGGCGGCCGACGCGCGAGGACGAGGGGCAGGGCGGTGAGCGCGGGTGAGGGTCGGTCGGCTGATGACGTCCACCCGGCCGCCGGACGCACGCCTGGTCGTCCGGAGCCTTGACGGCAGGTGGGCGAGCACCTCGGATGTGCAGATGGTGGGTCGAGCCGTCGCCCGGGTGGCTGACCGCTTCGTCGAGTGGCGTCGCCCGAGGGCCTCGGCACCGGCGCTGGCCTTCGTCCTGGGACGATCCCTCCAGGTGGTCCTCGCGCTCCTGGCGGCCGTGGTGGTGGCGACGGGCGTGCTCCGTCCTCTGCTCGGCCCGCTCGGTGCGGGTGTGGGCTCGGGGCCCTTCTGGGGCGCCTCCCCGCTCGTCGAGGCGGATCTCGCCCCGTCGGTCGTGGTCTCGACCGACCCGCCCCTGCCCGTCCTCGCCGGTGGCCCCTACGGGCCCGGAGAGGCCGTGGAGCTGTTCGTCACGGGCGTCTCCGTGCAGCTCTGGTCGCCGGACCTGCCGCAGTGGGTGCTGCTGGTGGCGATCCCCGTCCTCACGGCCGTGCTGGTCGTAGCTGTCCTCGTGCAGCTCGTCGGGTTGGCCGGGGCGCTCGCCGCCGGCGACCCCTTCTCCCGCCGGAGCCGGGCGCGGCTCCGGACGGTCGCCCTGCTCGTGGGTGTCGCGGGTCAGGCGGTGGTCGTCGCCGCAGCCCTCGGGCGCTGGTGGGTGCTGTCCGACGACCGGCTCGCACCGTGGGTGGCGCCTGATGCCTCGGTGTCGTGGGTGCCGGCAGCAGTCGGGGTCGCCGTCGCCGTCGTGGCGTACGCGGTCGACGTCGGGACCCGCGCGAGCGACGAGTCCGCCGAGAAGTCCCGCGTCGTGTCGAGCGACCCCCTGTGACGCAGGATCACGACCGGTGCCCACGCTCCGGCTCGAGCGCCGAGGTGCTCCGGCAGGCGGTCCTGATGTGGGACGACCACGCCTGGCCTCGGCGGAGTAGTGGTACCGCCCGACCGAGGGTCTGAGCCGGCGCTTGTAACGCCGGCGGTCGTGTCGGGGAAGTGTGGGCATGGTGGTGCCACGGAAGGGCGAAGAACCCGCGGTGCAGGCGGTCGCGACACAGCCAGAGGACTTCGAGACCTTCTACCGCGAGCACCTGCCCTTCGTGCGCTCCTACCTCGCCCGCCGAGTGAGCGACCCCTTCGACATCGCTGACCTGACCGCCGACGTCTTCATGGCCGTCATCCGGTCCGCCGCGTCCTACCGGCGAGAGCTGGGCCCGCCACGCGCCTGGCTGACCGGCGTCGCCCGCAGGGTCCTGGCAGACCACTGGCGTGCAGGCGCCCGTCCGCCACGCGCCTGGCTGACCGGCGTCGCCCGCAGGGTCCTGGCAGACCACTGGCGTGCAGGCGCCCGCGAGGGCGACGCCGTCCGTCGTCTGCAGGGGCGCCGACTCCTGGACGACGACGGGGTCGACCGGATCGTCCAACGTGTCGACGCCGAAGCGCAGGCACGAGCCCTGCTGGCCTCCATCGCGCAGCTGCCCGAGCCGCTGCGCGACGTGGTCGAGCTCGTCGCCGTCGACGGACTCGCCGTCACCGACGCCGCGGCCGTCCTGGGCATCACCCCCGGCGCCGCACGCGTCCGCTACCACCGCGCCCGCCGCGCACTCACCCACGACCTTCCCTCCGACCTCCACGAGGTGACCCTGTGAACGCCCAGCCCCCCACCGACACCGACCTCGACGCCTTCGAGACGGCCCTCCTGGCCGACCTGAAGTCGGAAGTCGAGCGCAACGCAGACGCACGGCAGCAGGAAGTGGTGCCGCTGACCAGTCCCGTAGCCCACCGTCGGCGGCGCTGGTACCTGCCGAGCGCCGCGGCGGTCGCCGCTGCCGCCGCCGTCGCGGTGACCGTGACGACCAACCTGCCGACGCCGGCCTACGCGGTCTCCCAGCGCATGACCGGCGAGGTCACCGTCGAGGTCAACCGGCTCGAGGGTGAGCGCGGCCTGGAGGAGGCGCTGCTCGAGCACGGCGTCACCGCGGACGTCACCTACCTGCCCGAGGGCGAGACCTGCGCACCCGGCCGGTACGACGTCGTGGACACCCCCGGGCTGACCCTGGGCGTCAGCGCGGAGCGCTTCGAGGTGACCATCCCGCCCAACGCCGTCGGGCCCGGCGACACGTTCGTGCTGTCGGCCGCAGTGGTGCCTCAGCCCGACGGCGGAGTCAGCGCGTCCGTCAGCTTCGACATCGCCCAGGGCCCCATCGCACCCTGCCGGGTCATCGACGCAGCCTGACGCGGCAAGCGGCACGTCGGAACACTGGGCGGCCAGCGATCGGATGTGGGACGGCCACGGGGGAGCCGCGGCGCGTTGCTCGAGCGGCCGTCGGGTTGCCGCCAAGGGGTCGGCATGCGGGGCTGACGCTCACCTGTCCACCACGCCGCTGCCTCGTCACGGGGGACCGGCTGTTCCTCGATCGACTCCCGCCGACGACCGTGGAGGCCTACGCTCCGGCTGCTCGCTCCACCGGCACGTCGCCGAGGGTCGGCACATCGATGACGGCCTCCTCGGGGGGCCGCGACGACGACAAGGAAGTCCCGTGATGAGCACAGCTCGTGTTCTCCAGAACACCTCCTTCGGCATCCTGCTCGTCTCCGCGCCGCTGGCCGTCTGGCTCACCTGGATCTTCGCCCAGGGGGGCGACCCGGCTGACGGCGCCAACATCGGCGCCGGGCTGCTGACCTTCCTCGTGACCGGCCTGGTTGCCGTCGCCGTGGCCCTCGCAGCCGCCGCGCTCGTCGTCAGCCAGGTCCACCGGTCGCGCCGCCGCGTCCGCGCCGGTGTGCCCAGGGCGGCGGTGAGCCGCTGACGCCGGCGTCCTGACGCTCGCAGCATCGGCTTGACGAGCTGCCGGGCTGTTCGAGCCGGCTGACGATCGACGGCGAGACGGTGCCGTCTGAGTCGGGGCCACTGCTGCCATCGGCATCGGTACGACGGTGGCTGGGCTCGTCCTGGCCGCTGGCGCCGGCACACTTTGCGGAGACGACGGTGAGCGGGGGTGGCGTCGGTGAGCGTTCGGCTGCAGAGCAGTGCCGTGCCTGAGCCGGTCCGGCGACTGGTCGAGACCGCGGCTCGGGGGCTGCTGCTGGTTGACGTCGACACGATGGCTGGGTGCCTTGCCGGCGTCGGCTGGGCGCGCGAGGTCGAGGCCGGCTACTGGACGTGCTCCCAGGTCCCGGCGTGGACGGTGCAGTCCTCCGACCACGACACGGCCCTGTCCGTCTTCGCCATGGGCGACGACGACCTCGTCGTCAGCACGGCGGAGCAGTTGCACGCGCTGGTGGACTCGGGGGGGCGCAGGACCGGTCCAGCGCGGCGAGCCCGAACCGGACTGGTCGTCGTGGACGGCCGGCGGGGTCGTCATCTCACTCCACGCCTCGCCCGGTCGGCAGTTCGGTCGGCACTGGATCGACGCGAGTCTGCAGCTGGCGCTGGAGCGGGTGGACGCCCCGTCCGAGGGCCGACCGGCCGATCCCGCGCGTGACCTGCGCGTCGTCCGGGAGGGGTCAGCCATCGCCCGCTGGTACCTCACCGGGCACGACCACCTCGGCGACGACGTCGTCGACCTGCTCGCCCGCGATGACGACCCGGTGGTCGTCGCCGCTCTGGCAGCGAGAGACAAGCACCGTCGCTTCGCCAGGGAGCAGGGCCAGCCCTGACCAGCACGGACGTTCGTCACCGTCCGGATGGGGATCCGATCTGGGACGGCCGCGGGGGAGCGGCGGGTGCCGGCGTCGGGGGACGGCGGCTGCTCCAGCAGGCGGTCGTCTGTTGGGACGGCGCCACGCACAAGCCTTCGCCTGCGTGTACAGCCCCACGTCTGGGTGAGCACAGGTCGGTAAGGCTGGAACCGTGGTGCCCGGCCGCGCCGACGGACAGACTCCTACCATGCCGATCGACATCCATGTGGAGCGCTACTCCGACGACAGCGCGCGGGAGCTGCGTTCAGCGACCGAGGAGCTGACCACCGCGCTGCGGCGCTTCGCCGAGGAAACGTCCCTCATGCATGGCGGGACCGCCGAGCACCGGACCTTTGAGGCCCTGCGGGCAGAGGTTGAACGCACGGTCGTCGCGTGGCACGAGCGGGCCCAGGAGCACAGCGGGCAGTCGGTCCTGCCGCTGGACGACGAGCTGGTCACCTACGTCGGAGACGACGAGGACGACGAGGACGACGACGGCCCGGAGGAGGTGCTCGGCCCGGTAGCGGCCCTCAGCGTGGTCAGCCGCTGGGACCTGGAGGTCACCGACGCCGAGCTGCTGATTACCTCGGGGCGTCAGTCGCACCGACGCAGCAATCCGGAGGAGGACGAGCAGGACGCGACCGAGGCCGTCGCCGACGTTGCAGCGGCCCTGCAGGCGGTCCTGCACGAGCACGGTGAGCCCTGGTACTCCATCGCGGGTGTGGACCCCATCGGCGGTGCCCGGGTTTTCCTCACACCCGACGCGGGTGAGGAACCGGCCGCAGGCTACGAGGTCGAGCAGGCGGCCTCCGAGGTCGTCGACGCTGACTTCGAGGAGGACGACCCTGAGGAGTGGGATTCGGTCACGCCGGTGATGCCGCCGACGGGCACCGTCATCTTCAGCGAACGCTGGGGCTGACAGCAGGCCTCGTGGTATCCCAGTCAACGATCGTCTGCGGACACCTTTGCGAGGTCGCCGGTGGCTAGCGTGCCCTGATGGAGCGACAGCGGTCTCGCGCGTGGCGGGTGGCTGAGCGGCTGGGCCTCGTCGAGGAGCCCGGGCTCCGCCCCGTGGGGAGTCGGGCGTGGTGGCGTCGCCTGGCTCTGGGAGCTGGTGTCGGGTTAGGCACCTTCGTTGTCCTGTGCGTGCTGGACGTCCTGCAGGGGTAGCAGCGCTCAGCGAGGCGACGCGAATGACGATCCTCTGCGGTCCTTCGGGCGGGCTTCCCCGATGCCGACCCGGCGACAGGCAGGTCGTCGCGGTCAGGCCGTGGGCGGTGCGAGCGGGGCAAGGCACCGTTGGCGCTGCTCTCGCAACCAGGCGGCGGTCTCGGGCCAGGGCGTGAAGTTCTCGTCGCGCTCCTGGACGTCGCGGCGGACGTCGACCGGGAGGGCCCGGGCCAGCGCGAGGGGGACGGCGTGGACGCCGTCGACCTCGTTGAGGGGTCCGGAGGTCGAACGGTGGGTGCCGTGGGCGTCGACGACGCCGGGGGAGAGCCAGTCGACGCCCAGGACGAGGGCGCCCAGAAGACCGAGGGTGTCGTGGCTCATCGTCCCGTCGCCCTCGCGCATCCCCCAGGTGCACCCGGGGCCGGCGCCGTGGGCGCCGGACTCGAGCGCCGTCACCCACTGCTCGAACTGCTCGGCGGTCAGACCCTTCGCGTCCATCTGCACCCACCTCCTCCCCGTCCACTGTGACGGTCAGTGGCCCACGACGTCGGCGGAAGCGCCAGCGTCCTTCGAACGGTCGTGGACCGTCCTCGCTTCGGTGGACACGGGGGGCATGCCGCGC
>NZ_JBBIAA010000020.1:22999-51353 GCF_037482545.1 Pseudokineococcus basanitobsidens | reverse complement strand
AACCGGCTGACCCCTCGCCCAGGGGAATCTTCGCGTCAGCCGCTCGTCGGGCCGCCGGGCCGGGCCCTCTGCAGGTCGCCCGGCGCCCCGTCCTCGGGGCACGTCCACGGCGCGTGCCCTCCCGGGGCGCCGCGGGGGCCGGGTCTACCCTCCGGACATGGAGTTCCGCCGCATCCCGGGCCTGCCGCCGTACGTCTTCACGATCATCGACTCGCTGAAGATCGAGGCGCGGCGAGCCGGCCGGGACGTGGTGGACCTCGGTTTCGGCAACCCCGACATCCCCTCGCCGGAGCTCACCGTGGAGAAGCTGGCCGAGGCGGCGCACAACACGCGCAACCACCGCTACTCGTCCTCGCGCGGGCTGCCCAAGCTCCGCCAGGCCGTCTCCGACCTCTACCGCCGCCGCTTCGACGTCGTGCTGGACCCGGACACCGAGGTCATCAGCACCATCGGGGCCAAGGAGGGCTTCAGCCACCTCATGTGGGTGCTGCTCCAGGCCGGGGACGCGGCGCTCGTGCCTTCGCCCAGCTACCCGATCCACATCTGGGGCCCGTACTTCGCCGGGGCCGACGCGCGCCAGGTCTCCCTCAACGGGCCGGACGGGCCGAGCGGGGCGGCGTACGTCGACAACGTCATGGAGGCGTGGGAGCTCGGCTGGCCCAAGCCTCGTGTCGTCGTCCTGTCGTTCCCCCACAACCCCACGACAGCGACGATCGACCTGCCCGACCTGCAGCGGCTCGTGGACTGGGCGCGCGAGCGCGACGTCGTCCTCGTCCACGACTTCGCCTACGCCGAGACGGCCTTCGACGGCTGGCTGCCGCCGTCGATCCTGCAGTGCGAGGGCGCCAAGGAGTGCGCCGTCGAGCTCTACTCGATGACGAAGTCGTTCTCCATGGCCGGCTGGCGCGTCGCCTTCCTCGTCGGGAACCGCGAGGTCGTCGGGGCGCTCGCGAAGCTCAAGAGCTACCTGGACTACGGCACCTTCCAGCCGATCCAGATCGCGGCGACGGTCACGCTCAACGAGGCCCAGGACTACCCGCTCGAGGTGAACGCCGTCTACGAGTCGCGGCGCGACGCCCTCGTCGAGGGGCTGAACCGCGCGGGATGGCCGCTGGCGCCGCCCCGCGGGACGATGTTCGCCTGGGCCCGCATCCCCGAGCCGTACGCCGAGATGCGCTCCATCGAGTTCGCCAAGCACGTCATCACCGAGTGCGACGTCGCCGTCTCGCCCGGCGTGGGCTTCGGCCCGGAGGGCGACGACTACGTGCGCTTCGCCCTCATCGAGAACGAGCAGCGCATCGCCCAGGCCGCCCGGCAGCTGCGCAAGGGCCTGGTCAAGCTCGGCTGAGGGCCGTACCAGGACGAGGACGGCCGGGACGGACGTCCGGCCGGGGTCTACCCGAACGGGGCATCGTTGCCTAGGGTGCGCGACGGCGCGGGCCACCCCTGCGCTCGTGACTCACCGAGGAGACTGATGCGCAAGCTGACATGCGGACTCGTGGGCGTGGCCCTCGGGGGCAGCCTCATGGCGACGGGCATGGCCCCGGCGCTGGCCGCCCCGGGCGCCGCGGCGCCACCGGCCGGCACCCCGACGACGGAGCCGGCGGCCGCCCCCGTCGACGACCTGCCCAACCCGCTCGAGGACAAGCGCCGGGCGCTGCGCGAGACAGCCATCACCGGCGTGCTCGACGGCGAGCTGCAGCCGGAGCAGATCGGCGGGAGCACCGTCGTCAAGGTGGGCGAGGAGGCCGCGGCGGCGGCCGGGCGGTCCACGGCGCGACGGGCCGAGGCGCCGTCGCAGCGGGAGCAGAGCCAGTACGTGGAGCTCTCGCGGGAGAGCACCGACAAGATCTTCGTGATCCTCGCCGAGTTCGGCGACGAGCGGCACCCGGACTTCCCCGACAAGGACACGGACCCGGACACCCCGGGCCCGACCCGGTTCGACGGGCCGCGCCACAACGAGATCCCCGAGCCCGACCGCTCCGTCGACAACTCGACGGTCTGGCAGGAGGACTTCGACCAGCAGCACTACCAGGACCTGTACTTCGGCGACGGCGACGCGACGCTCAAGAGCTACTACGAGGCGCAGTCCTCCGGGCGCTACAGCGTCGACGGCGAGGTCTCCGACTGGGTGCGCGTGCGCTACAACGAGGCGCGCTACGGCCGCACCGACCAGGGCGCCTGGTACCTCGTGCGCGACGCCGTCAACCAGTGGATGGCGGACCGCGAGGCCGCGGGGGCGACCGACGAGGAGATCGCCGCGGAGCTGGCCGAGTTCGACCAGCAGGACCGGTACGACTACGACGGCGACGGCGACTTCAACGAGCCCGACGGCTACATCGACCACTTCCAGATCGTCCACGCGGGCGGCGACGAGTCCGACGGGGACCCGACGTACGGCGAGGACGCCATCTGGGCGCACCGCTGGTACGCCTTCGGCACCGACCAGGGCCGCACGGGCCCGGCGCAGAACTTGCTCGGCGGCACGCAGATCGGCGACACGGGCCTGTGGGTCGGCGACTACACGGTGCAGCCGGAGAACGGCGGCTACTCCGTCTTCGCCCACGAGTTCGCGCACGACCTGGGCCTGCCCGACGACTACGACACCTCGGGCGGCAGCAACAACATCGAGTACTGGTCGCTCATGGCGCAGAGCCGCCTGAACGACGAGGGCGAGCCCATCGGGTCCCGCGCCGGGGACATGGGCGCCTGGGAGAAGCTGCAGCTGGGCTGGCTCGACTACGAGACCGTCGTCGCGGGCCAGAAGCGGCGCATGGTGCTCGGGCCGCAGGAGTACAACACCGCGGACGCGCAGGGCGTCGTGGTCGTGCTCCCCGACAAGGAGGTCACCACGCAGCTGGGCGCGCCGGCCACCGGCGAGCGGCAGTGGTGGTCGGGCAAGGGCGACGACCTGTCCAACACCCTGACGGCGTCGGCGGACCTCACGGGCGCCTCCACGGCGACGCTGTCGATGCAGTCGCGCTGGGCGATCGAGGAGGGCTACGACTACCTCTACGTCCAGGCCTCCACCGACGGCGGCGACAGCTGGACCTCGCTGGCCGGCACGGCCGACGGCACCCCGTTCGGCACCGACGCGTCCGGCGCCCCGGCGATCGACGGCGAGCAGGCGGACTGGGTGGACGTCGAGGTGCCCCTCGACGCCTACGCCGGTCAGCAGGTGCAGCTCCGGCTGCTCTACCGCACCGACGGCGGCGTCGCCGAGGACGGCTTCTTCGCCGACGACATCACCCTCGCCGTCGACGGCGAGACCGTGCTGACCGACGGCGCCGAGACGCCGGACGCCTCGACCTTCGTCCTCGACGGGTTCTCCTCCGTCGCGGCGACGTCGACCGAGCTGTTCGACAACTACTACATCGCCGGCCACCGCAGCTACGTCTCCTACGACCAGTACCTGGAGAGCGGGCCGTACAACTTCGGCTGGCCGTCGACGCGCCCGGACTGGGTCGAGCACTTCCCGTACCAGGAGGGCCTGCTCGTGGCCTACTGGGACACCTCGCAGGCGGACAACAACGTGAGCCAGCACCCCGGTGAGGGGCGCAACCTGATCGTGGACGCCCACCCGCGGCCGATGTACAACCTGCAGGGCCAGCCCTGGCGGACGCGGATCCAGTCCTACGACGCGCCGTTCTCGACGCGGAAGGCCGACTCGTTCACCCTGCACGTGGACGGGAAGCCGAGCTACGTGCGCGGGCAGAAGGCGGCGCGGGTCTTCGACGACACCGACCAGTTCTTCTACGAGGAGTTCCCCGCCGGCGGCGTGAAGCTCCCCGGCGTCGGGGTCCAGATCCGCGTGCTCACCGAGCGCGGCACGACGATGCGGGTCAGCATCCGCTGACCCCGGCCCGCGGGCCGCACGCGGGCGCACCACCAGCACGGGCGAGGGCCCGGCGGCTCCGGCCGCCGGGCCCTCGGTCGTCCCCGTGCCCTCGGCCCCGCCGGACACGGACATCCCTCCGAGGTGGGACGTGCGTCACATCTGCTGCAGGTCTACCCGATCGGCGCAACGCGACCTAGGGTTCGCTGCGGCTGCGGGGGAGGCCCGTGCGTCACGTCCGGCGAGGGAGACACATGCGAAAGCTGACAGGCGGGCTGGCCGCGCTGGTGCTCGGAGGAGGCCTCGTGGCCTCCACCGGCGGCGCGGCCCTGGCGGCCCCGGACACCGGCGTCCCACCGCTCGGGCAGGCCACCGCCGCCCCCGTGGTCGAGGACCTGCCGAACCCCCTGGAGGACAAGCGCCGGGCGCTGCGCGAGACCGCGGTGACGGGCGTCCTCGACGGGGAGCTGGAGCCGCAGGAGATCGGCGGGCGGACCGTCGTCAAGGTCGGCGAGGAGGCCGCCGCCGCGGCCCCCGGCGCGACGGCACGAGGACGCGCCGGCTCCGTCACGCCGGAGGACCAGTACGTCGAGCTCGAGCGCGAGAGCACCGACCCGGTCTTCGTCCTGCTCGTCGAGTTCGGCGACCAGCGCTCGCCGGACTTCCCGGACGTCGACAGCGACCCGAACAAGCCCGGCCCGCAGCGGTTCGACGGCCCGCTGCACAACCAGATCCCCGAGCCCGACCGCAGCGTCGACAACTCGACGGTCTGGCAGGAGGACTTCTCCTCCGACTACTACCAGGACCTCTACTTCGGCGAGGGCGACGGCGTCGAGTCGCTCAAGACCTACTACGAGACCCAGTCCTCCGGGCGCTACAGCGTCGACGGGCAGGTCTCGGACTGGGTCAAGGTCCCCTTCAACGAGGCCCGGTACGGCCGTAACCCCACGCCGAACGACATCGTCGGGCGCAACGTGTGGAACCTCGTCCAGGACGGCGCGAACGCCTGGGTCGCCGACCAGGAGGCGCAGGGGGTCAGCGACGAGGAGATCGCCGACCGGCTGGCGCAGTACGACCAGCTGGACCGGTACGACTTCGACAACGACGGCGACTTCGCCGAGCCGGACGGGTACATCGACCGCTTCCAGATCGTCCACGCGGGCGGCGACGAGGCGGACGGCGACCCGATCTACGGCGAGGACGCCATCTGGTCGCACCGCTGGTACGCCTTCGGCACGAACATCGGGCGCACGGGGCCCGCGGAGAACATGGCCGGCGGCACCGAGATCGGGGACACCGGCATCTGGGTCGGCGACTACACGATGCAGGCGGAGAACGGCGGCCTGTCGACCGTCGCCCACGAGTACGGCCACGACCTGGGCCTGCCGGACGACTACGACACCGCCGGCGGCTCCAACGGCATCGAGTGGTGGTCGCTCATGGCGCAGAGCCGGCTCTCGGGCGAGGGCGAGCCGATCGGCACGCGCGCCGGCGACCTCGGCGCGTGGGAGAAGCTGCAGCTCGGCTGGCTCGACTACGAGACGGTCGTGGCGGGGCAGAAGCGCCGCCTCGTGCTCGGGCCGCAGGAGTACAACACCGCGGACGCCCAGGGCGTCGTCGTCGTCCTGCCGGACAAGCAGGTGACGACGCCGCTCGGCGAGCCGGCCTCCGGGGACCGGCAGTGGTGGTCCGGCAAGGCGGACAACCTGTCGAGCACGCTCACGACGGACGTGGACCTCACGGGCGCGAGCACGGCGACGCTGGCGATGCAGGCGCGCTGGGACATCGAGGCCGGCTACGACTACCTCTACGCCGAGGCCTCCACCGACGGCGGCGACACCTGGACCACCCTCGCCGGGACCGTCGGCGGGACCCCCTTCGACGACGAGTCCGGCGCGCCGGGGCTGTCGGGCAACCAGCCGACGTACACCGACGTCGAGATCCCCCTCGACGCCTACGCGGGTGACGAGGTCCAGCTCCGCTTCCTCTACCGCACCGACGGCGGCGTGTCCGAGCTCGGCTTCTTCGCCGACGACATCACGGTGACGGCGGACGGCGAGACGGTGCTCGCCGACGGCGCGGAGGACCCGGCGGCGAGCCCCTTCGTGGCGGACGGCTTCAGCTCGGTGGGCAGCGAGCTGAGCACGGCCTACGACAACTACTACGTCGCCGGCCAGCGCAGCTACGTCTCCTACGACCAGTACCTCGAGACGGGGCCGTACAACTTCGGCTTCCCGGACCGGCCCGACTTCGTCGAGCACTTCCCGTACCAGGAGGGGCTGCTCGTCACCTACTGGGACACCTCGCAGGCGGACAACAACGTGAGCCGGCACCCCGGTGAGGGCCGCAACCTCGTCGTGGACGCGCACCCGCGGCCCATGTACAACCTCGAGGGCCAGGCCTGGCGCTCGCGCATCCAGGTGTACGACGCGCCGTTCTCCACGCAGAAGGCCGACTCCTTCACCCTGCACATCAACGGCAAGCCCAGCTACGTGCGGGGCCAGCAGGCGGCGCGCGTCTTCGACGACACCAAGAAGTACTTCTACGAGGAGTTCCCCGCCAACGGCGTGAAGCTCCCCGGTGCCGGCGTGAAGATGCGCGTGCTCACGGACGACGGCACGTCCATGCGGGTCCGGATCAGCTGACGCGAGACGTCCGGGAGCGGTCCAGCGGGCCGCTCCCGGACCTCCCGCCGCACGCGTGAGGGGTGCTCAGCCCTCGACGCGGGCGCAGAAGCGCTCGAGGGCGGCGGTGAAGACGTCGGGCTGCTCGGCGTGCACCCAGTGGCCGGCGTCCTTGACCGTGAGCAGCTGCGTGCGCGGGAACAGCGTGTCCATCGCGGGCCGGTCCTCGTCCAGGACGTACGTCGACGTCGCCCCGGCGACCCACAGCACCGGGCCGTCGTACGTGGCGCCCGGCGGCGGGTCCGGGAAGCCGCGCAGCGTCTCGAGGCCGTCGGCCAGCACGGGCAGGTTCAGCGCCCAGCGCCAGCGCGGGCCTCCCGACCCCTGCCCCGGCTCGCGCAGCAGGCTCTGCAGGAGGAAGCCGCGCACCATCGTGCTCGGCACCGCGGGCGCGAGCGCCGCGTCGGCGTCCTCCCGGCTCGTCAGCGCGTCGAGGTCGAGCGCCCGCATCGCCCGGACGTAGTCGGCGAACGGGGTCGGCTCCTCGCCCGGGTCGTCGGTGTGCCCGCCGGTCGTGGGGTACTCCACCGGGGCGATGTCGACGACGACGAGGGCCCGCAGCAGCTCCGGTCGCCGCAGCGCCAGCTGCATCGCCACCTTGCCGCCCATCGAGTGCCCGACGAGCACGACCGGCTCGCCGAGCGCCTCCAGCTCGGACGCCAGCACGTCCGCCATGGCGAGGTAGTCGACCTGCTCGCTGCGGGGCGAGCGGCCGTGGTCGGGGAGGTCGAGCATCGTCACCCGTCGCGGGTGCTCCGCGAGCCGGCGCGCGACCGTCGCCCAGTTCTTCCCCTGGCCGAAGAGCCCGTGCACGAAGACGACCCGCGGGCCCTCCTCGCCGACCGTCCGGCTCGCGAGGGGGGCGGGACGTCGCGGCTCGGCCATGGGTCGATCCCACCACGGGCTTCGCCCGACGGTGGCGGTGCTCGCGGGGCGGTGGAGACACGGTCTCGTCCCGGTGCTCGACGGGATGGCACGAGAGTGGTAGTCCTGTGGTGTGCGTGTGACCATCGACAAGGCAGGACGGCTGGTGATCCCGCGCGAGGTGCGCGAGAGGGTCGGTCTGCAGCCCGGCCCGGTGGACCTGGAGGTGGACGGGGCGGCGCTGCGCCTCCAGGCCGTGGCCGGCGAGGACGTCGTCGAGGTGCGCGGTCGCCCCCTCGTCGGGGCTTCCCCGCAGAACTCTCTCGACGACGCCGAGGTGCGGAGGCTGCGTGACGCCGACCGGCGGTGAGACGCCGACCCTGCTGGACACCAGCGCGGCGGTGCCCTTCCTCGTGCAGGACCACGAGGACCACGGCGCCGTCTTCGACGCGTTGGAGACCCGGACGCTCGGCCTGGCGGGCCACGCCGCCTTCGAGACGCACTCCGTGCTGACGCGGCTGCGGCCACCGGCTCGCAGGACGCCGGCCTCCGCCGCCGTCCTCCTCGAGGCGAACTTCCCCGCCACCTGCTTCCTGCCCGACGTCGCCGCCCGAGCGCTCCTCGCCCGGCTGGCGCGCCTGGGCGTGGCCGGGGGGCACGTGTACGACGCGCTCGTCGGCGCCGCCACGGTCGAGCACGGGCTCACGCTCGCCACGCGGGACCGGCGGGCGCTCGAGGTCTACGCGGCGCTCGGCGTCGCCGTGGAGCTGGTGTGAGGGTGTCGGCACGGCAGCGCGCGGCAGGGAACCGTGGCGGGGGTCGGCTGCGTCCGAGTGGCATGCGCCCTCGTGCCCGCACCGCCGTCCCCGCCCTGCTCGCCGTGCTCGTGCTCGCGGGGTGCGGGCAGGAGGGCGAGCCCGCAGGGTCGTCCCCGGCGACCACCGCGGGGGCGGCCTCGCCGTCCTCGTCCACCCCTGCCCCCACGACCCCGGGAGACGGCATGGCCACGAGCGACCCCGGCGGCACCGGCCCCGGTACTTCTGGGAGCAGCCCTGGCAGCAGCGCAGGCCCGACGGTGAGCGCCCCCACCACCGGCGGGTCGATCCCGCTGATGCCGCGACCCACCGCGCCCCCCACCACCCCGACCGACGTGCCGCAGCCGGTCGTCCTCGTCGGCGAGGTCGTCGAGCCGTCCTCGCCGGACTGCGTCGAGATGACCTCCGGCGGGCAGGTGTTCTCCCTCCTCCTGCCGGCGGGGACGTCCGTCGCGGTGGGGGACCGGGTCCGTGTGACGGGGACGCCGAGGCCGGTGGAGCGCGGGACGCCGTGCGCCGGCACGCGGGTCCGCGTCAGCGAGGTCGCGCCCGCGGGCTGAGGGCGACGACGTGCCGGGGCCTCGCGCCTGCGGCGCGCGCCAGGTCTCGTGGAGCAGGGCGAGAGTCGTCGCTCACTACGCTGGCAGGCATGACCCACGTCCTCGCCGCGGTGGCCTGGCCCTACGCCAACGGCCCCCGCCACCTCGGTCACGTCGCCGGCTTCGGCGTCCCCTCCGACGTGTTCGCGCGGCAGCAGCGGATGGCGGGGCACGACGTGCTGATGGTCTCCGGCAGCGACGAGCACGGGACGCCGATCCTCGTCCAGGCCGAGCGCGAGGGCGTCAGCCCGCAGGCCCTGGCCGACCGCTACCACCGGGTCATCGCCGAGGACCTGCAGGGGCTCGGCCTGTCCTACGACCTGTTCACCCGCACGACGACGCGCAACCACTACTCGGTCGTCCAGGAGATGTTCCGCACGGTCCACCGCAACGGCTACCTCGTCGAGAGGACGACGATGGGTGCCGTCTCCCCGTCGACCGGGCGCACCCTGCCCGACCGCTACATCGAGGGCACCTGCCCCATCTGCGGGTTCGACGGGGCGCGCGGCGACCAGTGCGACAACTGCGGCAACCAGCTCGACCCGGTGGACCTCAAGCACCCGGTGAGCCGGATCAACGGCGAGAGACCGGACTTCGTCGAGAGCCAGCACTTCTTCCTCGACCTGCCGGCGCTCGCCGAGGCCGTCGGGGCCTGGCTGGAGACGAAGAGCGGCTCGCCGTCGTGGCGGCCCAACGTGCTGGGCTTCAGCCGGAACTTGCTGGAGGAGATCCGTCCCCGCGCCATCACCCGCGACATCGACTGGGGCATCCCCGTGCCGCTGCCCGGGTGGCAGGAGGACCCGACGAAGCGGCTCTACGTGTGGTTCGACGCCGTCGTCGGGTACCTGTCGGCGAGCGTCGAGTGGGCCCGGCGCACGGGCGACCCGGAGGCGTGGCGACCCTTCTGGTCGGCGGGCTCGCGCGGCGCGTACTTCATGGGCAAGGACAACATCGTCTTCCACTCGCTCATCTGGCCCGCCGAGCTGCTCGGCTACGCGGGACAGGGCTCTCGCGGCGGCGAGCCGGGCGTGTACGGCGAGCTCGCGCTGCCGTCCGAGGTCGTCGCCAGCGAGTTCCTCACCATGGAGGGGCGCCAGTTCTCCTCCAGCCGAGGCGTCGTCATCGCGGTGCGGGACGTGCTCTCGCGCTACCAGCCGGACGCGCTGCGCTACTTCCTGTCCGCCGCCGGCCCCGAGGCGCACGACACCGACTTCACGTGGCGGGAGTTCGCCCGGCGCACGAACGACGAGCTGGTCGCGGGCTGGGGCAACCTCGTGAACCGCACGGCGAGCCTCATCGCCAAGAACGTCGGCAGCATCCCGGAGGCGGGCGAGCTCGCCGACCGCGACCGCGAGCTCCTGCGCACGACGTCCGGCGCCTTCGGGACCGTCGGCGACCTCGTCTCCACGCACCGGCAGCGGCAGGGGCTCGCGGAGGCGATGCGCACGGTCGGAGAGGTGAACCGCTACCTCTCCGAGACGGCGCCGTGGGCGCTGCGCACGAGCGACCCGGAGCGCATGCGCACCGTGCTGCACGTGGCGGCGCAGGGGATCTCGGACTGCCGGTCGCTGCTGGCGCCGTACCTGCCGCACAGCGCGCAGGCCGTCCACGAGGTGATGGGCGGCACGGGCACGGTCTCGCCGATGCCGCAGCTCGAGGAGGTCGACGACCTCGACGGCGGGCCGGGGTACCCGGTGCTGCGGACGCCCGGGGCGGACGCCGCCGCGCCCGGGTGGGCCTCGGTGCCCGTGGTGCCGGGCACGCCCGTGGGGCGGCCCACGCCGGTCTTCACCAAGCTCGACGACGACGTCGTCGAGACCGAGCTGGAGCGGCTCCGGGAGGAGCAGGCCGGTGGCTGAGCCGCCGGCCGGAGGGGCCGGTGGCGTCGGCGGCGCACCGGTGACGGCGGCCACGAGCGGTCCCGACGGCGCCCCGCCGCGGGCGCGCTCGGCCAGCGGGGCGGACGGGCGCCGTCGGGACCGCTCGTGGCCGCCCGCGCCGGAGCCGCTGCCGCTGCCCGTCGTCGACGACCACACGCACCTCGACATCGCCGACGGGCCGGGCTCCGTCGACGCGGGCGCCGACCCGGGCGGCGAGCACCGAGGGGTCGCCGAGCTCCTCGCGCTCGCGGCGGCCGCCGGCGTCCCGCGGGCCGTGCAGATCGGGTGCGACCTGCCCGCCGCGCGGTGGACGGTCGAGGCGGTGCAGCGCCACCCCGAGCTGCTCGGCGGCGTCGCGATCCACCCCAACGAGGCCCCCGTGCTCGCGGCGCGGGGCGAGCTCGACGACGCCCTCGAGGAGATCGGCCGGCTCGCGCGGGCGGACCGCGTCCGTGTCGTGGGGGAGACCGGGATGGACACGTTCCGGACCGACGCGGACGACGTGGGAGCGATGCGGGCGCAGGAGGAGTCCTTCCGGGCGCACGTCCGGCTCGCGAAGGACCTGGGCCTGCCCGTGCAGGTGCACGACCGGGACGCGCACGCCGACGTGCTGCGCGTGCTCGCGCAGGAGCGGGCCGAGCGGGTCGTCCTGCACTGCTTCTCCGGCGACGTCGACATGGCGCGCGAGTGCGTGGACCGCGGCTACGTCCTGTCCTTCGCCGGCACGGTGACCTTCCGCAACGCCGGCGGCCTGCGCAGCGCCCTGTCCGTCGTGCCGCTGGAGCAGGTGCAGCTCGAGACCGACGCCCCCTTCCTCACCCCGGCCCCGCACCGCGGCCGGCCCAACGCGAGCTACCTGGTGCCGCTGACGGCGCGGACGGTCGCCGAGGTGCTCGACGTGCCGCTGGAGCGGCTCTGCGAGGTGACGGCGCGGACGGCGGACGCGCTCTACGGGCCCTGGTGACCGCTGCTGCCCCGGCTCCCGGGGGCGCTCACGCACCGTGACGCCCGTGGGCGCGCAGCCGCGGGACGCCGTCGCGGGGGCACGAGGCGTGTGACACCAGGTCTCGGATCGGTTACGGTCGCCTCGACAGCCGGGGCTGGGGAAGGCCTCGGGTGACGTCCCCAGCACCGACGCGGGCCCCCGGGCCGACCTCGTCGAGGTCGACCCGTGCGGGGCCTGCTGCGCTGCGTCCCGACGCGCCCCCTCCCTGACGAGCCCGGGACCGAGCGACGTCAGGACCCCATGAGCTCCTCCACCACCCCGCCCGGCGCCGACGGCGCCCCCGTCCCGCAGCAGGAGCCGACCGGTGACCGGCCGGCCGAGCCGCGCGGGCGCTCCCGCCGGCGGACCGTCGCGGTGCGCGCGGTCCAGGGCACGGCCCTCGTCGCCCTTCTCGGCGGAGCCGGCCTCTACGCGGCCGGCTCGACGACGGTCGAGCTGGACGTCGACGGCGCCAGCCAGGAGGTCCGCCTCTTCGGTGGCGACGTCGACGACGTCCTCTCCGAGGGCGACGTCGAGGTGGGCGAGCGTGACCTCGTGGCGCCGTCGGTCGGCAGCGAGGTCGAGGACGGCGGCACGGTCGTCGTCCGGCACGCCCGCGAGCTCGAGCTCACCGTCGACGGGGAGACCTCCACGCACTGGACGACGGCGCTGACCCTCGACGAGGCGCTGGACGACCTCGGCGTCCGCTCGGAGGGCGCCGTCCTGTCCGCGTCGCGCTCGATGCCGCTCGGCCGGGAGGGGGAGGCGGTGCGCCTGACCACCCCCAAGGACGTCACCGTCGTGGCCGACGGTGCGGCCCGCCCCATGACGAGCACCGCCACGTCCGTCGAGGCGCTCCTGTCCGAGGCCGGCGTCGCCGTCGACGGCGACGACGCCGTCTCGGTGGACCCGACGTCGCCGCTCACGCCCGGCCTCGTCGTCACCGTCACCCGCGTCGCCGTCGCCGAGGTCGCGGAGGAGGGGCCCGTGCCCTTCGAGACCACCGAGCGCGAGACCGACGACCTGTTCGAGGGCCAGACCCGGGTGGGCAGCGAGGGCGCCGAGGGCGTCCACCGCGTCACCTTCCGGCAGACCACGGCGGACGGCGAGGTCGTCGCCAAGCAGGAGCTGTCGGACGAGGTGACGACGCAGCCGCAGGCCCGCGTCGTGCTCGTCGGGACCGCCGAGCGGCCGGCCCCCGAGCCGGAGCCCGCCCCGGAGCCGGAGCCGCAGCGCGAGTCCGCTCCCGCGCGGGTGAGCGCGCCGTCCTCGGACGACGACGAGCCCTCGTCGTCGAGCAGCGGTTCGTCGAGCAGCGGCTCGTCGAGCAGCGGCTCGTCGTCGAGCGGCGGCTCGTCCGGCAGCTCGTCGGGGTCCTCGAGCAGCGCCCCGGACCCGGAGCCCGAGCCGGAGCCGGAGCCGGAGCCCGACACCCCCGCGGTCTCGGCCCCGTCCGGCAGCACCTGGGACCGCCTGGCGCAGTGCGAGTCCGGTGGCAACTGGTCGATCAACACGGGCAACGGCTACTACGGCGGCCTGCAGTTCGACGCCCAGACGTGGCACGCGTACGGCGGCTCGGGCCTGCCGCACCAGAACAGCCGCGCGCAGCAGATCGCGATCGCGGAGAAGGTCCGCGACGACCGCGGCGGCTACGGCGCGTGGCCGGCGTGCTCGCGCAAGCTCGGCCTGTGAGGCTTCGTCGCGTGAGCACGGCACCCGGCCCCGGCACCGGCACCGGGGCGCACCGTCGAGGTCCCCGCTGAGCGAGGAGCACGGCACCGGAGGGGCCGAGGAGCAGACGCTTCTCGGCCCCTCCGACGTGCGTGCGCTCGCCGCCCGCCTCGGCGTGCGACCGACCAAGACGCTCGGGCAGAACTTCGTCACCGACGCCGGCACCGTCCGTCGCGTCGTCCGGCGCGCCGGCGTGGAGGAGACCGACGTCGTCCTCGAGGTCGGGCCGGGCCTGGGCTCGCTGACGCTCGCGCTGCTCGAGCGGGCCGCGGGCGTCGTCGCCGTCGAGGTCGACCCCGTCCTGGCCGCCGAGCTGCCGAGGACGGTCGCCGCACGCCGCGGGCAGGCGGACGCCACCCCGCCCCGGCTGGCCGTGCTGGCCGCCGACGCGCTGCGCGTGAGCGGGGACGAGGTGCGCGCGGCGGGCGCCGGTGCGCCGACGCGGCTGGTCGCGAACCTGCCGTACAACGTCGCCGTGCCCGTGCTTCTGGGCCTGCTCGAGCAGCTGCCGGGACTGCGCAGCGCCCTCGTCATGGTCCAGTCCGAGGTCGCCGAGCGGCTGGCGGCGGCTCCGGGCAGCCGGGTCTACGGCGTCCCGTCGGTGAAGGCCTCCTGGTACGGCGACGTCCGCCGCGCGGGAGCCGTCGGCCGCACCGTCTTCTGGCCGGCGCCGAACGTCGACTCCGGGCTCGTGGCCGTCGAGCGGCGCGAGCCGCCGCCCAGCCGGGCCGGGCGGCGCGCCGTCTTCGCCGTCGTCGACGCGGCCTTCGCCCAGCGCCGCAAGACGCTGCGCGCGGCGCTCGCCGGCTGGGCCGGCAGCGGGGCCCGCGCCGAGGAGGTGCTGCGGGCGGCCGGCGTCGACCCGTCGCTGCGCGGGGAGCGCCTCGACGTCGCCGGCTTCGTCGCCGTGGCCGACGCGGGGCTCGACGTCCTCGGGCTCGCCGAGCCCGCGGGGCGCGGGGAGCGGGAGGCCGGCTCGCGGCGCGGGCGGTCGGCGCGCCCCGCCCAGGACGTCGCCGGTGCCCAGGACGTCGCGGGGGGCCTCGCCTAGGGTCGGCCCCGTGGGGAGCGGGGGGCTGCACGTCGTGGGCGGCCTCCGCGTGCCCGGCGCGCCCGTCCTCGTGCGGGCGCCCGCCAAGGTCAACCTGGCGCTGCGGGTCGGCGGCCTGCGTCCGGACGGCTCGCACGAGCTCGTCACCGTCTTCGAGGCCGTGTCCCTGCACGAGGACGTGCGGGCGTCGCCGTCGGACGGGCTCGAGTGCACGGTCACCGGGGAGGGCGCGGACGACGTCCCCGTCGACGGGCGCAACCTGGCCGTCCGGGCCGCGCTGCTGCTCGCCGAGCGTGCCGGCGTCCCGGCCCACGTGCGCCTGGACATCACCAAGGAGGTCCCCGTCGCCGGCGGGATGGCGGGGGGCAGCGCCGACGCGGCCGCGGCCCTCGTCGCCTGCGACGCCCTGTGGGGCACGGGGATGAGCCGCGACGACCTCGCCCTCCTCGGCGCCGAGCTGGGCGCCGACGTCCCGTTCGCGCTGCTCGGCGGCACCGCCGTCGGCACGGGCCGCGGCGAGCAGGTCCTCCCGGCGCTGGCGCGCGGCGAGCGCTCGTGGGTGCTGGCGCTGTCCGCCACCGGCCTGTCGACGCCCGCCGTCTACGGCGAGCTCGACCGCCGGCGCGGCGAGGTCGGGGCGACCGAGGGGGCCGCCGCGCCGGACGTCGACGAGGAGCACGTGCACGACCTGCTCGCCGCCCTGCGGGGCGGGGACGCCGCCGCCGTGGCGGCCGCGCTCGTCAACGACCTCCAGGAGCCCGCGCTGGCGCTCGCGCCCCACCTGCGCCGCACGCTCGACGTGGGCCTGGAGGCCGGCGCGCTCGCGGGCGTGGTCTCCGGCTCGGGGCCCACGACGGCCTTCCTCGTCGACGGGCGCGAGCAGGGCCTCGCCGTCGCCGTCGCCCTCGCCGCCTCCGGCGCCGCCGCGGACGTCCGCCGGGTGAGCGGTCCCGTCCCCGGGGCCCGGGTGGTCGAGCCCGCCCGCTGACCGGCCGCCGTCACCCCCGACGCCGTGTCCCGCGCCTCGTGGGTGTCGAAGGTCGGCGACGACGTCGGGTGTGGGGCCCCTGGGGGTCGAAGGTGGCGACGGCGTCGGGTCGGGGCCTCGCGGGCGGGACGTCGGCGACGATCTCGCGTCGAGGGACCGGTCCGGTCGGAGGGTGACGAGGGCGGCTGCGTCGTCGGGCGGCGCGGTCGGGGCACGGCGCACGGTGCGTCACCCTGGTGGGTGTGGCGCACCTCCTGAACGCGGAGCAGGTCTCCGTCGTCCTCGGCGCCCGCGACGTGCTCGCGGGCGTCTCCCTCGGCCTCGACGACGGGGACCGCATCGGCGTCGTCGGGCGCAACGGCGACGGCAAGTCGACGCTCCTGCGGGTCCTCACCGGCGAGCACGAGCCGGACGCCGGACGGGTCACCCGCTCGCGCGGCCTGCGCGTCGGCGTCCTGCCGCAGGTGGACGACCCGCACGCCGCGGGGACGGTCCGCTCGCTCGTCGTGGGCGACGCCGCGGACCACGAGTGGGCGGGCGACGCGCGGGTCCGCGACGTGGTGTCCGGGCTGCTGGACGACGTCCAGACCTCCGTGCCGGGCGGCATCGACGCACCGCTGCAGGCGCTGTCCGGCGGGCAGCGCCGCCGGGCCGCGCTCGCCGCCGTCCTCGTCGGCGACCACGACCTCGTCGTCCTCGACGAGCCGACGAACCACCTGGACGTCGAGGGCGTCGCCTGGCTCGCCGAGCACCTGCGGACGCGCTGGCCGGCCGGCCGCGGCGCCCTGCTCGTCGTCACCCACGACCGGTGGTTCCTCGACGCGTGCTGCAGCCAGACCTGGGAGGTCACCGGCGGCGGCGTGGAGGCGTACGAGGGCGGCTACGCGGCCTACGTGCTGGCCCGGGCCGAGCGGGCGCGGGTCGCGCAGGTGACGGCGGACCGCCAGGCCAACCTGCTGCGCAAGGAGCTCGCGTGGCTGCGCCGCGGCGCGCCGGCGCGCACGAGCAAGCCGAAGTTCCGGCTCGACGCGGCCGCGGCGCTCGTCTCCGCGGAACCGCCGCCGCGCGAGGACGTCTCGATCACCGCGACGGGCAGCGCCCGGCTCGGCAAGGACGTGCTGGACCTCGAGGACGTCACCTACCGGGTGCCGGCGCCCGAGGGGGGCGGCGACCCGAGGACGCTGCTGGAGGGGGTGACGTTCCGGCTCGCGCCGGGCGAGCGCGTCGGCGTCGTCGGCGTCAACGGCGCGGGCAAGACGACGGTGCTGCGGCTGCTCACGGGCGAGCTCGAGCCCGACGCCGGCCGGGTGCGGCGCGGGAAGACCGTCCAGGTCGCCGTCCTCTCCCAGTCCCTGCGGGAGCTGGAGGAGGTCGCCGGGCTCCGGGCGCTGGAGGCCGTGGAGCGGGAGCGGCGCGAGCTCGTCGTCGACGGCAAGCCGGTGAGCGCGAGCAGCCTCGTCGAGCGGCTCGGGTTCACCCGCGACCGCGCGTGGACCCCCGTCGGCGAGCTCTCCGGCGGCGAGCGGCGGCGCCTGCAGCTGCTGCGCCTGCTGGTGCACGAGCCCAACGTGCTGCTGCTGGACGAGCCGACGAACGACCTCGACACCGACGTCCTCGCCTCGGTCGAGGACGTCCTGGACTCCTTCCGCGGCACCCTCGTCGTCGTCTCCCACGACCGGTACCTGCTGGAGCGCACCACCGACCACCAGGTCGCGCTCCTCGGCGACGGCCGGGTGCGTGACCTGCCGGGGGGTGTGGAGGAGTACCTGGCCCTGCGCGCCGGCGCGAAGGCCGCCGAGCAGGGGGCGGTGTTGCCCGGCTCCTCGCCCTCGGCGGCGGGGCCGGCGGGCGCGCCCGCCGGCGGGCCGTCGCCGGCGCAGGCGCGGGCGGCGCGCAAGGAGGCCGCCCGGCTCGAGCGGCGGATGGAGCGCCTGCAGGCCGCGGAGGCGGACCTGCTGGGCCGGATGGCGACGTCCGCGACCGACCACGAGGCCGTCACCGCCCTGGACGCCGAGCTCCGCGGCGTCCGCGACGAGCGCGAGCAGGTCGAGGAGGCGTGGCTCGAGGCCGCCGAGGCCGCCGGCTGACCGACGTCCCCGGGCCCTCCTCACGCCGTCAGCGGCGGCGGCGCCAGGGGGCGGGCTCGGCGTCGAGGAACCACTGCAGCCGGCGGGTGGCCCAGGGCAGGGCCAGGTAGGTCATCACGGGCGTCATGACGGTCGTCACGACGGCGACGCGGACGACGAGCGGGACGAGGGCGGCCAGCGCGGCGCCGAGCGTCACGTTGACGAGCAGCGACAGCGGCAGGAACACCGAGAAGATGACGAGCATCTGCCGCCACCGCGCGGGCGCCCCCGTCGGTGCCGGGCCGACGACGCTGCCCTGCGCGGCGTCGAACCAGCCCTCGATGCCGGTGCGCCGCTCGGTCGCGACCTCGCGCACCGTCCCCGGCGCGCCGTGCAGCCACCACCGCCGCTCGGACGACCCCTCCCAGCCGGCGAGAGCCCCCGCGTCGACGAAGCGGTAGAGCATGTGCCACTCGCGCGAGTCGGGGCCGCTGCGGACCCAGCCCGCGCCGAGGAAGCCGGGGAAGGACTCCGCGAGCCGCGCCCCGGCGCTGGCCCAGGTCATCATCTCGAGCTTCTGACCCGGGTCGGCGACGCGCGTGGACGCCACGGTGACCGGCGGGGGTCCGGCGTCCTCCGGCGGGGGCTCGGCGCGGCGACGGGGGGTCTCGGCGGGAGCAGGTCGGGCGGCCACCCCGGCAGTGTCCACGATGTGGTCGCCGGGGCGGGGCGGAGGTCCTCGCTCAGAGGTCGGCGACGCCGCCGGAGCCGGCGGGGGCGTCGAAGCCGCTCGTCAGGGCGCGCAGGACGTCGGCGAGCTCCGTCCGCTGCTGCGGCTCGAGCCCGGCGAGCAGCGCGCGCTCCCGGTCGAGGAGGTCGGCCATCGCGGCGTCGACGCGGGCGGCGCCGGCGGCCGTCAGGCGCACGAGCACCGCCCGCCGGTCGCCGGGGGCGGGGTGGCGCTCGACGAGCCCCGCGGCGAGCAGGCGGTCGACGCGGTTCGTCATCGTGCCGCTCGTGACGAGCGTGGAGGTCACGAGCTGTCCCGGGGTGAGCTGGTGCGGGGCCCCCGCCCGGCGCAGCGCGGACAGGACGTCGAAGGACCACGCCTCCAGCCCGTGCTCGGCGAACGCGGCCCGCCGCGCGAGGTCCAGGTGCCGCGCCAGCCGGCTGACCCGCGAGAGGACCTCGAGCGGGGAGACGTCGAGGTCCGGGCGCTCGCGCCGCCACGCCGCGACGATCCGGTCGACCTCGTCCCGCGAGGCGCCGCGGACGCCCGCCCCGCGCCCGAGCGGCGCGTCCCGTCCCACCTCCGAGTCCACGGCGCGGACCCTACGCCGGTGTCTCGACGTCGAGATTCTCGATGCGGGGGGGTCGTCATCGAGATGGAGGTCGGCGTCACCGGGGGGCGCTGCTCGCGACGGCAGGCTCCATCTCGGCAGCCCGCGCCCGGGCATGGGCGTCACAGCGCCGCGCTCACCAGGGCGGCGACCCGCCCGGGGGTGCAGGTGTCCGCCCACGTGCACCGGACGACGTCGTGGCCGAGGGCGACGAGGGCGTTCGCCCGTTCCCGGTCGCGGAACAGGGCCTCGGGCGTGTCGTGGAAGGCGCGTCCGTCGGCCTCCAGCACGAGCAGCCCGCGCTGGGGACGACGGCGTCGTCGGAAGATGATGTCGGCCCGCGCCACCGGACGGCCGGCGCCTTCCCGGACGAGGACCTGGAGGTCGTCGGGCGGCACGCCGCCGTCGACGCAGTCGAGCCGGGCGCGGCTCTCGAGCGCCGACTCGGCACGGGCGTCGGCGAGCCCCCACAGGTCGTCGACGAGACGGCAGCCGCGGCGTCCGGACGCGAGGGCGCGTGCCGCCCCGAGGTCGCCGACGGTGGCCCGCCCCGACGCGAGCGCCGCGTCGAGGAGGGCGAGGGCGTCGCCGCGGGGCAGCCGTGGCACGAGGTCGGCGAGCGTCCGCACCACCGAGGTGGTCGGGATGCCGCGCAGGTCCACGACATCACCGGCGAGCAGGCGGTCGTGGTGGACCTCGAGGTGCTCACGGCTGCGCTTGCGCAGGGTCGGTGGGACCAGCACCTGCACCACGACGTCGTCGGCGGGCACGTCCCAGCCGTGGAGGGCTGGCTCCACGTCCCGCGGCGCACGAGCGTCCGCGCCTGCGCCCCGTCAGCACCGGCGGCGGCCAGGTCACCGCGAGTGAGGACGGCGTCCTGGCGCGCCGCGACGGCGAGAAGCGCTCGCAGCCGCGCGTCGTCCACGCCACGAGGCTGCCTCGGGCAGGGCGACGGTGCGTCCGGCCCTCCACAGGCGTCACCGAGATGGAGGTCGTCGTCAGGGACGAGCCCGCCAGGTGACGGGAGCCTCCATCTCGGCGGGCGTCAGGTCGGGCGGACCTCCGCGAGGAGGTGGGGCTCGCCGTCGCGCTCGCGGCGGACGGCGAGGATGAGGGCGTCGCCGTCGGGCCGCCAGCCGCAGAGCGCGCGACCGGGCAGGGCGAGGGGTCGCAGGAAGCGGGCCGTCACGTCGTGCGCGGGCGGCAGACGCCCCTCGAGGTCGGACAGGGCGCGGGCCAGGGTCCACATCCCGTGGGCGATCGGACGGCGGAACCCGAGGAGCCGGGCCGTGGGCACCGAGAGGTGGATCGGGTTCGGGTCGCCCGATACCCGCGCGTAGGCGCGGCCCGTCGACGCCGGCACGTCCCAGCGCACCGAGCCGTCCGGCAGCGCGGGCCGCCCGAGCTCGTCGGACGAACCGCCGCCCGGCGCCCCGCCGCCCGACGCCTCGCCGGGGGTCGGCTCCCGGTGCAGGTAGGTGCTCGTGCCGCGCCAGACCTCCTCGCCGGCCGCGCTCGCGGTGGCGACGACGTCGAGCTGCCGGCCGCGGCGGTGCGGGCGCAGGTCGCGGGCGCCGACGGCGAGGTCGAGCGGCTCGCGCACGTCCACGGGCCGGCGCAGCTCGAGGCGCTGGCCGACGTGCACGAGGCCGAGCAGGGGCAGCGGGAAGGAGGGGTCCAGCAGCAGGCGCATCGAGGCGCCCGAGGCGAGCACGTGCAGGAAGGCGGCGGGCAGGACCCCGGGCGCCGGGGCTCCCGGCCGGGGGCAGCAGACCCGCGTCCAGGCGTCCAGGTGCGCGCGGTCGGCGCGGACCCCCGCGACGCGCACGACGCGGTCGGGCAGGCCGGGGGGCCGGCGCCGGGGGAGCAGCGCACCCGCCAGCCCGCGCGCCGACGGCGCGAGGGGGACGGCGGGCGCGGGGCGCGCCACGCTCACGCCCCCAGCAGGCTCTGGCCGCACACGCGCAGCACCTGGCCGTCCACGCCGGCGCTCGCCGGCTCGGCGAGCCACGCGATCGCCTCGGCGACGTCGACGGGCAGCCCGCCCTGCCCGAGCGAGGCGAGCCGCCGTCCCAGCTGGCGGGTCAGGGGCGGGACGGCCGCGGTCATCCGGGTCTCGACGAAGCCGGGGGCGACCGCGTTGACGGTCGCGCCCGCGGCCGCGGCGACCGGCGCCAGGGCGTCGACCATCCCGATGACGCCCGCCTTGGACGCCGCGTAGCTCGTCTGGCCGTCGTTGCCGGCGATCCCCGCGAGCGAGGAGACGCCGACGACCCGCCCCCCGCGGCCGAGCAGGCCCGCACCCAGCAGGTGCTCCGTGAGCCGCAGCGGCGCACCGACGTTGACGTCGAGGACGGCGGCGAACGCGTCGGGGCGCATGTTGCGCAACCTCCGGTCGCGGGTGATGCCGGCGTTGTGGACGACGACGTCGACGCCGCCCGCCCGCTCGCAGTGCTCGGCGAGGCGGCCCGGGGCGAGGTCGGAGGTGATGTCGAGGACGAGCGGGGCGCCGCCCACCGAGCGCGCCGTCGCCGCGAGGGCGTCGGCCGCGGCCGGGACGTCCACGAGCACCACCTCGGCGCCCCGCGCGACGAGGAGCCGGGCGATCGAGGCGCCGATGCCGCGCGCGGCGCCCGTGACGACGGCGCGCCGCCCGGACAGCGGGTGCGGCCCGCGCGCCTGCTCCGCCGGGGGGAGGTCGTGCACCGGGTCGCCGACGCGCACGACCTGCCCGCTGACGAAGGCCGACCGCCCCGACAGCAGGAAGCGCAGGGTCGAGCCGACGACGTCGACGCCGCGCCCCCGCAGGAGCACCAGCTGCACCGTCCGCCCGCCGCCGACCTCCTTGCCGAGCGAGCGCGTGAAGCCCTCGAGCCCGCGCTGCGCCACCCGCGCGGCCGCGGTGGCCCCGCCCGGCAGCGCGGCCGGGTCCAGCCCCAGGACGACGACGTGCGCCCCCCGGGCAAGACGGCGCAGCACGGGCGTGCAGGCGCCGACGAGGCCGACGAGGTCGGCGGGGGAGCCGGCCGTCGTCGCGTCGACGACGAGCCCGCCGAGCCGGTCGACGTGCGCGAGCGCGTCGCGCCGCACGACGTCGGCGCCGACGGCCGCGAGCTCGGCCGCGGCCACGCCGGCCGCCCCGCCGACGTGCTCGTGCCCGTCCGTCCCGACCAGCCCGGTGACGAGCACGGGCCCGGGCGCGAGCGGGGCGCCGGGGGTGTCGCGGCGCAGCGGCACCGGGTCGGGCAGCCCGAGGCCCGGGACGACGCGGCGTCCGAGCGGCGACCGCGCGAAGGCGGCGTAGCGGTCGGCCGTCTGCGGCTCGGCCGCCGGGTCGGCGCCCGTGGTGGCGTCGGTGCTGCTCGAGGAGGGCATGCGTCGACGCTACCGCCGCCCGCGGGATCAAGTTACTCATGGGTAACATCCGTCGCCGGTGCGTGGCACAGTGACGCCCATGGCCGCCGCCCCGTCGTCGAGCACGTCGCCCCGCCCCTTCGGCCCCGCCGCGGCGCCGCGGCCGGTGGCCGTCGTCGCGGGGACGCGCATCCCCTTCGCCCGGTCGGGCCGCGCCTACGCCGAGGCGTCCAACCAGGAGATGCTCACCGCCGTCCTCGACGGGCTCGCCCGCCGCGCCGGTCTGGAGGGCGAGCGCGTGGACGAGGTCGTCGCGGGCGCCGTCGTCCGCCACAGCCGCGACCTCACCCTCACCCGCGAGGCCGTCCTCGGCTCCGTCCTGGACCCCACCACCCCGGCGCACGACGTCGGCCAGGCCTGCGGCACCGGCCTGCAGGCCGCGCTCGCCGTCGCGGGCAAGGTGGCCCTGGGGCAGGTCGACGTCGGCATCGCGGGCGGCGCGGACACGACGTCGGACGCGCCGGTCGTCGTCTCGGAGGGCCTGCGGCGGGCGCTGCTGCGGGCGAGCCGGGAGAAGAGCACCGCGGGGAAGGTGCGGGCGCTCGCGGCGGTCCGGCCCAAGGACCTCGTCCCCGTGCCGCCCCGCAACGCCGAGCCGCGCACCGGCCTGTCCATGGGCGAGCACCAGGCGCGCACGACGCTCGAGTGGGGCATCACGCGCGAGGCGCAGGACGAGCTGGCGCTCGCGAGCCACCACCGGCTCGAGGCCGCCTACGAGAGCGGGTTCCTCGACGACCTCGTCGTCGCCCACCGCGGGCTGGAGCGCGACGACGTCCTGCGGCCCGGCCTGACGCTGTCCCAGCTGGAGCGGCTGCGGCCGGTCTTCGGCCGGGGCGAGGCGGCGACCATGACGGCGGGCACCTCGACGCCGCTGTCCGACGGCGCCAGCGCCGTCCTGCTGTCCTCGCCGGAATGGGCGGCCGGCCGCGGCCTCGAGCCGATGGCCTACCTCGTCGACGCCGAGACGGCGGCCGTCGACCACGTCAGCGGCGCCGAGGGGCTGCTCATGGCACCCGCGTACGCGGTGTCCCGCCTGCTGGCGCGGACGGGGCTGTGCCTGCAGGACTTCGACGTCGTCGAGATCCACGAGGCCTTCGCCAGCCAGGTGCTGTGCACGCTCGCCGCCTGGGAGGACCCGCTCTTCTGCCGGGTGCGCCTGGGCCGGGACGAGCCGCTGGGGGCGGTGGACCGCGAGCGGCTCAACCCCCACGGGGGCTCGCTCGCCGCCGGTCACCCCTTCGCGGCCACGGGGGCGCGCGTGCTGGCGTCGGCCGCCAAGGCCCTCGCGGTGCGCGGGGGCGGTCGTGCGCTCGTGTCCGTCTGCGCCGCAGGGGGTCAGGGCGTCGTGGCGGTCCTCGAGCGTTGAGCGCGGCTCCGTGCGGGCCGGTGGGGTCGGTCGGCGGGCGGGTCAGCGGACCCGCAGGGCCGCCGCGGTGAGGCGGTCCAGGCGCGGGTCGGGCTCCAGGCCCGACAGGCCGTTCCAGGCGAGGTTCACCAGGTGCGCGGCGACGGTCGCCTTGTCCGGCTCGCGGGTGTCGAGCCACCACTGGCCGGTGAGCGCCACCATGCCGACGAGCATCTGCGCGTACATCGGCGCCGTGCGGGCGGGCAGGCCCCGGCGGTCCATCTCCCGCACGAGCAGGTGCTCGACCTGACGGGCGATGTCGGAGATCAGGGTGGCGAAGGTGCCGCCGGTCGAGGCGACGGGGGAGTCGCGGACGAGGATCCGGAAGCCGTCGCTGGAGGACTCCACGTAGTCGAGCAGCCGCAGCGCCGCCCGCTCGAGGACCTCGCGCGGGTGCAGGCCGGTCACGTCGAGGGACGCCGTCATCGTCCCGAGGAGGAGCTCGACCTCGCAGGCGACGACGACCTCGTAGAGCTCCTCCTTGCCGCGGCGGAAGTGCTCGTAGACGACGGGCTTGGACACGCCCGCGCGGGCGGCGACCTCCTCGACGCTGGCCCCCTCGAGGCCGCGCTCGGCGAAGAGCGAGCGTCCGACGTCCAGGAGCTGGGCACGGCGCTCGACGCGGGTCATCCGCGCCCGGCGCGGTGCCGGGGGTCGCGTCGTGGTCACGCCCCGATCATCCCCCTCGCGTCGCCGCTGCCGTCCCTCCGCCGCGCCCGCGCCCCGCTCGGGCGTCAGGCCCCGGTGCGCGCCGCGCGCCGGGCCGCCGCCTCCTCGCGCCGCGCGACGAACTTCGCGGCCGTGTCGTCGAGCTTGGCGAGGAACTGCGCGAGCTCGGTCCGTGCGGCCTCGCCACGGGGGCCCAGGTCGGTGCGCTCGAAGACCCTCCAGAAGCGCAGGACGGGCATGAGCACGTCGTCGTGGTGCAGCCGCAGGTCGTAGATGCCGGCCTTCGCGATCATCATCGACGAGCGCGCGAAGCCGGTCATCCCGGCGCCCGGCATGGCGAACTCCAGGACCTCGTCCCGCACGGCCTCCATGGTCTCGTCCGGGGAGATGTCGAAGGCCGCGGCGAGCAGGTTCCGGTAGAAGACCATGTGCAGGTTCTCGTCCTTGGCGACGCGCTGCAGCAGCCCCTCGGCGACCGGGCAGCCGGTGGCGCGCCCGGTGTTGCGGTGGCTGACGCGGGTCGCCAGCTCCTGGAACGAGACGTAGGCGATGGTCTGGAGCATGCCCTTGTCGCCGTTGTCGTACCCGGCGGTCATGTGCTCCATGCGGAGCTTCTCGAGCTCGACGGGGTCGGTGCCGCGGGTGACGACGAGGTAGTCGCGCAGCGCGATGCCGTGGCGGCCCTCCTCGGCGGTCCAGCGGCCGACCCACTGCCCCCACGCGCCGTCCTTGCCGAAGCTCGTGGCGATCTCGCGGTGGTAGCTGGGGAGGTTGTCCTCGGTGAGGAGGTTCACGACCATCGACGTGCGCGCGACCGGGTCGAGGGCCGAGTCGCCCGGCTCCCAGTCGGTGCCGCCGAGGTAGGCGAAGTCCTGCCCCTGGCTCCAGGGGACGTAGTCGTGCGGGTTCCAGTCCTGGGTGGCCTTGAGGTGGCGCTCCAAATTGTCCGCGACGACGGGCTCGAGGTCGCGCAGGAGCCGGGACTGGAGGGCCGCCGTGGTCTCGACGTCGGTGGAAGTCACCTACGGAACCGTAACCTACGGACCCGTAACCTGCGGGTCCGAGACGGGTCTCGGCGGCTGGCAGTCGGCTGGGAAGGCGGCGGCCGGTAGCGTCGGGCCGACCGGTCGGGCCGGTCGCGGTCCCCCGTGGTCCAACGGCAGGACGCCGCTCTTTGGAAGCGTGAGATCGAGGTTCGAGTCCTCGCGGGGGAGCGGGAGGCGTGCGTCCCGTCACGACGGCCGGGCGACGCCGGGGCTGCGGGTAGGGTCGCCGCCGTCCCGCCCAGCCCCGCCGCGGAGGAGCCCGCTCGCGTGAGCAGCCCCAGGCCCAGCGCCGTCGTCGTCCTCGCCGCGGGCGGGGGCACCCGGATGCGCTCGGCCCTCCCGAAGGTCCTGCACCCCCTCGCCGGGCGCACGCTGCTCGGGCACGCCCTCGCCGCGGCCCGCGGCGCCGACCCGCAGCGGCTCGTCGTCGTCGTCCGCCACGAGCGCGACCGCGTCGCCGCGGCCGCCCGGGAGGCGGACGCCGACGTGCTCGTCGCCGACCAGGACGACGTCCCCGGCACCGGCCGCGCCGTCGCCTGCGGGCTCGACGCCCTCGCCGCGGACGGCGGCGCCCCCGCGGGGACGGTCGTCGTGACCTACGGCGACGTGCCGCTGCTGGAGCCGGGCACCCTCGTCGACCTCGTCGCCCAGCACGAGCAGCGGGGCAGCGCCGTCACCGTGCTCACCGCCGAGCCGCAGGACCCGGCCGGGCTCGGGCGCGTGCTGCGGGGCCCGGACGGCGGCGTCGAGCGGATCGTCGAGCACAAGGACGCGACCGAGGCCGAGCGCGCGGTTCGCGAGGTCAACACCGGCATCTACGCCTTCGACGCCGCGGTGCTCGCCGACGCCCTGGGGCGGGTCGGCAGGGACAACGCCCAGGGCGAGGTGTACCTCACCGACGTCCTGGCCGTCGCCCGCGGCGACGGGCTCGCCGTCGCGGCCCTGCCGGTCGCCGACGCCGCCGAGGTGGACGGCGTCAACGACCGCGTGCAGCTCGCCCGCGCCGGCGCGGAGCTCAACCGGCGCCTGCTCGAGCGGTGGATGCGCGCCGGCGTCACGGTGGTGGACCCGGCGACGACGTGGGTGGACGTCGACGTGGAGCTGGCGCCCGACGTCCGCCTCGAGCCCGGGGTGCAGCTGCTCGCCGGGACGCGCGTCGAGGGCGGCGCGGTCGTCGGCCCGGACACCACGCTGAGCGGCTGCACCGTCGGGGTCGGGGCGTCCGTCGTGCGCACGCACGGCAGCGGCGCGGAGGTGGGGGAGGGGGCGTCGGTCGGCCCGTTCAGCTTCCTGCGGCCCGGCACGCGTCTCGGCGCCGGCGGCCGGATCGGCGCCTACGTCGAGACGAAGAACGCCGTCATCGGCACCGGCTCCAAGGTGCCGCACCTCAGCTACGTCGGCGACGCCGAGATCGGCGAGCACAGCAACATCGGCGCGGCCACGGTGTTCGTCAACTACGACGGCGTCCACAAGCACCGCAGCCGCGTCGGCGACCACGTGCGGATCGGCAGCGACACGATGCTCGTGGCGCCCGTCGAGGTGGGGGACGGCGCGTACACGGCCGCCGGGTCCGTCATCGACGCCGACGTGCCGCCGGGTGCCATCGCCGTCGCCCGGGCGCGCCAGCGCGTCGTCGAGGGGTGGGTCGAGCGCCGCCGCGCCGGCAGCCCCTCGGCGCGGGCCGCGGCCCGCGCCCGCGGGCGCGGCGAGGAGACCACCGGGACCACCGGGAGCACGGGCACCACCACGGGCAGCACCGACGAGGGAGACGCGCGATGACGGGCATCAAGGCGACCGGCCAGAAGAGGCTGGTGCTCGTCAGCGGCCGGGCCCACCCCGAGCTGGCGGCCGAGGTGGCCGAGGAGCTCGGCGTGGAGCTGGTCCCGACGTCGGCCTACGACTTCGCGAACGGCGAGATCTACGTGCGCTTCGGCGAGTCGGTGCGCGGCGCGGACGCCTTCGTCCTGCAGAGCCACTGCGCGCCGATCAACCAGTGGCTGATGGAGCAGCTCCTCATGGTGGACGCCCTCAAGCGGGCGTCCGCCAAGCGGACGACCGTCGTCGCGCCCTTCTACCCCTACGCGCGCCAGGACAAGAAGCACCGCGGCCGCGAGCCGATCTCCTCGCGCCTGGTCTCGGACATGTTCAAGACGGCGGGCGCCGACCGGCTCATGAGCGTGGACCTGCACACGGCGCAGATCCAGGGCTTCTTCGACGGGCCCGTCGACCACCTGTGGGCGATGCCGCTGCTGGCCGACCACGTCGGCTCCCGGGTCGACCGCTCCCAGCTCACCGTCGTCTCGCCCGACGCCGGCCGCGTCCGCCTCGCCGACCAGTGGTCGGACCGCCTCGGCGCACCGCTCGCCATCATCCACAAGCGGCGCGACCCGGCCGTGCCGAACCAGGTGAAGGTGCACGAGCTCGTCGGCGAGGTCGAGGGGCGCACGTGCGTGCTCGTCGACGACATGATCGACACGGGCGGGACCATCGTGCAGGCGGCGCAGGCGCTCGTCGACAACGGCGCCGCGCAGGTGCTGGTGGCGGCGACGCACGCCGTCCTGTCCGGCCCCGCCGTGGAGCGGCTGCGCGACAGCCCCATCACCGAGCTGGTGACGACGAACACGCTGCCCATCGACGGCGACAAGCGCTTCCCGCAGCTGACGGTCCTGTCCATCGCGCCGCTGCTGGCGCGGGCGATCCGCGCGGTCTTCGACGAGGGCTCGGTCACCAGCCTCTTCGACGGCAACAGCTGACGCCGCCGCCCGCGACCCGACGTCGAGGACACGAGGGGACCAGGGGAGCGCCGCCATGCGCCTGACCGCCAAGACCGACTACGCGCTGCGCGCGGTGTGCCAGCTCGCCTCCCGTCCCGGGGGGGCCACCAGCGACCGCGTCTCCGAGGCCGAGGGCATCCCCCAGCGCTTCCTCGAGGCCATCCTGCGCGACCTGCGCCGCGCCGGTCTCGTGACGAGCCGGCGCGGG
>NZ_JBBIAA010000020.1:0-22901 GCF_037482545.1 Pseudokineococcus basanitobsidens | reverse complement strand
CCCCCCCCCCCCCCCCGGGCCCGACGGCGGCCACGCCCTCGCCGTCGACCCGGAGCGGCTGACCGTCGCCGACGTCATCCGTGCCATCGACGGCCCCCTGGCGCTCGTGCGCAACCTGCGCCCCGAGCAGCTGGACTACCAGGGCGCCTCGGTCTCGCTCCAGGACGTGTGGGTGGCGCTGCGCTCCAGCGAGCGCGCCATCCTCGAGGCGACGACCGTCGCGATGGTCGTGCGCGACGAGCTGCCCGCCGTCGTGGTCGAGCACCTGCCCGAGCGCCGGCCGTCGTACGAGATCGGGATGGACATCTGACGGTCGCCGCGGCCGGCCGCACACCCGCACCGTCGCACCTCGACGGGTGAGCACTGCTTGACGCACCGTCGGGGGTCTGCTCCACTCCATTCCCGACGGACCTGGTCAACAAAGTGGAGTCACCGTGCGCGGATGGATCGTCCTGGCCCTCGTGGGGCTCGCAGCCCAGCTCGTCGACGGCAGCCTCGGGATGGCCTACGGCGTCACGTCGACGACGCTGCTCGTGGCCGCCGGCACCTCGCCCGCGGTGGCGTCGGCCTCGGTGCACCTCGCCGAGATCGGGACGACGCTCGCGTCCGGCGCCTCGCACTGGCGGTTCGGGAACGTCGACTGGAAGATCGTCGGCCGCCTGGCGGTGCCGGGAGCGGTCGGTGCCTTCCTCGGGGCGACGGCGCTGAGCCACCTGTCCACCGAGTCCGCCGGGCCGTACGTGGCGGGCGTGCTGCTCGCGCTGGGCGTCTACGTCGGCGTCCGCTTCACCACCGGCTCGCTCGTGCGGCGCCCGGGCCGGGTCCGCTCCCGCTTCCTCGTCCCGGTCGGCCTCTTCGGCGGCTTCCTCGACGCGAGCGGTGGCGGCGGCTGGGGGCCGGTCGCGACGCCGGCGCTCCTCGGCTCCGGCCGGGTGGAGCCGCGCAAGGTCGTCGGCTCGGTCGACACCTCCGAGTTCGTCGTCGCGGTGGCGGCCAGCCTCGGCTTCCTGCTCGGCCTCGGCACGGCGGGCCTCGACCTCGCGGTCGTCAGCGCGCTGCTCGTCGGCGGCGTCCTGGCCGCCCCGGTCGCCGCCTGGGTCGTCCGCTACCTGCCGGCCCGCGTGCTCGGCGCCGCGGTCGGCGGGATCATCGTCGTCACCAACGCGCGCACGCTGCTCCGGGGCCTCGACGTCGAGGCGACCGCGGGCGTCGTCGTCTACCCCGTCCTGCTGCTGCTCTGGGTCGGGGCCGTGGTCTACGCCGTCCGCCGGCACCGCCGCGAGAAGGCCGTCGGCGCGGACGCGGGCTGGGGGCCCGCCGAGGGCGGCGACGAGGACCCGGAGCGCGAGCTCGAGGCCGCCCGGTCCTGACCGGCGGCCGGGCGCGGTGCAGCCCTGCCGGCGGCTATGCTCGCGCGGTTGCCTCGGCGAGGGACGCCCCGGCCCGCAGGGGGCCGGCGTCCGCACTCGACGCGGTGGTCGCCCCCGCGACCGCGCGCGCCGCCGGGGCCCGCGCCGGCCCGACCGGTCGGCGCGACGCAGACCACCGCCGAGACCCACCGCGTCTCACGAACCACCGGGAGCACCCCATGGCCGAAGAGATCCACCTGTCCGCGCAGACGCGCACCGAGTTCGGCAAGGGCGCCGCCCGCCGCATCCGCCGCGCCGACATGATCCCCGCGGTCGTCTACGGCCACGGCGAGAGCCCGCGCCACGTCTCGCTGCCGGGGCACGCCACGATGCTGGCCGTCAAGCGCGAGAACGCCGTCCTCACGCTCGACGTGGAGGGCACCGAGGTCCTCGCGCTCGTCAAGGACGTGCAGCGCGAGCACCGCCGCCGCGAGATCGAGCACCTCGACCTCGTGCTCGTCCGCCGCGGCGAGAAGGTCGAGGTCGAGGTCGCCGTCCACCTCGAGGGCGAGGCCGCCCCCGAGACCGTCGTCACGGTCGACCACCAGACGCTGCTGCTCGAGGTCGACGCCCTGCGCATCCCCGAGAACGTCGTCGTCTCCGTCGAGGGCGCCGAGGCCGGCACCCAGGTGCTCGCCTCCGGCGTCACGCTGCCGGCCGGCGCCACCCTGGTGACCGACCCCGAGGCGCTCGTCGTCAACGTCAGCGCGGCGCGCACCGCCGAGGAGCTGGACGCCGAGCTGGCCGAGGCCGAGGCCGAGGCCGGCATCGAGCGCGACGAGTCCGACGAGGAGGCCGAGGCCGAGGCGGCCCCGATCGCCACCTCCGACGACGAGAGCTGACGCTGGTCCCCACGCAGCCCGGGGGCCCCTCCGCCACGGCGGGGGGGCCCTCCTCTGCGTCGTCGGCCGGGACGTCGGCCGGGACGTCGGCCGGGTCGCCGGCCGGGGTCCCGGACCCCGGGGCCGGCCCCTGGCTCGTGGTCGGGCTCGGCAACCCGGGCCCGGAGTACGCGGCGACGCGGCACAACGTCGGGCAGATGGTGCTCGACGTCCTCGCCGGCCGCGGCGGCTCGGGCTTCCGGTCGCACAAGGCCCGGGCGGCCGTGGCGCAGGTGCGCCTCGGCGTGCTGCCCGGTGGACGGCCCGGGCCGTCCGTCGTGCTGGCGAAGCCGACGACGTACATGAACGTGTCCGGCGGCCCGGTCGCCGGCCTGGCGCGCTTCTTCTCCGTCCCGGCGGAACGGGTCGTCGTCGTCCACGACGAGCTGGACCTGCCGGGCGACGTCGTCCGGCTCAAGCGCGGCGGCGGCGAGGGCGGGCACAACGGCCTGCGGGACACGTCCAAGGCGCTGGGGACCAAGGACTACGTCCGCGTGCGCGTCGGCATCGGTCGGCCCCCGGGCCGGATGGACCCGGCCGACTACGTGCTCAAGCCCTTCGGCAGCGCCGAGCGCCGCGAGCTGCCCGTGCTGCTCGAGGAGGCGGCCGACGCCGTCGAGCTCGTCGTCCTGCGCGGCCTGGAGGCCGCCCAGCAGCAGGTGCACGCGCCGCGCTGAGGGAGCGCCCGGCCCGTGACCGGGTCGACGGACGAGCACGTCGTCACGTCACATGGTCCGTCCGGGTGCTTGTCCGGCAGAAGTGGTCACACATCCCCTTCACCGTGAGTAACGTCCGTCGGGCGTGACGAGTGAGGGGCCACGCGGTGACGAGCGGGTGACGAGGGGACTGGATGAGCGCCGAGGTCGGACCCCGGGTCGGTGTGCCGTCCCAGTCCGACGCGCCCCCGGTCGAGGCGAGCGAGCGCCGCCGCCACGACGCCCCGACCCGCCGGCCCTGGACCGACCGTCGGCCGTTCGACGCCGCGCGGGTCGAGGGCGGCGACCCGGTCGCCGCGGCCGCCCGTCGACGGACGGCCTGGACGGTCCCGCTGCTGCGCCGTGCCGTCCTGGGGGACGCCGTCGTGGCGGCCGTGGTCGTCGCCTGCGGTCTCGTCTCACTGCGCCAGGTCGGCCGCGACCTCGGCCCGACCGCCGTCGTGGTCGGCGCCCTCGTGTCGGCCGCCGCCTGGGTCGGCGTGCTCGCGGCGATGCGCGCCTACGAGTGGCGCCGGGTGGGGGACGGGCCCGACGAGTTCTCCTCGATCCTGCGGGCGGCCGTCGCCGTCGTGGCCGGGCTCGGCGTCGTCTCGTTCGGCCTGGAGCTGCTGCTGCCTCGCCGCATGGTGCTCGTCGCCGTCCCGGTCGTCGCGCTGCTGACGGCCTGGCACCGCTACCGCCTCCGCGGGTGGCTGCGAGCACGGCGCCGCCGAGGTGGGGCGCCGGCGCTGCGCACGCTCGTCGTCGGCGACGGCCCGAGCGCGCTGGACATCTCCGACGGGCTCCGGCGTGCGCCCGAGCACGGGATGCACGTCGTCGGCGTGGCCGTCCCCGACCCCGCCGGCTGGGAGTCGGCGGACGGCTGGCCGCCGTGCCTCGGGGCCGTCGCGGAGGTCCCCCAGACGGTGGTGGACCACGCGGTCGACGTCGTCATCGTCGTCGGCTCGCACCTGGCCGGTCCGTCCCTCCGGCGGTTGTCGTGGGCCCTGGAACCCACCGGGGCCGACCTCGTCGTGGCCCCCGGTCTCGTCGAGGTCGCCGGCCCGGCCGTCCACCTGCGGCCCGCGGCCGGGCTGTCGCTCCTGCACGTCGAGCGTCCGTCGTCGCGCTCCGGGCGGCTGCTGGGGAAGGCCGTGCTGGACCGCACGCTCGGGAGCCTGCTCCTGCTCGCGGCGTCCCCGGTCCTGCTCGGGTCGGCGCTCCTGGTCCGGATCACGACGCGCGGGCCCGCCTTCTTCGCCCAGCAGCGCGTGGGGGTCGACGGTGCCCTCTTCACGATGTTGAAGCTCCGCACCATGGTCGTGGACGCCGACCGGCAGGTCGACCAGCTCGTCGGTCTCAGCGACCGGGACGGCCTGATGTTCAAGATGCGCGACGACCCGAGGATCACGCCCGTCGGGCGGTGGCTGCGGAGGTTCTCCCTCGACGAGCTGCCGCAGCTCTGGAACGTGGTGCGCGGGGACATGTCACTCGTCGGGCCTCGTCCGCCACTGCCTCGTGAGTACGTCGACTACCACGACTCCGTCCACCTCCGGATGCGCGTCCGGCCCGGCCTGACCGGGCTGTGGCAGGTCTCCGGTCGGGCCGACCTCTCGTGGGAGGAGTCGATGCGCCTGGACCTGCGCTACGTCGACAACTGGTCCCTGGCGATGGACGCGCTCATCCTGTGGAAGACGGCGCGGGCCGTGGTCAAGAGCTCGGGTGCTTATTGAGGGCTGAGCCGTCCGTGTCGCCCGAAAGGCGGACAGCCGCCGTCGGGTGCTGCGTCGCCACTAACCTGACCGTCCCGCTCGACATCGCCGGTGTCGCAGGAGGGACCCCTGCACCCAGGAGCACCATGCCCACCACCAGGACGGACGACGAGCTGGCGCGCCAGGCGGCGGACGAGGCCGGCCGTGCCCTCCTCGCCGTGCGCGCGGACCTCGCCGCCGCCGGCGCCGACGCGCGCTCGATCAAGGACGCCGGTGACCGGCGTGCGCAGGAGGTGCTGGCGTCCCTGCTGGCCGCCGAGCGTCCGGACGACGCCGTCCTGTCCGAGGAGGCGGCCGACGACCCCGGGAGGCTCAGCGCGGCCAGGGTGTGGATCGTCGACCCCCTCGACGGGACCCGGGAGTTCTCCGAGGTCGGCGGGCCGGGGGAGGACGGGCGCACGGACTGGGCCGTCCACGTCGCCCTCTGGCAGGAGGGCGAGCTCGTCGCCGGCGCCGTCGCGCTGCCGGCCGCCGGCACCACCTACGGCACGGACGAGCCGCCGGTCCGTCCGACCGGCGCCCCGCAGGTCATCCGCCTCGCGGTGAGCCGCTCGCGCCCGCCCGCCTTCGTCACCGCCCTCGCGGCCGAGCTCGGCGCCGAGCTGGTGCCGATGGGGTCCGCCGGCGTGAAGGCGACCTCCGTGCTGCGCGACGAGGCCGACGCCTACGTCCACGCCGGTGGGCAGTACGAGTGGGACTCCGCGGCTCCCGTCGTGGTCGCGCGCGCGGCCGGTCTGCACACGAGCCGGGTCGACGGGTCACCCCTCGTCTACAACCGACCCGATCCGACCCTGCCCGACCTCGTCGTGGCCCGCCCCGAGGTCGCCGGCGCCGTCCTCGACGCCATCGCCCGCGTCGCCGCCCGCGAGGGCCGCGAGCAGCCGCCCACCACCACCCCCGACGCGCCTGCGGAGGCCACTCGATGACCCCCCGTCCGACGTCCTCGGCCGCCGGCCGCTACCAGCTGACGCAGCTGCAGGCCCTGGAGTCCGAGGCGATCTTCATCATCCGCGAGGTCGTCGCCGAGCTCGAGCGGCCCGTGCTCCTGTTCTCGGGGGGCAAGGACTCGATCGTCATGCTCCGCCTGGCGGAGAAGGCCTTCGCCCCGGCGCCGATCCCCTTCCCGGTGATGCACGTCGACACCGGCCACAACTTCGCCGAGGTGCTCGACCTGCGGGACCGCCGCGCCGCCGAGCTCGGCGTCCAGCTCGTCGTCGCGAGCGTCCCCGACGCGCTCGAGCGGGGCCTGGTCACCGAGCCGCCGGACGGCACGCGCAACCGCATCCAGACGCCGGTCCTGCTCGACGCCCTCGAGAAGGGCGGCTACACGGCCGTCTTCGGGGGGGCCCGCCGCGACGAGGACAAGGCGCGGGCCAAGGAGCGCATCTTCAGCTTCCGGGACGACTTCGGCCAGTGGGACCCGAAGAACCAGCGCCCCGAGCTGTGGGGCCTCTACAACGGCAGGATCCATCCCGGCGAGAGCATCCGGGTCTTCCCGCTGTCGAACTGGACCGAGCTCGACATCTGGTCCTACATCGCCGCCGAGGACATCGAGCTGCCCGCGATCTACTACGCGCACGACCGCGAGGTCTTCGAGCGGAACGGGATGCTCTTCGCCGTCCACGAGGTCTGCCGGCCCCGTGCCGGGGAGGAGGTCTTCACCGCGAAGGTCCGCTACCGGACCGTGGGCGACGCGAGCCTCACGGCCGCCGTGCGCTCCGAGGCCGACACGGTCGACAAGATCGTCGAGGAGGTGGCCACCACGCGGATCACCGAGCGCGGCGCCACCCGTGGCGACGACAAGTTCAGCGAGTCCGCCATGGAGGACCGCAAGCGCGAGGGGTACTTCTGATGAGCACGCACACCACCGACCCGGTCGTCGGCGCTCCCGTCGCGATGGAGCGGGACGCCGACCTCCTGCGCTTCGCGACGGCGGGGTCGGTCGACGACGGCAAGAGCACGCTCATCGGACGGCTGCTCTACGACACCAAGACGGTGTTCGAGGACCAGATCGAGTCCGTCGAGCGGGCCAGCAAGGACCGGGGGGACGAGTACGTCAACCTCGCCCTGCTCACCGACGGCCTGCGCGCCGAGCGCGAGCAGGGCATCACCATCGACGTGGCGTACCGCTACTTCGCGACGCCGCGGCGCAAGTTCATCATCGCCGACACCCCGGGCCACATCCAGTACACGCGCAACATGGTGACCGGGGCGTCGACGGCCGACCTCGCGCTGATCCTCGTCGACGCGCGCAAGGGCCTCGTCGAGCAGTCCCGTCGGCACGCCTTCCTGGCGACGCTGCTGCAGGTGCCGCACCTGGTGCTCGCGGTGAACAAGATGGACCTCGTCGACTACTCCGAGGAGGTCTTCGAGGAGATCCGCCGGGACTTCACGGACTTCGCCGCGAAGCTCGACGTGCCGGACCTCACCGTCGTCCCGGTGTCCGCGCTCGCCGGGGACAACGTCGTGACGCGGTCGGAGCGGACGCCCTGGTACGACGGTCCGAGCCTGCTGCACCACCTGGAGAACGTGCACGTGGCCAGCGACCGCAACCTCGTGGACGCCCGCTTCGCCGTCCAGTACGTCATCCGTCCCCAGTCCGGCCGGCACCTCGACTACCGGGGGTACGCGGGGCAGGTGTCCGGCGGCGTGCTGAAGCCCGGCGACGAGGTGATGGTCCTCCCGTCCGGCTTCACGACGCGCATCGCGGCCATCGACACGGCCGACGGTCCCGTCGACGAGGCCTTCCCGCCGATGTCGGTGACCATCCGGCTGGAGGACGAGCTCGACGTGAGCCGCGGGGACATGATCTGCCGCCCGCACAACGCCCCGACCCCGAGCCAGGACATCGACGCGATGGTCTGCTGGATGGACGAGTCGTCCGCCCTGGCTCCCGGCCGCAAGTACGCCATCAAGCACACCACCCGCTCGGCCCGGGCGGTCATCAAGGAGCTGCAGTACCGGCTCGACGTCAACACGCTGCACCGGGACGCGAGCGGAGGGCAGCTCGGCCTCAACGAGATCGGGCGGGTCCGGCTGCGCACGACGACGCCCCTGCTCGCCGACGAGTACCGGCGCAACCGCACGACCGGTGGTTTCGTCCTCGTCGACGAGGGCACGAACAAGACGGTCGCCGCAGGGATGATCACGGCGGCGGAGTGAGCGGGGAGGGCGGGATGGGGGCGGCCGAGACGCACGACGCCGCGTCGCTGGACGTCCTCCTCGTCTGCTCCAGCGGAGGGCACCTGGCTCAGCTCGTGCCGCTGCTGCCCGAGCTCGCCGGGGCGGCACGGCGATGGGTGACCTTCCCGACGGGGGACGCGACGAGCCTTCTCGCGGACGAGGACTGGGTCGCGGCTCACCACCCGACGACCCGCCACCTGCCCAACCTCCTGCGGAACGCGTCGCTCGCGCTCCGGACGCTGCGCCACCGACGTCCCGATGTGGTCGTCTCCACCGGCGCGGGTGTCGCCCTGCCGTTCTTCCTCCTCGCGCGCCTGATGCGCGTGCCCACGGTCTACCTGGAGGTCTACGACCGCCTCGACGGCCCGACGCTGACGGGTCGGCTCTGCCGTCCGCTGACCACTCGCTTCCTCGTGCAGTGGGAGGAGCAGCTGGCGTTCTACCCCGGCGCCACCGTGGTGGGACGAGTCCTGTGAGCCCTGCCGAGACGCCCTCGGTGCCGTCGACGGCGCGAGCGGCCGCGCCGGTCGTCCTCGTGCTCCTCGGGACGGACCATCACCCCTTCCGCCGGCTCGTAGAGTGGTCGGACGCCTGGGGGGCCGAGCACGGTGGTGCCCGCGTCGTGGTCCAGCACGGGAGGACCACGGGTCCCGAGCGGGTCGAGGGCCGTCCCCTCGTCCCCCACGCGGAGCTGCAGGACCTCCTGCAGGCGGCCACCGTCGTGGTGAGCCACGGTGGTCCGGCGACGATCATGGAGGCTCGCAGGGCAGGGCGGACGCCGGTCGTCGTCCCCCGAGACCCGACGCGGGGAGAGCACGTGGACTCCCACCAGCAGCTGTTCAGCCGACGGATGGCCCGAGAGGGCACCGTCCTGCTCTGCGAGGACGTCGACGACCTCGGTGCCCTCGTCGACCACCTGCTCGCGCACCCCGGCGAGGGCGTCGCGGACGCCGACGGGGACGTCGAGCGGTCGGCCATGACGGCTCGGAGGATCCGGGCGGTCCTCGAGGACGTCGTCGCGCGAGCCGGTCGGGCGCGTCGCTGAGCGGGCGGGTCACGCCTCACCGGCCACGAATCCGCGGCGCCGGAGGAGGCCGACGACCTCCGCCACGCAGTCCTCGACGGACGTCGTGCTGGTGTCGAGCCGTAGATCGGGGTGCTCGGGCTCCTCGTAGGGATCGCTGATGCCGGTGAACGAGGGCAGCCTGCCCGTGCGGGCGCGCGCGTAGAGACCCTTGCGGTCTCGCGCCTCGCACACCGCGAGCGGCGTCGCCACGTGCACGAGGACGAAGCGTCCGCCGGCCTCCTCGACCATCGACCGCACCTCGGCGCGGGTGCTCGCGTAGGGGGCGATGGGGGCGCAGACGGCGGTCCCTCCGTGACGGGCGACCTCGGCTGCCACGTAGCCGATGCGCCGGACGTTGACCTCACGGTCCTCCTTCGAGAAGGAGAGGCCCGAGGAGAGCAACGTCCGGACGCGGTCGCCGTCGAGGACGGTCACGCGGCGCGATCCCTCGGTGCGGAGCGCCGCCGCGACGCCGGCCGCGACGGTCGACTTGCCCGACCCGGAGAGCCCGGTGAAGAGGAGGACCGTTCCCACGGACAGGGCCGAGGGGTGGAGGCGCTGGAGCTCCCGCCCCACGTCCGGAGGGGCGACCTCTGTCGGAGGGATGACGCCGCGGCGAAGATCAGCCAGGACGTCCGGCCACGGGGTGCCGGCGGACGTGTCCAACCAGGGGAGACCGTCCGAGGACGACGTGGTGTCGGAGTCCCACGGACGTGCTCGCCACGACCGCGCCACGCCCATCTGATCCATCAGCCGGACGAGCACCGGGTCGACACCGGGACCGTCAGGCAGGACGAGGAGGCGCACGCCCGGCGGGTCCGCACCCTCGGTGTCGACGACGGGTTCCACGGCGGCTCGAAGGGCTCGCGCCAGGATCTCTCGCGGTACCGGTCTGCCGTCGCCGACGAGGCCCACGAGGACGAGAGGCCGCCCCCGGGTCCTGAGCCGGCGCACCGCCTCGATGTCCTGGGTGAGGAGCGGGCGGTCGGTGACGACCACGTCGGCCCCGGCCAGATCGTCGGGCCGGCCGTGGAGGTCGAGCCCGGGGAAGGTCGACGGGGTCCGTGCGGTGAGAGCGACGAGGTCACCGACGACCGTGGTGCCGCCGTCCTGCTCGACATGGACCGCGACGTCCGACAGTGCCGCGAAGGGTACGAGCTCGGGGTCCACGAGCCGGAGGTCGTGGCCGTCCGGAGGGAGAGCCGCCCCGGGATCGAGGACGATCGTCGTCCTCGAGGAGGTGCCGGCGGTCACCTCTCCGAGGGCAGTGCCTTCCCCGGTGAGCCGGACGCGCAGGCCGGTGAGGTTGGCCGCGGAGGCGAGGCCGAGCAGCTCCGCCGTGCCGTCCCGGACCTGGATCGTCAACGCTTCACCCATTTGGCTCACCATGTGCTTATCCTCCTGCGTCCCTCGCGGGACTGATGCCCTCGGCGACGTCACCGGGTGTCACTCCTCGGAGTGGCAGGCGGTGACGGAGGGTCTCGACCAGCCCTTGACGTCGCAGCATGCACGGCACCCGGTGGACGTGGTCGTTCACACGGGTGGAGCACCACGGGTGAGCCGGTCGGGCTCACGACGCACGACGATCCCATCCAGCGCGTACAGGTCGTCCTGAGCGAGGACGAGGCAGTGGCACACGACCACGTAGTCCCACGCCATCGAGGAGAGAGTCATGACCACCCACCATCGCGGCAGCCGCCGCGCGCTCCTGGCCCTCACGGCCACCGCGGCCGTCGCCGGCTCCGCCCTCGTCGGCATCCCGGCGTCCCAGGCGGCGACCTCGGCCACGGGCAGCGTGACCCTTCTGCCCGTCGGGGACGCCTACGTCGACAAGCAGGCCCCCGGTCGGACGACGGGCTCCAGCACCAAGGTCGTCGCCGCGTCGACGTCGTCCATGACGAAGAAGGCGCTCCTGCGCTTCGCCGCCCCGGGCCTGCCGGAGGGTGCGACCGTCACGAAGGCGGAAGTGCGCGTGAGCTCGACGCGCAACCAGCCGGGCCGCATCGACGTCTCGAGCCTGGGCTCCGCCTCCTGGGACGAGAAGACCGTGGCCTGGAAGTCGGCGCCCGGCACGTCCACGCAGATCGCCTCGCTGAAGCCCTCGCCGGGGACGAAGTCGTTCTCCGTCGACGTCACGAAGCTCGTGCAGGCCTCCTCGCCGGTCAACCTCGCCTTCTCCGTGCCGTCCGGCGTCAGCGAGATCCTCAGCAAGGAGTCCGGCAAGGAGACGGCGCCCAAGCTCGTGGTCTCGTACAAGACGCTGACGCCTCCGACGCCTCCGACGCCTCCGACGCCTCCGACGCCCCCGCCTGCACAGGCACCGACCCAGGACACCCTCTTCGGTGCGAACGTCTTCCCCGTCGGCGGCCAGAGCTACACCCAGGCTCTGTCGCTCCAGGACGCCAAGTACGGCGGCATGGAGACGACGCGGGTCTTCTACCCCGGTCTGCCGGGCGACTGGAACGGCGCCGGCGGCGTGAGCGGTCGGCCTGTCGTGGTGTCCTTCAAGGCCGTGCCGAAGGACGTCCTGTCCGGCAAGCTCGACGCCCACTTCAAGGACTGGTTCGCCAAGGCCCCGCGGGACCGGCAGATCAACTGGACCTACTACCACGAGCCCGAGGACAACGTGGAGCGCGGTGAGTTCACCGCGGCGGAGTTCCGCGCGGCCTTCGCGCACCTCGACCGCCTGGCCGACTCCGTCCGGAACGACCGGCTCAAGGCCACCCCCGTCCTGATGTGCTGGACGCTCGACCCGGCGTCCCGGCGCAACTGGAAGGACTTCTACCCGGGCAAGGACGTCGTCGACGAGCTGGGCTGGGACTGCTACAACCTGACCGCGAAGAAGAACGGCTTCACGACGCCGGCGAAGCTCTTCGGCCCGGTCAAGACGGCCTCGGAGGCCGAGGGCAAGCCCTGGGGGATCGCCGAGTTCGGCAGCCTCATGGTCGCCACCGACCCTCTCGGTCTGCAGCGGGCGCAGTGGCTGCGTGACTCGGGGAAGTGGCTGCAGGCGAACGACGCGTCGTGGGTCATGTACTTCGACTGCACCATCGGCGGTGACTACCGGCTGCTCGACGCGCCCTCGTTGGCCGCGTGGCGCTGGGTCGTGAGCGGGAGCTGATCCATTCGTCCGACCCCCGGAGCCCGGGCCACCGCAGTGCGGTGGCCCGGGCTCCTGGCGTCAGAGGCTGCGGCCTCTGGCGTTGAGCCGGCGCAGCAGCCAGTCCGGGTCCACGAGGCCGGCCGCCGCCAGCACCGCGAGGTAGGCCCTGCGTTCTGCGGCGTGGAGCCGCACCGTCCTCACTGCTTCCTCCAGCGCAGCCTTGCGCCGTCCTGCCGCAGCAAGTGCGAAGGCCCGTTGACCGCGGATGCGCGCCTCTCCGGCCGGGTCGGTGCGGAAGTCAGGGTGCTTGCGGAGGAGCACGTCGAGGGCGTCCGCGATCACCTCCCACCGCCCGGCGAAGTACGACTGCGGGTGCCAGCGCACGTCCACGAGCGGCTCGCGCACGTTGACGACGAGAGCGCTGGCCGCGGCTCGGAGCAAGAGGTCGTAGTCCTCGGCGTAGCTCCCCGGCAGCTCCTCGTCGACGAGCCCGATCTCGTCCAGCAGCTCGCGGTGCAGGAGGAACGTGGAGGGGTGGAGCTCGGTCAGTCGTGAGCGCAGCAGATCGGCACGACTGACGAGGTCCTTCTCGAGGCGTCGCACGACCTCTCGTCCTCCGTACACGACCCGGATGCCGGTGGTCACCAGGGCCAGCGGGCAGCTCGTGCGGCGTAGCGCCTCCACCTGGGTCCGCAAGCGTGCCGGCCACCAGGCGTCGTCGTCGTCGCAGAAGGCGACCAGGTCGCTGCTCGTCGCCAGGACGCCTGTGTTCCGGCTGCCTGCCAGACCGGGCGACCGCGAGTTGGTGAGGACCCGGACCGGTCGGACGCCTGCGGTGGCCAGGGTGGTGTCCGGCTCGCTGCGGTCGTAGACGACGACCGTCTCGACGTGGCCGGGGTAGTCCTGGGCGCTCACCGCCGCGAGGGCCTGCCTCAGCAGCTCGGGTCGATCCCGCGTGGCGATGACCACGGCCACGGTCGGCCAGGTGTCCTCGTCGGTGTCCTGGCTCATCGATCTCCTCGTCGTGGTCGTCGCGTCACCGCACCGGCGGACGGGCGGATGTAGCCCAAGGGCAGCCTCAGGGGGGTCGTCATCACGGACGTGATCCGTCGAGCGGTCGCCGGCATGCGCCCACGCCACTCGTCGTCACGTCGTAGGGGCACGGTGCCGACGGTGAAACGCATCGGGTTGCCCGCGACCGCGTGCGAGGGGCTGAGGTCGACCTCGTGGTGGCGGAGGAAGGCCATGTCCTCCTCCTCGACCGAGAGGCGGGCGTGATCTGCGATGCGGAGCAGCTCGCGCGTGGGGGCCGCCATGACGTCCTCGTAGCGGACGACGCGGACGGGCGTCCCGGTGAGGGGGAGGAGCAGGAAGGCCGACGCGAAGGCGTCCCACCACAGCGAGACCCGCACCGGCCCCCACCGCGGCATCATGGTGCTCGGGTCCCCGGCCTCCGGGCGCCGGCGGCGGCGGGACCAGGAGTAGGCGACGGCGCGTGCGTCACGCACCATGTGCACCACCCGGAGGTCCAGGGCGCTCGACCACCTCAACGCGTACACGAGCGAGGCATGCTTGCTCGAGTCGACCACGACGTCGGCTCCCGACACCTCGGCGGCCGAACGGTAGAGCGCCTCGTAGAGGCGGAGGTACTGGCGCAAGGCGGAGCGCCGCCGGCGACCCCGCGCGCCGAGCAGCAACCACGGCAGGTGGCGGTTGCGGTCGACGTCCCCCTTGAGACGCAGCACCTCTCCCGCGTCCAACCGGTCCCACCCGCCGAACGCGCGCGCACCCACCTCCGTCCAGAACGGGCACCGGGAGAAGGGACGGCCGCAGCTGCACAGCTCGTCGTCCCGCAGCGCGCGCTCCCACAGGTGGACGACCTCGCCCAACGAGCACGTCCCCGGCAGCTCGCCGACCAGACGCTCGACCAACGTGGAGCCACTGCGACCCAGGCCCCCGAGGAAGAGGACCCGGACGCGCGGGGAAGGAGACGCGGGCCTGGCGCCGTGGCGCTCCTCGTCGCGACGGGGAAGGTGCGGATCACGCACGGCGCCTCCGGATGGCGGAGAACTGGTGGAGGTCGAAGGCCCGCCGCTTCCGAACGACGACGGCCGCGTAGCCCAGCACACCGATGACCGCGACGGCTGCGGTGACGACCGACGACCCGCCCGAGATGGCCCGGGCGGCCGCCGGGAGGCCGCCGACCAGAACGAGGGAGAGACCCGCTGCGGCGGCGGTCATCCGGCCGAAGGGGTGCAGACGGAGCGAGAGCGCCAGCTGTGCCAGAGGGAGGAGGTTCCTCAGGAGGATCGCCGCGGACCAGGCCATCGCCGCGCCGAACACCCCCAGCCGGGGTATCAGCAGGAGGTTGAGGGCGACGTTGACCGCGACGGCGGCCAAGGCGTTGCCCATGGTCCACGCCGACCGCCCGGCCATGGTCAGGACGACGTCCACCGCCCCGCAGCCGGTCGCCACGAGCATCGTGAGGCTGAGGAGCACGACCACGCCGACGCCTCCCTGGTAGTCCTGACCGAAGAGCAGGAGCATCTCTGGCGCGAGCACGGCGGCGAGCAGGTACAGCGGCCAGGCCATGAGGACCAGCCATGTCGTCGCCACGCGGTAGACCCGTTGGGCGCTCGGCACGTCGCCGGCGGCCAGCAGTGCGGCGATCCGTGGCTGCATGGTCGTGCTGATCGCGCCGGCGCCGAGCTGTCCGAAGACGAGGAATCGTGTCGATGCGGTGTAGACGGCCGCGGGGACAGGTCCGGCGAGCACCCCGAGCAGGACGATGTCGGAGCGCTGCAGGACCATCTGCGAGAGGGCAGCCAGCCCGCGCGGGCCGGTGAAGCGCCAGAAGGCCCCGCGGTCGACGTGGCCAGGAGCCCCTTCCGCCCTTTCTGCGGCAGCCCGGGACGGGCGGTTCAGGCGCCGGACCCAGCCGAGGAGCACCGCGCTCGTCAGCAGGAACGGCAGGACCCAGGCCGTGCCGACGGCCACGGCACCCGCCCCTCCGAGGGCCACGACCACGAGGGCGATGACGAGCTGGGCGAGTGGACGGCCGATGCGCTCCACGAGCACGAAGGGGCGCATGGTGTCGTAGCCGCGGGTGATGCCGACGGCGACGTCGTTCAGCACGGCCACGAGGAGGGCCGCGCTGAGGATGCGGACGAGTGTCGTCGAGGCGTCGGAGCCGTCACCGAGGAGCGTGGCCAGCCGGGGTGCCAGAGCGATCCCGACGAGTCCCGTGACCCCGGCGGCGACCACCGCCCACGTCAGGCCGTGGCGCAGCAGGGCAGGTACCCGGTGCGCCTGACCCGTGGCTCGGTAGCGCGCGACGAAGTAGACGACGCCCGTGGGGACGCCGAGGCTCGCGACCGAGTAGGCGATGAGGAAGGCGCTCGTCAGGGCGAAGAAGAGGCCGGCCTGCTGCTGCGGGAGCGTGCGGGTGACGAGCACCGTGAAGGCGAGGGTGAGCAGGGCGGACAGGCCTGCCCCGACCAGCCCGGCAGCACCGCCCCGGGCCAGCCGGGCGACGTGCACGTCCCGCGGAGGCGTGGCCGCGGCCGGGCGGGAAGCCCCGGCACCGGTCATCTCCGCCACGACGGCGTCCGGCCCCACCACTGCGCGAGCCCTGCGTCCGCGGGGGCGAAGTGCTCGGCGAGCCGAGCCCGCAAGGCCTCCGGCATCGCGGTCCGGGCCCGAGCGTTGTGACGCTCGAAGGCGATCCCCTCCTGCTGTGGCAGGCCGAGGAAGGTGAGGACCGGGGCGAAGGTGGCTTCCGGGGACGAGAAGAAGTCGCCGCTGTCCACGACGTGCATCCGCTCTCTCCCCACCAGCTGCTCGAGCCGCTGGAGGTGCTCCAGGTACCGGCCACGTGAGAGGTAGCCGTGGTGCTGGAGGTGGAAGGACTCGTAGCCGGGCTCGAACAGCACGCGCTCCGCCTCGCCGGCGAGACGTTGGTCCTCCTGCTCCAGCGCAGCCTCGAAGTCCAAGGTCTCGAACCCTCTGGCCGACTCGTGCGCGTGGGCGGAGTACGCCCGCTCGACGGGGTCGCGCAGGAGGACGAGGAGCCGGACGTCAGGCAGGTCGTCGGCGATCCGTCGCCCTGCGAGGGGGTGGAACATGTAGTACGGGCTCGACTCCCCGGTGAGCCGCCGAGGTCCTCCGAGGCGAGGACGCCGGACCGGGAAGTGGCCCCGGTACCAGGCGGGGCCCTCGTCGTAGTGGACGTCGAAGTAGTGGATCCCCTTGCGCAGCGCCGGTGGAGAGATCTGGCGGTGCTGCACCAGCGTCTTGAAGAGCGACGTCGTGCCGCAGCGCTGCCCTCCGACGACCAGGAAGTCGGGGAGGGACCGGACAGCGGCGGTCGGCCTCGCCGTCACCTCCGTGAGCCGGAGGAGGCCCTCTCGCGCTGCCACGGTGACACGGTTCTTCCTCATCGTCCTGGCGTCCGCCCTTCTGGCTCTGTGTCGTGCCCGACCGGCATGAGCTCCCGGCCCCTCTTCCTCGGCGGCGTCAGGCGTCCGCGACGGCGGGTAGCAGCCACCGGGTCACCTGCCCGTCGGCGGCCCCGGCGACGTCCTGACGGTCGACGAGGTAGCGAGCGCCGAGGGTGATCAGGTAGAGACGCGCGAGGTCTCGAGACCGGTGGTCGTCGTCGCTCCCGAGGACCTCACGTGCATGGCCGAGCAGGTCGAGGGCGGCCTTCTCCGGGGGTGTCCCCCCGTGCGTCGCGCTCGTGAAGCGGTGGTGGAGGAGGTCGAAACCGACGGGCGCCGACGCCTCGAACCTCTCCCAGTCCCAGACCGTCGACGTCGCTCTGCCAAGAGCCAGGTTCCCGGGGTTGAGGTCACCGTGCCAGCCCCCCACCGCGGCGACGTCCAGACGCGCCACCAACGAGTCGACGAGGGCGACGAGCTGACGCCCCGTCGGCCCGCCGGCCTCCAGGTCGTCGCGGAGTCGACGCACGTGCTCGCCGGAGGCCAGCTGGACGTCTCTGGCGTCGCCGCACGCGACGACGGCGGCCGAGGTCCTGCGCAGCGCCTCGCCCGCCTCGGTGGTCGTGAGGCGCGGTCGGCGGACGTCGACAGCCCCCAGGACGAGGACGTCGAGACCTGACCACTCACGCAGCCCCAGCACCTCCGGCACGACGAGGCAGCCTTGGGCCCTCTCGCCCACCCGCCGGAGCGCCGTCGCCTCTCTTCGCACGAGTGCGCGGGTGAGGTCGTCGTGACCGACCTTGGCGAAGGCCAGCACCGCTCCGCAGGGGTCCAGCACCTGCAGGACCGGCTTGCGGTTGGCCCGCGGCGGGCTGACCGGCATGGCCAGGAGGAGGTCGTCACGGTGGAGCACCCCCGGGAGGACCTCGGTGGCGATCCCCCCGACGGCGTTGCCGACACTCAGCGACGGGGCGAGGAGGTCGGCCGCACCGCTCGAGACGGCGGCGACGGCAGCCGCCCGGGCGAGGCCACGGCGACGACCGGGGCCCGACAGCTGTCGGGCCAGCGCGAGAGCCGCGGCGCGTCGCTCGTTCGCGGGGACGAGGGCGCGCGGCCGTGCGCGTGAGGGGAGGACGAGGTACCTCGTCGACGGTTGCGGCGCCCTTCCCGGGCCGACCGGGCTGCCCGGGTGCAGCTGCTCGAGGAGCTCGACGGCGTACGGCCGGCCCGACCGACCTCCACGGTCGTCGCTCATGGTGCCGCCCGCGACGAGCCGATCAGCGCTGCGGACGCCCGTGCTGGGGGCCGGCGGTACTCGGCGTCCTGGCGGTTCCGCCACAGCAGCGCCACCGCCAGCATCGTGAGCGCGAGCGGCATCGTCATGGCGACGTAGAAGGCCGAGTAGTAGACCGACAGCAGGACCGTGAGCGTCCCCGCCAGACCGACTGCGGTCGTGTCCCGCCGCGAGGCCCAGGCCACCTTCGCGAAGAAGGCGAAGTAGACGGCGGTCCCGACGAAGCCCTGGGCGATGAGGAGCAGCCACAGCTGGCCGGTGCTGCCGATGTTGCGCGCGCCGCACTGAGGGCACTCCGGCGAGGGTCCGACGGCGATCGAGCTGCCGCTGCCGGGCATGGCGCGCGTGGACCCGTATCCCACCACCGGTGAGTCCGCCGCCGCTCGGAGTGCCCCCTCGGCGAGGATCTCGCGCACGGTGTCGCTGTGCCCGGCCTCGGCGCGCTGGTCGACGACGTCACCCAGCGGGCTGGCGGCGAGCGACACGGTCCCGACGACGGCTACGACCGCAGCCACGCTCACGAGAAGGACCTTGCCTCGCAGGGCCAGGCGTACCGCGACGTAGGCCACGGAGAGCGCGACGCCGACCCAGACGGCGCGGTTGAGCGAGTAGACGAGAGGGACGAGCGCGACGAGCGCGAGGCTGGTCGCGAGGACGCGCGTCCGGGCCCTTCCCCACACCCCCCACCCCACGACGACCCAGACCAGCGCGATGGAGAGGACGTTGCCCCAGATGTTCGTGTAGGTGAACGGTGCCGCTGGCCGAGGTGCCTCGTAGCCGAGCACCTCCTGGACCTGCGCCAGGGAGGCGGTCGACGACCCGCCGGGGAGCAGGGCGCCGAGCGGGGTGGGGACGGCCGCGGTCGGCAGCGCCAGCGAGAGGAGCCCGAGCACGACCAACCAGACCGCCAGCAGGCTGATCCAGCGGACGACGCGTCTCCGTGGGAGCAGCGACTCGGGGGTGTTGCCCACGTAGAGGAGGAAGACCGTCACCGCGAGGTAGTCCGCCAAGCGGGCGGCGTAGGCGATGTAGCGACCGGTGCCGCTCGGGGGGATCGTCCCGGGTGCCGTGACGTCGAGGGCGACGCCGCTCACGAGGACCCAGACGAGGAAGAGCACCCACAGGCCGAATCCTGGGGGGACGCCGAACCGACGTCGTCGGACGAGCGTGACCGCCAGGGGTACCGCCGTCAGCGCGAACGCGATGTCCGTGAGCCCCAGTGCCCACCACACCGGGAAGCCGGCCACGAGGAGGGCGAGCGGCCATCCTTCTCGCACGCCGCCGTGGCGGCCCGACCGCGCGAGGGGTGACGGAGGCAGGACTGCCGTCCCGCGGGAGACGTGTGTCACGTGCGCGAGCGGTGCGCGAGCTCGTCCCCCGACCGCTCGACCGTGGTCGCGGTGCCCACGGAGGCGCTGTTGCCGTCGACGAGGACGACGCCCTGCACTTCTCCGCCGCGCCCCTCCAGGTCGGCCCGGACGCCCTTGACGCGGCGCAGGTCGGTACGGGCGCGGGTGGCGACCAGCACCGCCGCGTCTCCCGCCAGGGCCGCACTGAGCGCGGCGGGTGAACGGTCGGCTGCCGCGGTCTCGACGACCACACGGGAGGCGACGAGGCGCAGCTCGTCCACCAGCTGCCGGAAACCCGGCGAGGCCAGCAGGTCCTGCGGTTCACCGCCACGGATCCCGACCGGCAGGACGCGCAGTCCGTGAGGCCCGACGACGTCGACGAGCACGTCCTCCACGGCCATCCCCTCCGTGATCAGCTCCCTCAGACCCGTCCGCCGCTCCACGTCGAGCATCGTCGAGGTGGGTGAGGCCCCGTCGGTCAGCACGAGGACAGTGCGGTGCCCGGAGAGGGCCAAGGACATGGCCAGAGCGGGAGCGGCGGCCCCGGCCCCAGCGCCTTCGAACCCCTGGACCGTGATGACCGAGCTCGCACGACTACGGAGGTTGAGCACGCTGCGGGCCGCGGCCATGTGGCTCACGGCCTCGTCCAGGGTCGGCTGGCGACCTTCGAGCTGTGCGAGCACCGGCAGGCCGGTGCGCCGGACGACGTCGGCTCGGCGGTGCGGTCGGTGATCACGCGCGTCGACGAGGGCGGCGACGGCGACGCCGAGGAGGAGGCCCAGGACGAGGCCTGCCGCGACGTCGATCACCAGGACGGGGGCCGCCGGCGACGACGGCGTCACCGCAGGGGTGATGACGCGTCCGCCCGAGACCTCGGCGCCGAGCAGCGGTGTGAGCCGGGTCCGCACCTCGCTGATCTGGTCGACGATGATGCTTCGCTGGTCTGCGGTCAGCGCTGCGGTGTCGGCTGAGTCAGGCAGGACCGCGTTCGCGTCGGAGGCCGCGGCGAGGTCGGAGCGCAGCGAGTCGAGCTGGCTGTCGAGCGTCTGCACCTGCGCCTCGACGCTCTCCTGGCCCTCCTGCTGCCGCTCGTCGAGATACGCCTCGGCGAAGGCCTGCGCGCCGTCCGCGGCACCCGCTGCGGTGGGGGCGGCGAAGGTGATGGACATCACCTGGCTGTTCGGGGGCACGGACACCGTGACGTGGTCCCTGAGCTCCTCCGGCGAGAGCGGCGTGCCGAGGGCATCCCTCGCGCGCGTCGTCACGTCCGTCGACTGCACGATCTGCGCCTGGGTGTCGAGGTTGACGTCGTCGTTGGGGCTGTTGTCCGTGCTGTCTGTGCCCACGGCGGTCGATCGCACGAGGACGGAGGCCGTCGCCTCGAACCGCGGAGGCGCCAGGGCGGAGTAGGCGATGCCGGCCAGGACGCCGATGATCACACCGAGGGCGACGAGCCACCATCGACGACGCAGACGCTCTGCGTAGTCGCCCAGGTCGGCTGCGCCGACGGGCGTCTGCGGTGCGTTCACGCCGTCCCCCTTGGTGTTGGCACTTGTCGCCCACGCGGTGAGCTACCCGCGGAGCATAGGTCGCCTCCGGAAGGGCACTCGCCCGTTCGAGGCAGGTGCTCGGAATGGCGGGACGAGGAGGCGACCGTGCCGTCAGCCGTTGCACCCGCACCCATCTCGTCATGGCGGATCATGGGGCGGTGCGACAAGCCTCGAGTCGAAGCCTCGTCGCTGCCGCTGTGTCCGTGGGGCTGCTCTGCGCGTGCGACGGGCAGGCGGGCGCTCCCACGCCGACCGCGGTGGAGCAGTCCCGGCGCTCGGTCACGCCCGCGCTCGAAGAGGTGCTCTCGGTGACGTTCGACGATCTCGACGTGCCCCGCGACGGCACACCGCTCGACGACGGCACGGGCCGCGTGCTCGCGGCCAAGATCAGGGTGCCAGGAGACACGCCCGGGACCGTCTCGGCCGTCGACGGTCCTCGGGGTGCGGGAAAGGCCCTGCAGTTCCCCGCTCCTTGCGACGTCCAGGTCTGCCCGCGCGCGATCGTGGAGGTCATGGACGCCGGAGACCTCTCCCCGGGTCGCCAGGACTTCGTGCTGTCGGCCGTCCTGCGGATGGCGCCGGACGAGACGTCACCGGGCTCCAACGTGGCGCAGAAGGGTTTCTCGACCGGGGGCGGTGGCCAGTGGAAGCTCCAGGTCGACGGGGCGGAGGGACTTCCGTCATGCGTCCTCGTGCAGTCCGCGACGGACGCCGCGGTCGCCGGGCCCGCGCGCCACGTCCTCGAGGGCACAAGCTCTGTCGCCGATGACGCCTGGCATGACGTCGTCTGCGAGCGACGCGGTGGCCGGCTCTCGCTGCTTGTCGACGGTGAGCTGTCCGCCAGCACGGTCGTGCCCGAGGGGCTCGACATCAGTCCAGAAGGACCCGTACGGATCGGAGGAAAGAACGTCCGGCAGGACAACGACCAGTACAACGGTGTCATCAGCTCCGTGATGCTGTCAGTAGCCATCGGTGATGGCGGCGGCGTCAACGGCTGAGGGGGGCGGCGGGGAAGGTGCCCGCTGGTCAGCGTACGGAATCGCCCGTCGGCCCGAGCGTCTCGTAGGGGACGCGGTCCCGGGCACGACGTCGCAGTGGCCTCTGACCGAGGACGGCCCAGCTGACCATCGGGACGTGGCCTGTGGCGCGTTCGAAGGCGATGGGCGCTGCGATGCCTGCGGCGAGGGAGAGCAGGAAGAGCAGCCCCGTGGATGTGAGGCCCAGCAGCTCTGCCAGCATTCTCGCGCCCGCGGTGCCGAAGACGTGCAAGAGGTAGATGCCGAAGGAAAAGCCACCCACGGCGGCCAGTGCGCGAGACCGAAGGCGACTCCTGAGGTCGAGGAGCAGGATCACGGCGGGTATACCGATGCTCAAGGAAAGCGCGCGTCGGGCCGCACCCTCGGGCCCTTCTTCTCCAGCGAGTAGGGCGGCCCACACTGCGTACGAGGCCCCGAGCCAAAGCGCCAAGAGCAGACCCGAGCGCCGTGTGAGGCGGACCTCGTGTCGATGGACCCCGTAGCCCAGGAGGAAGAAGGGCAGAAGCCGAAGAGCGCCGTTGATGCTGAGGACGTCAAAAGCGCTTGGAACGCGGAGGAGTACGTCGCCCGCCGAGGTCAGCAGGACCACGAGAAGCAGCCGCCTCGGGGATGCCAGCACGCCGAGGGCGTCCAGGGCGCCCACGATCAAGAAGATCAGGAAGATGGCCTGGAGGAACCAGAAGTGCTCGTAGGGCAGCACGTAGATGCTCCAGAGCTCTCCCCAAGACCTGGAGCGATTCGTCCCCGGCACCGTGGACTGGACGAGGAAGTACGCCGTCCCGACGACGGCGAGCGGGACGAGCAGGCGCCGGACCTTTCCTCGCACCAACGGGGCCAACGACGTGCCCTTGGGAAGCGGTCTGTAGCCGTAGACGAAGCCGGAGACCACGGTGAAGAGGGGCATCCGCACGTCTTCGAGCGCCGTGTACCCCCATCGCCAGGCCGAGTCGTCTGGGACGCCGAGTCCACGTCCGGGGCCTGAGCCGATGACGTGGCCAGCGACCATGAGAAGCACCGCGACACCCCGCAGGACCTGGATGCCGCTGTCCTTCGTGCTGCGGAGATCCGCGCCGGTCATGCGGGTCGGAGCACGAGGGTGAGGGTGGTGGCTTTGAGGGAGGCG
>NZ_JBBIAA010000019.1:22860-57684 GCF_037482545.1 Pseudokineococcus basanitobsidens | reverse complement strand
TGGTGCCGTCGCCGAAGTCCCAGGCGTACGTGCGGATCGTCCCGTCGCTGTCGGCCGAGGCGCTCCCGTCGAAGCTGCAGACCAGCTCGTCGCAGGTCGCCATCACCGCCGCGGTCGGCGCCACGTTCGCCGGCGGGGCGGTCGCCGAGGCGGTCGCGGTCCTCGTCCCGGTGGCGCCGTCGTCGTCGGTGACCGTCAGGGTGACGGTGCGGTCCCCGGCGGTGGCGTAGCTGTGCTGCGTGCTCGCGCCGGTGCCGCTGGTCCCGTCGCCGAAGTCCCAGGCGTAGCGCGTGATGGTCCCGTCGCTGTCGGTCGATCCCGCGGCGTCGAAGGTGCAGGCCAGGTTGGCGCAGGTCACCGTCGCCACCGCCGTCGGTGCCGCGTTCGGGGCCGGTGCGGTGGCGGTGGCCGTGGCCGTCCGGCTCGCGGTGGCGCCGTCGTCGTCGGTGACCGTCAGGGTGCCGGTGCGGTCGCGGTGGCCGTGGCCGTCCGGCTCGCGGTGGCGCCGGCGTCGTCGGTGACCGTCAGGGTGCCGGTGCGGTCGCGGTGGCCGTGGCCGTCCGGCTCGCGGTGGCGCCGGCGTCGTCGGTGACCGTCAGGGTGACGGTGCGGTCCCCGGCGGTGGCGTAGGTGTGCTCGGTCGTCCGGCCGGTGCCCGTCGCCCCGTCGCCGAAGTCCCAGGCGTAACCGGTGATCGTCCCGTCGCTGTCCTGGGACCCCGCAGCGTCGAAGCGGCACGTGAGGTCGGTGCAGGTGACCGAGGCCGAGGCCGTCGGCGCGGTGTTCGGCGGTGCGGGAGCCGGGCCGGCGACGACGAGCCCGCGGGAGGCCCACGAGCCGTCGGCGGACACGGTGGCAGGTGTGCCGCGGAGCGCGCCGTCGGTGAAGCTGATCGACCGCAGCGCGCCGTCGGCGCCGGAGGCGTAGAAGACCTTGCCGTCCGCCAGGGTCATCCCGGCGACGCCGGAGAGGTCGACCCCGCCGTTGTCGCCGACGAAGGTCTGGGCGCCGACGACCTCGCTCTCCGGCGTGAAGTAGCGGTAGAGCAGCCGGGCGTCGCCGGACACCGTGTAGTAGAGCCGGTGGGTCGCCGGGTCGAAGAACGCGCCGGTCAGGCTGCTCGTCGGGAAGGGGATGCGGGTCCCGTCGTCGGGGTCGTCGTAGAGGTCGACCATGCGGGGCGTACCCACCCGGCCCTCGTCGAAGCTGCGGGCCACGAGCCCCTGCGAGGTGCCGTAGTAGAGGGTCCCCGCCACGAGGAAGGTGCCGCGGGCGGCGACCCAGTCGGTAGACGTCGACACGGTCTCCGCCGGACCCACCGGAGCGCCGCTCGCGTCGACACCGCGACGGACGAGGGAGACCGAGCTGCCCGTCGACACGGACGGGTCGATGATCTCGATGGCGTTGACCAGCGGGTTCTCGACCACGTGGCCGAAGTCGATGTCGACCGAGCCGTCGCTCACGACCGACCGGCTGCGGACGGTGCCCACCGAGTGGCCGACCGAGCCGGCGAGGTCGAGGTCGTCGAGCCAGGTCTGCCCTTCGAGCGCGACGTCGAAGACGCGCTGGCCCGCGCCGCTCGTGCAGCCACAGGTGTTGGCCAGGTAGAGGCGGACCTCGACGGTTCGCCCGCTGGCCACGGGGAAGTGCCACTGCATCTCGTCACCGCCGCCGCCGTCCCAGCGCTCCGACTCGTAGAGCTCGCGCGGGGTACCGGTGGGCACCGAGCTGTCTAGCGAGCCGATCGAGGCGGCTGCCGTGGAGCTGCCGCTCGTCCGCAGGCTCGAGTCGGGGGACGTGTCCGCAGCCCAGTCGGGACCGTCGTCCTGGCTCGGCACCGCCGGGCCACCGGTGTTGATGCGGTACAGCACCCGGCCGGAGGTGGCGGCGCGCTGGACGGCGTACACGCTGCCCGGCAAGGTCGCCTGGCGGGTCACGGGGATGGAGGAACCGCCCTGCAGGGGCAGGAACGCGAGGCGACGGCGCGGCTCGCCGGCGAAGGACTCCGTGTCGCTGCCGACCCAGAGCCCCTGGTCGTTGGCGAAGATCGCCTGGGCGCCGACGCCGCGCGTCCGGCCGGGGTTCCACCGCAGCGGCAGCCCGTTCACGGGGTCGAGAGCGGCGATGCCCTCGCGGGCGACCGCGCCGGGGCCGGCCTGGTCGCCCTGGTAGGGGTTGTTCTGCCAGCGCATGTGGCCGCCGACGTAGACGGCGGCGCCTGTGACGGCCACCCCGTAGGACGTGTCCCCGCCCGTGTAGTCGATCCAGGTCGGCTGCTGCCCGGGGCCGCTGCGCCCGAGCTCCCAGCGGCTCGTCGTGTCGCAGAGGGTGCCGGAACCGGCCCCGCCACCGAAGGCGCCGGTCGTCGAGACGACCACGTAGGTGCCGTCGGGAGAGATGTCCAGGTCGCGGGTCCAGGTGTCGAAGTTGCCGGAGCAGCTGCCGTTGCGCGCCTTGTCGTACCGGTCGGTCCCCCAGCTGCTCACCGTCGCCGGCCCGGACGCCGGGAGGTCGACCATCGCGACCTGCTGGTGCGCCGCGCCGCCGACGGAGGTGAAGTTGCCGACGGCGACGAGCGAACGACCGTCCGGGCTGATGTCGAAGCGCTTGATGTTGGTCGTGCCGCCGTTGTACTGCCCGGTGAAGGGGACGTCGACCTCGGCGAGGAGGCGACCGCTCGTGCGGTCGACCGCGGCCAGCCCTCCCCGCGGCTGCCCGCCGGCGTAGGTGAACGCCCCCCCCATGTAGAGACGGTCTCCGCTCACGACGACCTCGTTGACACCACCGGCGGGGACGGTCGGCTGACCGCTCGCGAGTGCCCCGGACGTCGACAGCTTCACGACGCTGCGCCGGCTCGTCCCGTTGACCGTGCCGAAGTAGCCGCCCGCGAAGACCGACGTGCCGTCGGTCGTGAGGGAGTTGACGGCTCCGTCGAACGAGGGGGCGAAGCTCGTGACCACCCGGCCCGAGGCGGCGTCCACGGCGAAGAGCGACCGGCGCGCGAGCGTGGCGCCGGTGCTCCGGTCACGCACCTGGGTGAAGCTGCCGCCGACGAAGACCGTGCCACCGACCTGCGTGATGGCGAGGACGGCGCCGTCGAGGACGTCGGGCGTCGTGTTCGCGGGGTTCGCCGAGACCACGCCCGGCTGCGCCGCGTTGACCGCCGCCGCCGGGACCGCCCCGGCGAGCAGCCCCACGGCGGTGAGCAGGGCCGCGACGGCGGCGATCGGGCGGACGGGCCGAGCCGCCGGCGTGGTTCGTGCGAGCAGGCTGGCGCCCATGATCACTCCGCTCTCGACGCCGGGACCTTCGGCCACGACGCACCCCCTCTGACGTCACCGACGGTAAGGGTCGACGGCCCGGGACGTCTCGGACATCACCTGTTCGGGTGCGGTCGGTGCTCGCACGGCGAGGGAGGCGCCCGTGGGGCTCCATGACGCCTCGTGCGACGACGCTCCGTCAGGGGCGGTGGGGCGTGAGCTCGTGGGGCGGAGCGGACGGGAGGTCGACCGGGACCGGTCCGGGCGCGCGGGAGGGGACGGCCGCCCGGCCGTCCCCTCCCGCGCCCCTCAGCTCCTCAGGCGGGTCGCAGCACCGCGGAGATCATGGCGGCCTTCGCCGAGCCGCCGTCCGTCGTCGCCGTCAGNCCCCCCCCCCCCCCCCCCCCCCCCCCCCCCCGCCCCTCAGCTCCTCAGGCGGGTCGCAGCACCGCGGAGATCATGGCGGCCTTCGCCGAGCCGCCGTCCGTCGTCGCCGTCAGGCCCCCGGCTCGTCCGACCGCCACGGGGGCGCCCGAGTCGGCCAGCAGCGTGGTGACCCTCCCCGATCCGGTCGTCGCGACCTGCGCCCGCTCGACCACCGACTCCGGCGCCGCCCACGTCGTCGTAGCGCTCGACTTGTCGCTCCAGCTCGAGACGACCCAGGAGCCGGGGCGCGCGACGTCGACCTGAGGCGTCGTGTGGCTGCCCGGAGCCCCGGTCGTGCTCCCGGTGGTCACGGAGTCGAGGACGGCCCCCGACCAGGCGCCCACGACCATCGTGGTCTTGGTGGAGGCGTCGTGCTCCACGGAGAGGGCTCGCCCGGCCTCCGAGCCGTCGGCGACACGTGACCACAGGGTCGAGACGACCTCACCCTTGTCGCCCGTCGCGCGCCCGGCCTCCACCCAGGTGCCGGCGCCGCTCGGCGCCGTCGTCGAGGCGGCCCGGTTGGTCGTCACGACCAGCAGCAGCTGGTCGCCGGCCTGCACCTGAGCCGGGACGTCGACGGACGCACGGGTCGAGGTGCTGCTCGCCGAGGTCGTCGCCCGGTGCGCGACCTGCTGCGTCGCCGGGGCGTAGATGACCGCGGGCACCGACGTCGTCGCCGTCGTGCCCGCCGAGTCGGTGACGACGAGCGTCGCCGTCCGCTCGCCCGGACCCACGTAGTCGTGCGTCACGACGGCGCCCTGCGCCCGGGTGCCGTCGCCCAGGTCCCAGGTGTAGCCGACGAGGGGTCCGTCGGGGTCGCTGGAGGCGGAACCGTCGAAGGTGCAGCTCAGGTCGGTGCAGCGGACGCCGGCGACGGCCGTGGGCGCCCGGTCCGGCGGCGGGGTCGTCGTGGCCGTCACCGAGGTCGACGCCCGGTGCCCGGCGGAGTCGGTGACCGTGAGGACGACGGTGCGCGCCGCCGCGGAGGTGTACGTCCGGGTGGTCTGCGCGCCTGACGCCGTGGTCCCGTCACCGAGGTCCCAGGTGTAGGAGCTGAGGGCGCCCTCCGCGTCCGACGAGCCGGACGCGTCGAAGGTGCACGTGAGCTGGTCGCAGGACGCGGTCGCCCGCGCGACGGGCAGCTGGTCCTCCCGCGGCCCCCCCACGAAGATCCCGGTCCCGCGCCACGAGGTCCTCGTCCCGACCCGAGCCAGGGTGCCGGCGACCATGGCGCCGCCCGAGAACGCCACGGAGCGCAGTGCTCCGTCGTTGGCGTTGCCGAAGAGGACCCGGCCGTCCGTGAGCGTCATGCCCGCCACGGTCCGGAGGTCGAGGCCGCCGGAGCCCGCCGTGAAGGTGACGGCCCCGACGACCTCGCTGGAGGGGGTGAAGTAGCGGTAGAAGAGCCGCGAGTCGCCGGAGACCGTGTAGTAGAGGCGGTGGCGCTCGGGGTCGTAGAAGGCGCCGGTCAGCGTCCCGGGGTTGAAGGGGATGGCCGTCCCGGTCGTCACCTCGGGGCGCAGGTCGACCTGACGCTCGGGGCCCAGCTGGCCCGTCGCGGAGAAGGTACGGGCGAAGAGGCCCGTGCCACGCCCGTAGTAGAGGGTCTCCCCGACGCGGAAGGCGCCGCGGGTGGCGGCCCAGTCGACGGTCCGGTCGACGGCCGTCGGCGCCGGCGCTCCTGCGAGCGCGTCGGCGGACGTGCGCTCGAGCGCGGCGGCCTGCCCGCCTGCTCCGGTGCGCTGGACGTCGTAGAGCTGCTGGTGGGCGAGCGCGGGCGGAGGGGCGTCGTCCACGGCCACCGACGTGCCGCCGGTGAGGGGGACGAAGGCGATGCGGGCCCGGAGCCGTCCGGCGAAGCGGTCCGTGTCGCTGCCGACCCAGAGGCCGGCGTCGGTCGCGAGCAGCGACTGCGCCCCGACGCCACGGGTGCGTCCCGGGTTCCAGGACAGCGGCAGGCCGTTGCGCGGGTCGAGGGCGGCGACGCCCTCGCGGGACACCGCTCCCGGGCCCTGCCGGTCGGCACGGTAGGGGTTGTTGAACCAGCGGAAGTGCCCGCCCACGTAGACGGCGCTGCCGGTCACCGCCACGCCGTAGCTGGTGTCGCCGCCCGTGTAGTCCACCCAGGTGGGCTGCTGGCCCGCGGTCGGGCTGGCGGCCGGGCTCTCCCAGCGGCTGACGCTGTCGCACAGCGTCCCGCTCCCGGAACCGCCGCCGAAGGCCCCGGTCGTGGAGATGACGAGGTAGCTGCCGTCCGGCGCGAAGTCCACGTCCCGGACGAAGCTGTCGAAGTTCTTGCTGCAGCTCGTGTTCTTCGCGAGCGAGAAGCGGTCGGTCGTCCAGCCGGAGACCGTCGCGGGGCCGGAGGGCGGGAGGTCGACGCCCACCACCTGCTGCCGCGGCTGGCCGGCGACCGAGGTGAAGTTCCCGAGCGCCACGAGCGTGGAGCCGTCGGGGGCGACGTCGAAGCGCTTGATCGTCGTCGTGCCGCCGTTGTACTGCCCGGCGAAGGCGAGGTCGACCTCGGGCAGCAGCGCTCCGGAGGAGGCGTTGAAGGCGGCGAGCGCGGACCGGGGGGCCGTGCCGACGGCCGTGAACGACCCTCCGACGTAGAGGCGACCCCGTGAGACGACGACCTCGGCCACCGTGCTGCTCGGCGTCGCCGGCTGACCGGCCGCCAGGGTGCCGGAGAGCGTCAGCTTGGCCACCCGCCGCTGCTTGGTGCTGCCCGCGACGCCACCGAAGCTCCCGCCGACGTAGACAGAGGTCCCGTCGGTCGCCAGCGAGTTGACGGCCCCGTTGACCAGCTTGGCGTCGAAGCCGGTGTCGATCTTCCCCGTGACGGCGTCGAAGGCGAAGAGGCCGTTCCGGGCCAGCGAGGTGGTCGAGCCGGCGTCACGCACGGACGTGAAGGTGCCGCCGGCGACGACGGTCCGGCCGACCTGCGTCATGGCGACCACGGCGCCGTCCTCGACCTGCGGCGTCCAGGCCACCGGCACCTCGCTCACGACGCCGGGCTGCGGCGCGTTGACGGCGGCGGCGGGCCCGGCGGTGCCGGCGGCCAGCGCGGTCGCCACGGCCACGACCAGCAGCGTCCTGGCCGGGCGCCGGCGGCCGGTTCCGTCGCTGGTTCTCGGGGTCCTGCTCACTGGGTGCTCCTCGGCTCGACCGCTCGGGTGCGCCGGGAGTCGTCCCTCGTCCTGCGCTGGAAGCAGACGGTAGCCGCGCGTTCCATGTCGGGACCGCGAGTTCACGCACCGCGACGGCGCGCTCATCCGAACAGCCCAGGAGTCGCCTCTCGGGTCGGGCGGGCGACGGAGCCGCCGGCCCGTGCCGGTAGGACGGGTGCGTGCGTCGCATGCACCCAGTAGCCTCCGCACGCGCCCGGTCGGGTGCCCGGACACGGAGGTCGGCATGAGGCCAGGTCGCAACCGCCAGGCCGGCACGTCGCGGGCGAGAGGCTCGCGCGTCCTCCTCGGCGCCGTCACCACGGCTCTCGTCCTCGCGGTGCCGCAGCAGGCGGCGTCGGCTGCGTCACCGGACCCGAGCGGCGTCGAGGTGGACCTCGGCGAGGCCGCCTGGGGTGTCGACCTCGCCGACGGAGCCGCGCTCGTGGACCCCGCGGGGGGTTCTGCGGTGCTGCGGACGACCGACCGGCCGCAGCCGCAGGTCGGCACCTCGGTCGTCGACGGCACCCGCGGCCTGCGGCTCGGCTGGGTGTGCCGGGTCTCGTTGTGGTCCTGCGGGCGCGCGCTCGTCGAGCTCGACGGCAGCCGAGCGCTCAACCCCGGGGCCGGTGACTTCCGCGTCAGCGCTGAGGTCGCGCTGGAGCCCTGGCAGACCTCGGACGGCAGCAACGTCCTGCAGAAGGGGTGGAATCAGGGCGGTGCCGGCCAGTACAAGCTCCAGGTCGACGGGCTCGCCGGCAGGCCCAGCTGCGTCGTCGTGGGCACGGGGGAGACGACGAGCTACCGGGTCAAGGGCTCGAGCAGCGTCGCCGACGGCGAGTGGCACGAGCTCGCGTGCCAGCGTGTGGGCGACGAGCTCCGGCTGCTCGTCGACGGCGCCGTCGAGGGGCGGACGTCCCTGCCGCCGGACCTGTCGGTCGACAACGACTCGGTGGTGCGTGTCGGCGCCAAGGGGCTGGGCGGCTACGACGTCGACCAGTTCTACGGACGCCTCGGCCGCGTCAGCGTGGACATGGCCGGCTGACGAGGTCGGTGCGCGTCCGGCCGAGGACGGACGCGACGCGGGGGAAGGCCGGTGACGGTCGTACCGTTGTGGGCTGACGCACGCGCCCTGGTCGGGACCGGCCTGCAGAGCGGCTCTGGCCGCTGAGCGGCGTGCCCTTCCCACCAGCCCTCTCCGAGGAGCCCATGAGCCTCACCGGCCTGCTCGACGTCCTGCGCGCGGACCCCGCGCTCGTCTCCGCCACGCAGGCGGCGGCCGAGGGCGTCACCGACGTCCTGGACCTCACCGCCCCCGCCGGCACGCGCCCCGCCGTCGTCGCCGAGCTGGCCGGGGAGCGCCCGCTCCTGGCGGTGACGGCCACCGGCCGCGCCGCCGAGGAGCTGGCGGCCTCGCTGCGGTGCTTCCTGCCGGCCGGCTCGGTCGCCGAGCTGCCGTCCTGGGAGACGTTGCCGCACGAGCGGCTGTCCCCGCGCAGCGACACGGTCGGCAAGCGCCTCGCCGTCTTCCGCCGCCTGGCGCACCCGGGCCCCGAGGGCGCTCCCGACGGGCCGGTGCGCGTCGTCGTCGCCCCGGTGCGCGCGGTGCTGCAGCCGGTGGTCCGGGGCCTCGGCGACCTACGACCCGTCAAGCTCGCCGCCGGCGACGTCGTGGACCTCGACGACCTCGTCGAGCGGCTCGCCGGCGCCGCGTACAGCCGGGTCGACATGGTCGAGCGGCGCGGCGACTTCGCGGTCCGCGGCGGGATCGTCGACGTCTTCCCCCCGACCCGCGACCACCCGTTGCGCGTCGAGCTCTTCGGCGACGAGGTCGAGGAGGTCCGCGAGTTCGCCGTCGCCGACCAGCGCTCCCTCGAGATCGTCCCCGAGGGGCTGTGGGCCCCGCCGTGCCGCGAGGTGCTGCTCACCCAGCAGGTCCGCGACCGGGCGCTGGCGCTCAAGGAGCAGCTGCCGGGCGCCGCGGACATGCTCGACAAGATCGCCGCCGGCGTCGCCGTCGAGGGCATGGAGTCCCTCGCGCCGGCCCTCGTCGACGGGATGCAGCCGCTGACCGACCTGCTGCCCGAGCGCGCGCACGTCGTGGTCCTCGACCCCGAGCGGGTGCGGGCTCGCGCCCACGACCTCGTCTCGACGACGCAGGAGTTCCTCGCCGCCGCGTGGTCGAACGCCGCGGCCGGCGCGCAGACGCCCGTCGACCTGTCCTCCGCGAGCTTCCTGCCGCTGTCCGTCGCCCGCGGCGCCGCGCTCGCGGCCGACCACCCGTGGTGGTCGCTCACGGCCTTCGGCGCCGACGAGAGCCTCGCCGAGGCCGGCCTGTCCGGCTCCCAGGACGACACCGGGGGCGTGCAGCTGCGGCTCGCCGCCCGCGACACCCGCTCGTTCTCGGGCGACGTCACGACGACGCTCGACGACGTCCGCACGCACGCGCGCGACGGCTGGCGGCTGGTCGTCACGGCCGAGGGCCCCGGCTCCGCGGACCGGCTGGCCCAGGTCCTGCGCGACGCCGACGTGCCGGCGCGGCGCGTGCCCAGCCTCGACGAGGCGCCCGAGCCGGGCGTCGTCCACGTGACGACGGGCGCCGGGGGAGCGGGCTTCGTCGCGGAGTCCCTGCGGCTCGGCGTGCTCACCGAGGCCGACGTGCTCGGCCGCAGCGGGCCGTCCTCCACGAAGGACATGCAGAAGCTGCCGAGCCGCCGCAAGAAGCAGGTGGACCCGCTGCAGCTGCGCCCGGGCGACCCGGTCGTGCACGAGCAGCACGGCGTGGGCCGTTTCGTCGAGATGATCCAGCGCACGGTGGGCGGCTCGACGCGCGAGTACCTCGTCATCGAGTACGCACCGAGCAAGCGCGGCCAGCCCGGCGACCGGCTGTTCGTGCCGACCGACACCCTGGACCAGGTCACCCGCTACGTGGGCGGGGAGGACCCGCCGCTCAACAAGATGGGCGGCGGCGACTGGGCCAAGACCAAGAGCCGCGCACGCCGCGCCGTCAAGGAGATCGCCGGGGAGCTCGTGCGCCTGTACTCGGCCCGGATGGCCACGTCCGGCCACGCCTTCGGCCCGGACACCCCGTGGCAGCGCGAGCTGGAGGACGCCTTCCCGTACGTCGAGACGCCCGACCAGCTCTCGTGCATCGACGAGGTCAAGGCCGACATGGAGAAGACGGTCCCGATGGACCGGCTGATCTGCGGCGACGTCGGCTACGGCAAGACGGAGATCGCCGTCCGCGCGGCCTTCAAGGCGGTCCAGGACGGCAAGCAGGTCGCCGTGCTCGTGCCGACGACGCTGCTCGTGCAGCAGCACCTGGAGACCTTCTCCGAGCGTTTCGCCGGCTTCCCCGTCACCGTGCGGGCGCTGTCGCGCTTCACGTCGACGGCCGAGTCGAAGGAGACGATCCAGGGGGTCACCGACGGGAAGGTCGACCTCGTCGTCGGCACCCACCGCCTGCTCGGCAGCGAGGTGCGCTTCAAGGACCTCGGCCTCGTGATCGTCGACGAGGAGCAGCGCTTCGGCGTCGAGCACAAGGAGACGCTGAAGGCGCTGCGCACCGACGTGGACGTGCTCGCGATGAGCGCGACGCCGATCCCGCGCACGCTCGAGATGGCCGTCACCGGCATCCGGGAGATGTCGACGCTGGCGACGCCCCCGGAGGAGCGCCACCCGGTGCTCACCTTCGTCGGCGCCTACGACGACAAGCAGGTGACGGCCGCCGTCCGCCGCGAGCTGCTGCGCGAGGGCCAGGTCTTCTACGTCCACAACAAGACGGAGACCATCGACCGCGCCGCGAGCCACCTGCGCGAGCTCGTGCCCGAGGCCCGCATCGCCGTCGCGCACGGGAAGATGAGCGAGCAGGCGCTGGAGCAGGCGGTGCTCGACTTCTACGCCAAGAAGTTCGACGTCCTCGTCTGCACGACGATCATCGAGACCGGCCTGGACATCTCCAACGCCAACACGCTGATCCTCGAGCGGGCCGAGCGGTTCGGGCTCTCCCAGCTGCACCAGCTGCGCGGGCGCGTGGGCCGCGGGCGCGAGCGCGCGTACGCCTACTTCCTCTACCCGGCGGACCGGCCGCTCACCGACACGGCGAACGACCGGCTGACGACGATCGCCCAGAACACCGACCTCGGCTCCGGCATGCAGGTCGCGATGAAGGACCTCGAGATCCGCGGCGCCGGCAACCTGCTCGGCGGCGAGCAGTCGGGTCACATCGCGGGCGTCGGCTTCGACCTCTACATCCGGCTCGTCGGCGAGGCCGTCGCGGACTTCCGCGGCGACACCTCGGGCAAGCCGCCGGCGGAGATCAAGGTCGAGCTGCCCGTGGACGCGCACCTGCCGCACGAGTACGTCCCGCACGAGCGGCTGCGGCTGGAGGCCTACCGCAAGCTCGCCGTCGCCGAGACGCTCGAGGCCGTCCAGGAGGTGCGCGACGAGCTCGTCGACCGCTACGGCGAGCCGGCCGAGGCCGTCGGCGGCCAGGCGGTGGAGAACCTCCTCGCCGTCGCGCGCTTCCGGGTGCGGGCGCGCGCGGCCGGCGTCACCGAGGTCAGCGCGCAGGGCACCAACGTGCGCTTCGCCCCCGTGGAGCTGCGCGACAGCCAGACGATGCGGCTGCGCCGGCTGTACCCCGGCTCGCTCGTCAAGCCCGCGCTGCGGGCGGTGCTCGTGCCGGCGCCCCGGACCGCGCGGATCGGCGGCAAGCCGCTGCAGGGCACCGAGCTGCTCGACTGGGCGGCCGACCTGCTCGACGCCGTCGTCGGCGAGGACGTCGCGGCCGCGGGGAAGGTGGCCGCGGGCGTCGGGTGAGCCGGGCGGGGGGCCGTTCTCGGAAGCGTGCCCTCCGCCGGGGTGGCCGTCCCTACGATGACGCGGCCCGCCGAGCCCTCGGCGGCCCCCGGGAGGACGGCTCGCGATGGACATCGACCCGCTGCTGGTCGTCGCCACCTTCTTCATCGGCATCGTCGTCGGCCTGACGGGGATGGGCGGCGGCGCCCTCATGACGCCGGTGCTCGTGCTCTTCTTCGGGGTGCCTCCGCTGACGGCGGTCTCCAGCGACCTCGTCGCCTCCGCCGTGATGAAGCCGGTGGGCTCCGCGGTCCACCTGCGCCGGGGCACCGTGAACCTCAACCTCGTGAAGTGGCTCTGCGTCGGGTCGGTGCCGATGGCCTTCGTCGGGGTGCTCGTCGCCCGCTCGTTGGGGGACGGGCAGGAGGTCCAGGACGTCATCCAGACGGCGCTCGGGGTCGCGCTCCTCGTGGCGGCGACCGGGCTCGTCGTCCGGGCGTACGTCCGGCTCGCCGAGAGGGCGCGCAAGCACGACGGCAGCGCCGAGCCGCTGCCGCAGGGGCGCCCGGAGATCAGTGTGCGCGTGCTGCCGACGATCGCCGTCGGCATGGTGGGCGGCGTCGTCGTCGGCATGACCTCGGTCGGCTCCGGCTCCCTCATCATCATCGCGCTGATGGCCCTCTACCCCACGCTGAAGGCGAGCTCGCTCGTCGGCACGGATCTCGTGCAGGCCGTGCCGCTGGTCATGGCGGCGGCGCTGGGACACCTCCTCTTCGGCGACTTCCAGCTCGACCTCACCGCCTCGCTCCTGCTGGGGAGCATCCCCGGCGTCTACGTCGGCGCCCGGCTGTCCTCGCGTGCACCGGGCGGGCTCGTCCGACGCGCCCTCGCCTTCGTGCTGCTCGCCTCGGCGCTCAAGCTGCTGGGGGTGCCGAACGTCGCCACCGGTGTCGTCCTCGTGGCCGTCGCCCTCCTGGCCCCGCTCGTCTGGATGCAGGTGCGTCGCCGTCACGGGTTCCCGGCCCTCGCCTCGCAGAGGCTCCGCGAGCGGATCGGCTCCCGATGAGCGAGGTCGTCCTCGCGTCGCCCCGCCTGCCCGGGCTGCTGGACCGCCGCGGCTGGCGGACGCTGGACCGGGCCGACGTCGTCGTCGTGCGCGGCGAGCCGGCGGGGTGGGCGCCCGCCCTCGACGACGCCGGCGTGCGCTGGCGGGCGGAGGACGGCGTGCCCGCCGCGCCTGGCGAGATCGTCCTCGACGTGTCCGGGCGCGGCCGGGCGCCGGGTGAACCGCTCGGCGCCCACCTGCTCGACCTCGTCGCGGTGATGGACCGCCTGCGCTCGCCCGGCGGGTGCCCGTGGGACGCCGAGCAGACGCACGCGACCTTGGCGCCGTACGCGATCGAGGAGGCGCACGAGGTCGTCGAGGCGATCGAGGAGGGCACCCCGGCCGACCTCGTCGAGGAGCTGGGCGACCTCCTCCTGCAGGTCGCCTTCCACGCCCGTGTGGCGCAGGAGGCGACGGGGGAGGGTCGGTTCGACGTCGACGACGTCGCGGACCGCGTCGTCGCCAAGCTCGTCGCGCGGCACCCGCACGTCTTCGCCGACCCCGCTCCCGCAGGCACACGTCCCGCCGCGACTGCCGCCGACGTGCAGGGCGGTTGGGAGGCGAGGAAGCGGGTCGAGAAGGGGCGCGCCAGCGCCTTCGACGGCATCCCGGTGGCGCTGCCCGCGCTCGCGCGCGCGACGAAGGTGGCACGGCGCGCCTCCGGGGCGGGGCTCGCGGCGGAGGTGGCCGAGGACGACGGTCTCGGCGGGGATCTTCTCGGCTCGGTGCTCGAGGCGCTGCGGCAGGACGCCTCCGCCGACCCCGAGGCGGCGCTGCGCGCGGCCACGCGCGCGATGGAGGCCCGCCTCCGGGCGCTGGAGCCCCGGTGACGGGGACGACGCCGGGGACCTCCGTCCGCGCTCGTGCCCTCGTCCACGTCCTCGCGCGCGCCTACCTCAACCTCGTCCCGTCGGTGCTCGCGCTGGCCTGGGGGCTCGCCCACGGCGGGCGGCCCGTCGTCGGCCGGGACCTCGTCGTCGAGTGCGGCGGCATGCGCCGGGGCTACGCCCGCGGCGGGACCACGGTCGGGAACGTGTGGCTGCACGGAGGTCTCGGCGGCCCGGACCGTCGGCGGCACGAGGCCCGGCACGCCGACCAGTGGGCGGTCCTCGGGCCGGTGCTCATGCCGCTGCTCTACGGCCTCGAGGCGGCGCTGACCCGCGGCGACCCCCGGCGAAGCCGCTTCGAGCGGCACGCCGGGCTCGTCGACGGCGGCTACGCGCCGCCGCGGTGAGGCCGGGCCCCGGTCGTGCCGCGGCTCCTCCCGCCGTCGTGCGCCGCAGGCCCTCGACGCGGCGGGACCCGCGCGACCGGCGTCCCGGACCGGACCGCGCCCGTCGCTAGGCTCGCCCGCGTCCCGTCCCCAGCCCAAGGAGACCGTCGTGGCCAGCATCGAGGCCGTCGGAGCCCGCGAGATCCTCGACTCGCGCGGCAACCCCACCGTCGAGGTGGAGGTCGCCCTGTCCGACGGCGTCCTCGCCCGCGCGGCCGTGCCGTCGGGGGCGTCGACGGGAGCGTTCGAGGCGGTCGAGCGCCGTGACGGCGACGACGCCCGCTACGGCGGCAAGGGCGTCCTGGGCGCCGTCGACGCCGTGCTCGAGACCATCAGCGACGCCCTCGAGGGCCTCGACGCGTCCGAGCAGCGGCTCGTCGACGCGGCGATGCTCGAGCTGGACGGGACGCCGGACAAGTCCGCGCTCGGCGCCAACGCCATCCTCGGCGTCTCGCTCGCCGTCGCGCGGGCCGCGGCCGAGTCCGCCTCGCTGCCGCTGTTCCGCTACGTCGGCGGCCCCAACGCCCACGTGCTGCCCGTGCCGATGATGAACATCGTCAACGGCGGCGCACACGCCGACTCCGGGGTGGACGTCCAGGAGTTCATGATCGCGCCGATCGGCGCGCCGACCTTCCGCGAGTCCCTGCGCTGGGGCGCGGAGGTCTACCACTCCCTCAAGTCGGTGCTGAAGGGTCGGGGCCTGTCCACCGGCCTCGGCGACGAGGGCGGCTTCGCCCCCGACCTGCCGAGCAACCGCGACGCCCTGGACCTCATCGCCGAGGCCGTCGAGAAGGCCGGGCTGACCTTCGGCTCGGACGTGGCGGTCGCCCTCGACGTCGCCGCGACCGAGTTCTGCACCGACGGCGTCTACCGCTTCGAGGGCTCCGAGCGCACCGCCGAGCAGATGACGGCCTACTACGCCGAGCTCGTCGACGCCTACCCGCTCGTCAGCCTCGAGGACCCGCTGGACGAGGACGACTGGGACGGCTGGGCGTCGCTGACCTCGCAGCTCGGCTCGCGGGTGCAGGTCGTCGGCGACGACCTGTTCGTCACCAACCCCGAGCGCCTGCAGCGGGGCATCGACGGCGGCGCCGCCAACGCGCTGCTCGTCAAGGTCAACCAGATCGGCACGCTCACCGAGACGCTCGACGCCGTGGCGCTGGCCCACCGCAGCGGCTACCGGGCGATGATGAGCCACCGCTCCGGCGAGACCGAGGACACGACGATCGCCGACCTCGCCGTCGCCACCGACTGCGGGCAGATCAAGACCGGCGCGCCGGCCCGCTCGGAGCGCGTCGCCAAGTACAACCAGCTGCTCCGCATCGAGGAGGAGCTCGACGAGGCCGCGCGCTACGCCGGCCGTGGCGCCTTCCCGCGGTGGAAGGGCTGACGCCGCACCGGAGGGGTTGAGGCCGCGCTGCGAGGGCTGAGGCGGCGGCCGCCGGCGGGCGGGGCGAGGGACGAGAGCGGGAGGCGGGACGTGATGGCGGCAGGACGGCGTCCGGTGGCGCCCCGGGCGGGGCGTGGCGACGACGGCGGGCAGGAGCGCGGTGCGGACGTCCGCACGGCAGCGCCCGGGACCACGGCGTCGCCCGTCCGTGCGACGTCGTCGACCGCGACGCCTGCGTCCCTGCACCTGCCGGCGCGCGGGGACGCCGCCGCGCGCGCCCGCCGGGCGCGGGAGGTCGCCGCGGCGGACCGCCGCGGGAGCGAGGGCCCGGGCCGCGGTCGTGGGCTCGTCCGGTCGCTGCCGGCGCCCCGGGGGCTGACGCGCCGGGCCGCCGCGTTCTCCGTGCTCCTGCTCGCCGTCGTGGCGGCGCTGGCGCCGTACCTGCACGCCACCATCAGCCAGCGGGCCGAGGTGGCGGCCGCGGAGGCGGGGCTCGCGCAGACGCGCGCCGACGTCGAGGACCTCGAGGTCGAGCTCGCCCGGTGGCAGGACCCCCTGTTCGTGCAGCGGGAGGCGCGCGAGCGGCTGGCGCTCGTGATGCCGGGCGACCGGCTGTACCGCGTGACCGGCGTCTCCCCGAGCCAGCAGGTGGCCGAGGACCCGCGCGTCGCGGCGGCCGCCGAGCTGCGGACCACCGACGCCGACCGGCCGTGGTTCGGCGTCCTGTGGGACTCGGTCGACGCCGCCGGCCGCGAGACCTCCGGGCGGTGAGCCCCGAGGCAGCCGCGTCGTCCGGTCACGACGGCGACGCCGGCGGGGGCGTCCGGGCGGGGCTCTCGCCCGAGGACGCGGTGGCCGTGGCCGAGCAGCTGGGCCGCCCCTCGCGCGGGGCGGTCGCCGTCGCGCACCGGTGCCCGTGCGGTCACCCCGACGTCGTCGCCACGGCGCCGAGGCTCCCGGACGGCACCCCGTTCCCGACGACGTACTACCTCACGTGCCCGCGGGCGGCGTCCGCCGTCGGGACGCTGGAGTCCGACGGCGTCATGCGCGCCATGACCGAGCGGCTGGCCGAGGACGCCGAGCTCGCCGCCGGCCACCGGCGCGCGCACGAGGACTACCTGCGGCGTCGCGCCGAGCTCGGCGAGGTGCCCGAGATCGCGGGCGTCTCCGCCGGCGGGATGCCGACGCGGGTCAAGTGCCTGCACGTCCTCGTCGCCCACGCGCTGGCCGTCGGGCCGGGCGTGACCCCGCTCGGGGACGAGGCGCTCGCGATGCTCCCCGACTGGTCCGAGCGCGGGCCGTGCGTCGGTCCCGCGGCGGCCCAGGACGTGCAGGCCGGTCGACCCGGGGGCTAGGTCGCGTCGACCGCAGGGGCCGCCGCCGGTCGGGGGCCGGCCCTCATGACCTGCTCGAGCTCGTCCGCGGTGAGCGGGCGGCCGGGCAGCGGGGTGGTGCGGGGCGCGGCGGGGGCGCCGGCGCGCACCCCGTCGAGCAGCAGCGCGGCGGCCCGGCGCCACAGCCCGGGCGCGACGTGGGCGGAGCGGTCGGCGACGGCGCCGACCATCATGGGGAGCAGGGCCATGTCCTGCGCCGTGACGTCGTCCCTCAGCTGTCCCGACGCCTGTGCCCGCTCCACGAGGGCGCCGACCGCGGGACCGATCCGACCGCGTGCGCGCGCCGACAGCTCGGGGGCCGTCGCGCCCAGGACGAGCTGGCGCCAGCCGCGGTCGCGCGCCTGCTCCTCGACGGCGCGCAGGACGTAGTGCTGCAGGCCCTCCCAGGGGTCGTCGGCCGTGAGCGCCTCGTCCGCCAGCGCGCCGAGGCGCTCGACCTTGTCGGCGAAGAGGGCGGCGAGCAGGTCCTCCTTGGTCGGGAACCGCCGGTAGACGGTGCCGACCCCGACGTCGGCCGCCCGGGCGATCTCGTCGTGGCCGACGTCGAGGCCACGGTCGGCGAAGAGCGTGCGGGCGGCCTCGAGGATGCGCTGCCGGTTGCGCTCGGCGTCTCGGCGCAGCGGGGCGGGGGACTCGGGCGTCGCGGGCACCCCCCCACCCTACGAGCGTCCGGAGAGGGCGCTCCATGTTGAGACGCGGCTCCGCTTCGCCTACGGTGGGGCGCCGCGGACGACGGGGTCGCGCCGGTACCCGAGCACAGCACCGACCGAGAGGCGCACCCATGAGCCAGCACGCCACCGCGCGGGCACGGACCGGCCCGCGGCACGCCGCCGAGCGGCCGCAGGGGGGCAAGTGGTGGCCGCTCGTCGCGGTCGCCGTGGCGATCTTCATGCTGCTCGTCGACGTGACGATCGTGAACGTCGCCCTGCCGGACATCGAGGCAGACCTCTCGGCCTCCTTCTCCGACCTGCAGTGGGTGATCGACGCCTACGCCCTCACCCTCGCCGCCTTCCTGCTCACGGCCGGCTCGGTCGGCGACCGGGTGGGGCGCAAGAAGATCTTCGTCGTCGGCATCGCCGTCTTCGCGCTGGCCTCGCTGGGCTGCGGCCTCTCGACGTCCCCGGGCCTGCTCACCGCCTGCCGGGCCGTGCAGGGCGTCGGCGGCGCGATCATGTTCGCGACCTCGCTGGCGCTGCTGGCGTCGTCGTACTCGGGCCGGGACCGCGGGGTCGCCTTCGGGGTCTTCGGCGCCGTGACGGGCGCGTCCGTGGCGATCGGCCCCCTCGTCGGCGGGCTGCTCGTCACCGGCCTGTCGTGGCGCTGGATCTTCTTCGTCAACCTGCCCGTCGCGGCGCTGGCGATCGCGGTCTCGGTGGCGCGGCTGCGGGAGTCCCGCGACCCGCAGGCCCGGGGGGTCGACGTGCCCGGGCTCGTGACCTTCAGCCTCGGGCTCGCGCTGCTCGTCTTCGGCCTCATCCGCGGCAACGACCAGGGCTGGTCGAGCACGAGCACCCTGCTCGAGCTCGGCGGCGCGCTCGTCCTGCTCGTCGTCTTCGTCGTCGTGCAGGCCCGCCGGGACGACCCGATGCTCGACCTGCGGCTGTTCCGCCGTCCTGCGTTCGTCGGTGCCCAGGTCGCGGCCTTCGCCGTCTCCGCCGCCCTGTTCTCGCTCTTCCTGTACCTGACGCTGTACCTGCAGAACGTGCTCGGGTACTCGGCGCTCGAGACGGGCGTCCGGCTGCTGGCCGTCAGCGGCATGTCCTTCGTCGTCGCGCCGATCGCCGGGCGGCTGACCGACAAGGTCCCCTTCCGGGTGCTCATCCCCGTCGGGCTGGCGCTGCTCATGGTGGGGCTGCTGCTCATGCGCGGGCTCGACGGCGACTCGGCCTGGACCGCGCTGCTGCCCGGCTTCCTCGTCGCGGGCGCGGGCATCGGCATGGTCAACGCCCCGCTCGGCGCGCTCGCCGTCGGCGTCGTGGAGCAGCGCCGGTCCGGCATGGCCTCGGGGATCAACAACACCTTCCGCCAGGTCGGCATCGCCACCGGGACCGCCGCCTTCGGGGCGCTGTTCGCCGCGCACATCACCGACGAGGTCGGGTCGGCGCTGGCCGGGCGTGGGCTGTCCGCGCAGGCGCAGGAGGGCGTCGTCGAGGCGGTGACGTCCGGCGCGATCGGCCGGGTCGCCTCGTCGCTGCCCGCGCAGGCGCAGCAACCGTTCGTGGACGCCGCGCGCGAGGCGTTCACCTCGGGCATGGACCAGCTCTTCCTCGTCGGCGCCGTCGTCGCGGGCGTGGGCGCGGTGCTGTGCGCCGTCCTCATCCGCCAGCGCGACCTCGACGCCTCCAGCAGCGGCGCGCGTCCGCAGCAGGAGCAGCCGTCCGGGGAGGGGCAGGGGGACGCCTCGGCGTCGGCCGCCGACGACGCACCGGACCGGACGGACGACGAGCGCGAGCCCGTCCCGGCGCGCTGACGGCCCGGCGCCACCGGGCCGTGGCGGTGCCCGCCGGGCTCAGGCGGCGCCGCGGACGACGTCGAGCGGGTCGACGCGGCGCCCGAAGCGCTGCCGCAGGACGCGCCCGGCGGCGTGGACGCCGGCCATCCCGTGGACGGCCGGGCCGGGCGGCACGGACGCGGACGCCAGGTAGACGCCGGGCAGCGGCGTCCGGTACGGGTCCCACCGCGGCACCGGGCGCATGAGCAGCTGCCACGGCGTGACGGCGCCGGTCGCGATGTCGCCGCCGACGTTGTTGGGCTCCTGCTCCTGCTGGCGGGAGGCGGGGACGACGCGGCGGTCGAGGACGAGGTCCGAGAACCCGGGCGCGAAGCGCTCCACCTGCGCGGTGACGGCGTCCCCGAGGTCGCGGGGGGAGCCGTTGGGCACGTGCGCGTACGTCCACAGCACCTCGGAGCCCTCCGGCGCCCGGCTGCGGTCGACGACGCCCGGCTGCGAGGCCAGGACGACGGGCCGCTCGGCGTGCCGGCCGGCGACGACGGCGCGCTCCGCGGCCTGCATCTCCGCGCGGGTCCCGGCCAGGTGGACGGTGCCGGCGCGACCGACGTCGGGCGCCGCCCACGGCACGGGGCCGGACAGGGCGTAGTCGACCTTGCAGACGCCGCCGCCGTAGCGCCAGCGCTCCAGCCAGCGGCGGTAGCCCGTGGGCAGCTGGTCCCCGGCGAGGTCGAGCAGCCCCTGCGCGGCGACGTCGAGGAGGACGGCGCGGGCGCGGGGGAGCTGGCCGAGCGACGTCACGTGCTCGCCGGTGCGCAGCGTCCCGCCGTGCGCCCGGACGTCGTCCACCAGGGCGTCGGCGATGGACTGCGACCCGCCGCGGGGGATCGGCCAGCCGACGGCGTGCGCGAGGCCGGCGAGCCACAGGCCGCCGGCCGCGGGGGCGAGGCGACGCGGCGGGGCGATGGCGTGGCTGCCCACGCCGGTGAGCAGCGCGGGGGCGACGTCCTCGCGGAAGCGCAGGTCCCACGCGGGCGTGCCCTGCTCGAGGACGGCGAGCGCGAAGGAGGCCGCGCCGAGCGGGTGGTGCGGCAGCGAGCGGAAGTCGGAGAGGGCGACGTCCGCCGTCGCCCGCCACGAGCCCGCGAGGCGGCCGACGAGCGCGCGCCAGGCGGGGCCGTCGACGCCGAGCCCGTCGACCGTCCGCTCGAGGTCGCGCCAGGCGATGCCGGCGCGCCCCCCGTCGAGCGGCTGGGCGTAGGCGACCTCGGGCTGGAGCATCTCGACGCCGTGCGCGGCGAGGTCGAAGGCGGCGAAGAACGGCGACGCGACGGCCATCGGGTGCACGGCCGAGCACAGGTCGTGCCGGAAGCCGGGCAGCGTGGCCTCCTGCGTCCGCATCCCGCCGCCGAGCGTGCCCGCGCCCTCGACGACCTCGACCGAGAGGCCGGCGCGCGCGCACACGACCGCCGCGGCGAGCCCGTTCGGGCCGGAGCCGACCACCACGACGTCGACGTCGTCGCCCCGTCGCCGCGCAGCGGGGGTCGGGCTCGGCGTCGTCACGCGCCGAGCGTGCCAGCCCTGCCTCGTCGCCGCGCAGGCGCGTCCCGCCGGTTCCGCCGGGACGGGGTGCGGCTGGGAGGGTGGGCCCATGACGCGCGTGGCGGCCATCGACTGCGGCACGAACTCGATCCGGCTCCTCGTGGCCGACCTGCCCGACCTGCCCGACCAGCCCGGGCGCCCCGGTGCCCCGGCCGCCGCGGGCTCCGGCGCGTGGACGCCGCCGCTCGTCGACGTCCACCGCGAGATGCGCGTCGTCCGTCTCGGCGAGGGCGTCGACGCGACCGGCCGGCTCTCCGACGGCGCCCTGGAGCGCACGCTCGCGGCCACCCGCGACTACGCCGCCCTGGTGCGCGAGCTCGGCGCCGAGCGCACCCGCTTCGTCGCGACGTCCGCGAGCCGGGACGCCTCCAACGCGCAGGTCTTCGTCGACGGCGTCCGCGAGGCGCTGGGGGTGGAGCCCGAGGTGGTCGCCGGCGCCGAGGAGGCCGCGCTCTCCTTCCGCGGCGCGTCGACGGGCGTGCCGCCGACCGGACCGGACGGCGTGACGCTGGCCTCGCCCTACTGCGTCGTCGACCTCGGCGGGGGCTCGACCGAGGTCGTCCTCGGCGACCCGGACGCCACCGCCCGGGGCGCGACGCCGGCCGGCCTGTCCGTCGACGTCGGGTGCGTGCGGCTCACCGAGCGGCACCTGGCGGACGACCCGCCGGGCGAGGAGCAGGTCGCGGCGGCGCGCGCCGACGTCGACGAGGCCCTCGACCGGGTCGCGGCGGCCGTGCCGCTGGAGGCGACGGGCACCCTCGTCGGCGTGGCCGGGACCGTCACGACCATCACCGCCCACGCGCTGCGCCTGCCGCGCTACGACCCCGGCGCGATCCACGGCGCCGTCCTGCCCGTGCCGGAGGTGCTGGCCGCCTGCGCCGACCTGCTCGCCATGACCCGCGAGCAGCGAGCGGCCCTGCCCTACATGCACCCGGGGCGCGTCGACGTCATCGGGGCCGGGGCGCTGGTCTGGGCGCGGGTCGTCCAGCGGGTCGCGGACGTCGCCGACGTCCGGTCGGTCGTCGCCAGCGAGCACGACATCCTCGACGGCATCGCGCTGTCGCTGGCCTGAGGTGGCCGACCTGCCCGGCCTCCCCGACGTGGCCGACCCGAGGGACGAGGCGCCGCCGCCGTCGCCCGGTCCCTCCGCCCCGGGGCGCCTGCTCGGCGGCGTCCCCGCGGCCACGACCGCCGCCGGGGTGCGCCGGCGGGCCGCGGCGGCCCCCGACGCCGCCGCCCTGGACGCGCGGGTCAGCGACTGCCGCGCCTGCCCGCGGCTGGTGGCCTGGCGCGAGGAGGTCGCCCGCACGCGCCGCCGCGCCTACGCCGACGAGCAGTACTGGGGCCGCCCCGTGCCCGGCTTCGGGGACGTCGGCTCGCGGCTGCTCGTCCTCGGCCTCGCGCCCGCGGCGCACGGGGGCAACCGCACGGGGCGCGTCTTCACCGGCGACCGCTCCGGGGACTGGATCGTCGCGGCGCTGCACCGCGCCGGGCTCACCAACCAGCCGACCAGCACGTCGGCCGACGACGGCCTCGTGGCGCACGGCGCGCGGATCGCCGCCCCGGTCCGCTGCGCCCCGCCGGACAACATGCCGCTGCCGGTCGAGCGGGAGACGTGCGCTCCCTGGCTGGACCGGGAGGTGGCCCTGATGCCCGACCTCGCCGTCGTCCTCGCCCTCGGCGGCTACGCCTGGCAGTCGGCGCTCGGCCTGGCGCGCCGGGCGGGGTGGGGGGTGCCGCGCCCCGCGCCGCGCTTCGGCCACGGCGCCTCCGCCGAGCTCGACCGGCCGCGGGCGACGCCCGTCGTGCTGCTCGGCAGCTACCACGTCAGCCAGCAGAACACCGCGACCGGGCGGCTCACCGAGACGATGCTCGACGACGTCGTCCAGCGGGCAGGGCGACTCGCGAGCGGTGAGGCTGGGTGACCCGCAGCACCGCAGCCGACCGACGGAGGAGACCCCCATGGGCTGGAGCGAGCAGGACGTCCCCGACCAGCGCGGGCGCACGGCGCTCGTCACGGGAGCCAACAGCGGCCTGGGGCTGAACGTCAGCCGCGCCCTCGCCCAGCACGGCGCCCGGGTGCTCATGGGCGCCCGTGACCCCGAGCGCGGGCGGGCCGCGGTCGAGCGGGTGCGCCGCGCGGCACCGGGCGCCGACGTCGAGCTGCTCGAGGTGGACCTCGCCTCGCTGGCGTCGGTGCGCGCCGCGGCCGAGGAGGTCCGCCGGCGCACGGACGACCGGCTCGACCTCCTCTTCGCCAACGCCGGGGTGATGGCGGTCCCGCGCGGGGAGACCGAGGACGGCTTCGAGCGGCAGCTCGGCACCAACCACCTCGGGCACTTCGCCCTCGTGGGGAAGGTGATGCCCGCGCTGCGCGCGGCGCCGGCCGCCCGCGTGGTGAGCACGAGCAGCGGCGCCCACCGCTCCGGGCGGATGGCCTTCGACGACCTCATGGGCCGCGAGCACTACTCGCGGTGGGGCGCCTACGGCCAGAGCAAGCTGGCCAACCTCCTCTTCACCTCCGAGCTGCAGCGGCGTCTGCAGGCGGCCGGCTCCGACGTCCTCGCCGTGGCGGGCCACCCGGGGTACGCGGCCACGGGCCTGCAGTCCGGGGCCACGGCGGGTGTGCCCGTCCCCGGGCTCCGGGCGCTCATGGGCCTCGCCAACCGCCTCCTCGCCCAGAGCGACGCCGACGGCGCCCTGCCCCTGCTGCGCGCCGGCACGGACCCGGGCGCGCGCGGCGACGAGTACTACGGCCCGGACGGGCGCGGCGAGATGCGCGGCGCCCCCGTGCTCGTCGGCCGCTCCGAGCGCGCCCGGGACGACGCCGCCGCCCGACGCCTCTGGGCGGAGAGCGAGAAGCTCACGGGCGTCACCTACGACCTGACCCGCGCGGCGTAGGCCCTCGGGAGCACCGCACCCGCGGCTAGCCTCGGGCGTGTCGTGGTCGCCCGCGACGGCGCGTCCTGCTCGCGCCGTCCGAGCGCCCCCGCGGGCCCCCGTAGCCCAACGGCAGAGGCAGGCGCCTTAAAAGCGCTTCAGTGCGGGTTCGAGTCCCGTCGGGGGTGCTGCCCGGGCCTGTCGGCAGGGGTGGTGCCGGACGGGAGGAACTCCGCCGAGACCAGGGGCGTTGCACCAGGCACGGCGGGCCGTGCGGTCCGACGTCGACCACGAGGCCTCGTCCACGAGGTCACCCGAGCAGGGAGTCCGATGCAGAGCCACAACCCCGCCTTCCGGAACGACAAGGCGTTCTCGCCGGGCGGCTACGCGACCTTCGACGACTCGGGCCGCGGCAGCGGCCGCACGCCGACGCGCAGCGGTGGTGGCCCGCAGGACATGACGCCGCAGCAGCTGCAGGAGATGTACGCGCAGCCCTCCGCCGGCGGCGCGCAGACGGGTCGGATGACCTACGACGACGTCGTCGTGCGCACGGGCGCGCTGTTCGGCGTGCTCGTCGTCGCCGCGGCGGCGACGTGGGTGCTGACGCCCGTGGGCGCGGGTCTCGGGCTCGTGCTGCCGCTCATGCTCGTCGCCGTCGGGCTCGGGCTCTGGGCGAACCTCAGCAAGAAGATCCGGCCGGGGGTGATGTTCGCCTACGCCGTCCTCATGGGCGCGGTGCTGGGCTCCATCAGCCAGGCCTTCGAGGCGGCGCTGAGCGGGATCGTCTTCCAGGCGGTGCTCGGCACGCTCGGTGCCTTCGCCGCGATGCTCGTCGCCTACAAGACCAAGGTCGTCCGGGCCTCGCCGAAGTTCCGCAAGTTCATGATGATCGCCCTCCCGGGCTACCTCGTCTTCCTCCTCGTGAACCTCGGCATCGGCCTCTTCACCGGGCAGAGCGCCTACGACACCCCCTTCGGCTGGCTCATCGGGCTGCTCGGGGTCGGCCTGGCGACCTTCTCGCTCATCCTCGACTTCGACTTCATCGAGCAGGGCGTGAAGAACGGGCTCCCGCAGCAGTTCGCCTGGAAGGCCGCCTTCGGCCTGGTGACGACGCTGGTCTGGCTCTACATCGAGATCCTGCGCCTGCTGTCGATCCTGCGCGGCGGCGAGTGACGCCCCTCGCGTGAGCAGCACCACCGGCCCGGTCGAGCCCCTGCTCGTCGACGAGGTCCAGCGCGAGCTCCGGCGCTGCCTCGACCGGGTCGCCGCCCTCGGGCCCGGCCGCCTCGTGCGGCCGGGCCCGAGGCCTGTCGGGGCCGAGGCGGTGGACGACGAGGGGGTGCAGGCCGGGGCGCCCGTCGACCTCCTGCGTCCGCTCCTGCAGCAGCTCGCCGACGCGGGCGCCGACCTCGAGGGCGAGCCGCGCCGCGTCGTCCCGGTGCTCGGTGCCCACGCCCTCGGCCACCAGCTCGCCGTCCTGGCCCGTGACGTCCTCGCCGCGGCCCAGGTGCGCGACGACGCCGCCGCCCTGGCCACGCTGCACAACCGCCTCGTCGCCCTGCGCCGCACCCTCTGACCGCCCGCGCCCACCCGACGTCGTCGCCGACGTCGGGTGTGGGGTCCCCGAGGGAGCGAAGTCGTCGCCGACGTCGGGTGGGGGGCGCCGGAGAGGCGATGTCGTCGCCGACGTCGGGTGAGGCGTGCGGGCGCCGGCGGGTCGGGCACGTGCAGGACGACCCGTCCCGCCCGGCTCAGCGTTCCGAGCGGCGACGCAGGCGGGCCCAGCGGCCGAGGGGGCCGCGCTCGGCGCCGTGGTGACGGGCGCCCTCGACCTCGGTGCCCGGCTCGTGCGCGGCGGCGGCGGCGGCCTGGGCCACGGGGACGACGCGGTCGCTGCGACCCACCCGCTCCTGCGCCGGCCACAGGTCGAGCGCGGCACCGACGGCCGGGAGCAGGACGGCGGCCGCGCGGGCGTAGCCGGCGGGGGAGGGGTGGAAGCGGTCGGCGCTGAACAGCTCCGTCGGCGCCGCCCGGAACTCGGGCCCGAGCAGGTCCCCGAGCGAGACCGAACGTCCGCCGGCCTCCACGACGGCGATCGTCTGCGCCGCCGCGAGCTCGCGTCCCCCGCGCCGCGCGAGCGTCCGCAGCGGCTGCGCGACGGGCTCCACGACGCCGAGGTCGGGGCAGGTGCCGACGACGACCTCCGCGCCCGCGGACCGCAGCCGCGCCATCGCCTCCCCCAGCGCGCGGACGGCCTCGGGCGGCCGCACCCGGTGGGTGACGTCGTTCGCCCCCACCATGACGAGGACGGCGTCGGGGGCGGCGACGTCCGCGAGCAGGCGGTCGACCTGCCCCGGCAGGTCGCGCGAGTCGGCACCGACGACGGCCTTGTTGACCAGGCGCACGCGCCGCCCGGCCAGCGCCGCGAGACCCGTGGCGACGATGGCCCCCGGGGTCTGCTCGGCGGTCTCCGCGCCGAGGCCGTCGGCGCTCGAGTCCCCGACGACGCCGAGGACGAGCGTCGTCCCGGGGCCGGCGCCGTAGACGCCGTCCGCCTCCGGGCCGGCGTCGCCGAAGGGGCGGCCGACCCAACGGCGGGCCAGGCGCGCCTCCACCGCCACGACGCCGACCGCCACGGCCGTCAGTGCGGTCAGCCCGCCCCCGCCGAACGCCGCCGCCGCGGCCGCGCGCCGCGCCCTGCTCGCCCTCGACATCGCGCTCCTCGTCCCGCTCGTCCTCGTGCTGCTCCGGGCCCGCAGGACCTCCCGCACCGCCACCGAGGCTAGGGCGGCGGGAGCACGGCGCGTGCACCCGCGCGGGGCGCAGCGCCGCGACCCGGGTCACGACGCGTCACGACGGGGGGCCCACCGCGCGGACGCCGACGAGGCGACCTGCAGAAGTCCGTCGCCGTGCGCGTCGACGCAGGTCAGCGAGGTGCGTCCGGTTCGGTCGGCACCTTCTGCAGGTCGCCGTGCGCAGCGCTGCGGCGTGGAGCCGGCTGCCCCTGCCCGCCGGCGGCGCCGGGGCGGACGGCCGCGCGCCCCGGCCGACCTGCGGGCCGGGTGCCAGGATGCGGACATGCGCTACGCCGAGCACGTCGTCGACCTCGTGGGCGGTACGCCGCTCGTCCGCCTGAACCGCGTGACCGAGGGCATCGCGGCGACGGTGCTCGCGAAGGTCGAGTACCTCAACCCCGGGGGGTCGGTGAAGGACCGCATCGCCGTCCGGATGGTCGACGCCGCCGAGGCGTCGGGGGACCTGCGGCCGGGCGGCGTCATCGTCGAGCCGACGTCGGGCAACACGGGCGTGGGGCTGGCGCTCGTGGCCCAGCAGCGCGGCTACACGTGCGTCTTCGTCTGCCCCGACAAGGTCGGCGAGGAGAAGCGCGCCGTCCTGCGGGCCTACGGCGCCGAGGTCGTCGTGTGCCCCACCGCCGTGCCGCCCGAGCACCCCGAGTCCTACTACTCCGTCAGCGACCGGCTGGCCCGCGAGCTCCCGGGCGGGTGGAAGCCCGACCAGTACTCCAACCCCAACGGCCCGCTCAGCCACTACGAGACCACCGGCCCCGAGGTGTGGGCCGACACCGACGGCCGGCTCACGCACTTCGTCGCCGGCGTCGGCACGGGCGGGACCATCAGCGGGACCGGCCGCTACCTCAAGGAGGTCTCCGCGGACCGCGAGGGCGGCCCCGTCGCCGTCGTCGGCGTCGACCCCGAGGGCTCGGTGTACTCCGGCGGCAGCGGGCGGCCCTACCTCGTCGAGGGCGTCGGGGAGGACATGTGGCCGCGGGCGTACGACCCGTCCGTGCCGGACCGGATCGTCGCCGTCGACGACGCCGAGGCGTTCGCGATGACCCGCCGCCTGGCGCGCGAGGAGGGCCTGCTCGTCGGCGGCTCCTGCGGCATGGCCGTCGTCGGGGCGCTCGAGGTGGCGCGGGAGCTGGGGCCGGACGACGTCGTCGTCGTGCTGCTGCCGGACTCCGGCCGCGGCTACCTGGCCAAGATCTTCGACGACCGCTGGATGGCGAGCTACGGCTTCTCCACGGCGGGCACCACCGCGGCCGAGGCCGGCGCCGGCACGACGACCGTGCGGGACGTGCTGCGCCGCAAGGCGGGGGACCTGCCGGAGCTCGTCCACACCCACCCGGCGGAGACGGTGCGCGACGCCGTCGAGATCCTCCACGAGTACGGCGTGTCGCAGATGCCCGTCGTCTCCTCCGAGCCGCCCGTCGTCATCGGCGAGGTCGTCGGCGCCGTCAGCGAGCGCGACCTGCTCGACGCCGTGTTCTCGGGGGCCGCGCAGCTCACCGACCCCGTGGGCCGCCACATGTCCGCGGCGATGCCGCGGATCGGGGGCGGCGAGCCCGCCAGCGCCGCGCGCTCCGCGCTGCAGACGTCCGACGCGCTGCTCGTCGTCGACGACGGCAAGCCGGCCGGCGTGGTCACGCGCGCCGACCTGCTGGCCTACGCGGCGGGCTGACGCGCTCGCCGAGACGGTGGCCCCCCGCCGACGTAACGTCGCGGCATGAGCACCCCCAGCGGCGACACGCCCGACCCGATCCAGCCGACCGTCCCGACCCCCAAGGACCGCGAGGAGCACGCCAAGAGCCCCGACCTCGACGAGGAGGCGCTCGACCACCGCACCGAGCGCGAGGAGGAGTCGGTCCGGCAGGACGCCGGCGGCGGCGACCACGGGCCGAAGACCTTCGACCGGGACGCCGTGCCGAACGCCGAGGAGTGACCGGCCCGCACACGGGCGAGCCCCGCCGACCGGGAGGTCGGCGGGGCTCGCTCACGTCACGGCCGGCTCAGCGGGTCGCGCCGTCCTCGGCGGGCAGGATCCCGGCGGGGCAGCTGACGCCCGTGCCGGCGAGGCCGCAGTATCCGTTCGGCACCTTGTGCAGGTACTGCTGGTGGTAGTCCTCGGCGTAGTAGAACGGGCCGGCGTCGTCGGCGGAGCGCATCTCGGTCGCGATCGGCCCGAGGCGGAAGCGCTCGAGCTCGGCGGCGAAGGCGTCCTTCGTGGCGCGGACGACCTGCTCCTGCTCGGGCGTCGTCCAGTAGACCGCCGAGCGGTACTCGGTGCCGACGTCGTTGCCCTGCCGGTTGGTCTGGGTCGGGTCGTGCTCCTCCCAGAACGTCCGCAGCAGCGTCTCGGCGCTGGTGACCTCCGGGTCGTACGCGACCATCACCGTCTCGGTGTGGCCCGTGCGCGCCGTGCAGGTCTCCTCGTACGTGGGGTGCGGGGTGAACCCGCCCATGTACCCGACGGCCGTCGTGACGACGCCGTCCATCCCCCAGAACAGGCGCTCGGCGCCCCAGAAGCAGCCCATGGCCACGTAGAGGCGCTGGGTGCCCTCGGGCCACGGGCCCTCGAGCGGGGTGCCGAGGACGGCATGCGTCGTCGGCACGTGGTACGGGCGGTGCTCACGGCCGGGCAGCGCGTCGTCGCGCTCGACCATCGTCGTCCTCATGCGGGTCCCGAACAGGGCCACGTCGTCCTCCTGGAGCATCTCGGTGCGTCGTCCTCGGGCGGTCCACCGGGCCGGCGCGAGCGCCTCCCGGTCCGGTGGCGTCAACACCGCTCCGGGGCCGCGCGTTCCCCGCGGCCGGACCGCCGCCCGGGTGCCGGCCTCACCCGAGGACGGCGCCCGTCCGTGACGTCGTCGGCGCGCCCCAGGCGCGGTCGGCGTCCGCGGCGGCGCGCACGAGCCGCTCCACGGCGTCCAGGAGCACGGGCACCGGCTGGGTGAACGGCAGCCGCAGGTGCTCGTCGAAGGCGTGGCCGACGCCGAAGCGCGAGCCGGTGGACAGGAACAGCCCGTGCCGCTCGGCGGCCTCCGTCACGGCGGACGACGACGTCCCCCGCGGCAGGCGGCACCACAGCGACAGGCCGCCGGGGGGCCGCGGGACCTCCCACGTCGGCAGCCGCTCGCGCAGGGCGTCGACGAGCACGTCGCGCTGCTCCCGCAGCCGCTCGCGGCGACCCACGAGCGCGTCGTCCAGGCGGTCGAGCAGCACGCACGCGGCGAGCTGGTCGACGACGGGCAGGGAGCCGTGCTCGCGCGTGGCCGCGGCCGCGACGCGCGCCAGCAGCGAGGGCTCCCCCCGCAGCCAGCCCACCCGCAGCCCCGCCCACACGGACTTGCTGAGCGACCCCGCCGTGAGGACGGCGCCGTCGGGGCCCACGGACGCCAGCGGCGGGCGCAGCGCCGGGTCGTCCTCGTCGAGGGCCAGGTCCGCGAGGGTCTCGTCGGCCAGCACCACGACGCCGCGCCCGTGCAGGCTGGCGACGACGCGCCGGCGCTCGTCGACGGTGAGGACGGCGCCGGTCGGGTTGGCGAAGTCGGGCACGAGGTAGGCCAGCGCGGGCGCGGTCTCGCGCGCCGCCCGGTCCAGGGCCGCCGGGAAGCCGCCGGTGCCCTGGGGTGCGGCGGGGTCGCGAGGCACCGGCACGACCCGGGCGCCCTGCGCGCGGAGCTTGTCGACGGCGTTCGGCCAGGTGGGGTGCTCGACGAGCACGCCGTCCCCGCGGCGGACGACGGCCCGCAGGGCGCCGGAGATCGCGGCGCTGGCGCCGGTCGTGACGAGCACCTGCTCGGTGGTCGTCGGCAGGCCGCGACCGGTCATCCGCTCCGCGACGCGCGCGCGGAGGTCGGCGAGCCCGCCCGCGGCGTACCCGTGCCCCGGCAGCAGGTGCGGCAGCGCCTCGAGGGCGGCGGCGTAGGCCTCGGCCACCTCGGGCGGGCCGGACGGCGAGGCGTAGGTGAGGTCGACCGTGCCGTCGCGCGGGCTGCCCGGCACGAAGGCGGCGACCACGCCGCTGCGGTCCGGAAGGCTCGTCCACGTGCCCGCGCCGGTGCGCGAGCGTGCCCAGCCGTCCTCCCGCAGCCGGCGGTAGGCGGAGGTCACGGTGACGCGGCTGACGCCGAGGGCGGCGGCCAGCTCGCGCTCGGCCGGGAGCCGTCCCCCCACCGGCAGGCGGCCGTCCGCGACGAGCTGCCGGAGGCCCACGGCGAGCGTCGCGGCGACCGGCGGGTGCAGCGTCGCGCGGCCCACGAGGCCCGCCACCTCGTCGGCGGACCGCCGGGCCGCCGACCCCTCGTCCTCGGGGCCGCTCGCTCCTGGGCCGCTCGGTACGGGGCCGCTCGGTACGGGGCCGCTCGGTACGGGGCCGCTCGGTACGGGGCCGCTCGGTCCTGGGCCGCTCGGTAGGGGGCCACGCGGTCCAGGAGCAGCGGTCATGCGCACCAGGATGCACCCGGTTCCGCGCCGGTGGCCTGCGCGGACCAGGCCGATCCGCCGGCTCGAGGGCCTCTCTCCGCGTCCCGCGGTCGGCGCCCCGCGACGCGGGCCACCGCGCCCGACCCGACGGACCTGCGCGAGCGGCGCGCCGTGCGGGGACTGTCGGCGGGACGGGGTGACCGGCCGAGGTGCCGGCGACGGACCGGTCCAGGGCACCCTGATTGGCCTGCTCCGACGGGGCCATCAGCGGTCCACCATGGATCCATGGTCTCGATCATCCTCACCGCCCTGTTCGTCGTCCTCCTCGTCGCCGGCCTCGTGGCCGCCGTCCGCGACCTCCGCCGCGACGGCTACGGCTCCTCGCACACCTCGGGCGAGGGCCTGCGCTACACCCACCGCGCCGGCGCCGGTCGCACCTACGCGGGCCCCGGCCCCCGCTGACCCCCGCGGCGCCCTGGTGAGCCCCTCGTCCCGGGCGACGCGCCGCGGGCGCGCCGCCCGGGCCGGCTCCGCGGCGCCACGGCCCGCGTGGTCGCTGCGGCACCGCCTCGCGCGGCTGGCCGTCGGGCAGCTGCTCTTCGGCGTCGCCCTGGCGATGGTCCTGCGGGCGGACCTCGGCGCCTCGCCGTGGGACGTGCTCCACCAGGGCCTCGCCCTGCGCACGGGCTGGTCCTTCGGCCTCGTGCTCCTCGTGGCCGGCGCGGTGGTGCTGCTGTGCTGGGTGCCGCTGCGCGTGCGCCCCGGCGTGGGGACCGTCGCCAACGTGGTGCTCGTGGCCGCGGCCGTCGAGCTGGGCCTGCGGCTCCTTCCCGCCGCCACCTCGGCACCCGCCGCCGCGGGTCTGCTCATCGGGGGCGTGGCGCTCAACGCCCTCGGCACGGCGCTCTACGTGGGCGCCCGGCTCGGGCCCGGCCCCCGCGACGGCCTCATGACCGGGCTGGTGGCCCGCACCGGCCGACCCGTGGCGCTCGTGCGCGGCGCCATCGAGGGGTCGGTCGTCCTGGTCGGCTGGCTGCTCGGCGGGACGCTCGGGGTGGGCACCCTCGTCTTCGCGCTCGCCATCGGCCCGCTCGTCGGGCTGCTGCTGCCCCGCCTGGCGATGCCCGTGCCGGAGCGCGCGGCCCCCGACCCCGGGCGGGGGAGCGGTGCTCGCCCCGGCCCGCCGGTCTCCGACCGTCGACGTCCGCGCCGGGGCCGCCCCCGGCCCCGGGCCGCCGCGTAGCCTCCGCCGGATGAGCACCCCGTCCGGCCCCGCCCGCCCCGAGACGCCCGACGAGACCCCGGACGAGACCCACGACGAGATCGCCGTCGAGACCCCCGACGAGACCCCGGTCGCGGGCCACCGCCCGCCGGCCGCGGGCCCGACGGACTGGTCGGCCGCGGGCTTCGCCACCCGCGCCGTCCACGCCGGCTCCGAGCCCGACCCCGTGACGGGCGCCGTCGTCCCGTCCGTCCACGTCGCGACGACGTTCGCCCAGGACGGCGTCGGCGGGCTGCGCGCGGGCTACGAGTACTCGCGCTCCGCCAACCCCACCCGGGACGCGCTGCAGGAGTGCCTCGCGGCGCTGGAGGGCGGGCGGGCGGCCTTCGCGTTCGCCTCCGGCCTGGCCGCCGAGGACGCCCTGCTGCGGGCGGTGCTGCGGCCGGGCGACCACGTCGTCATCCCCGACGACGCCTACGGCGGCACGTTCCGGCTCTTCTCGACCGTCCTGGCCCGCTGGGGCGTCGAGCACACGCCCGCCGACACCTCCGACCCCGGGGCCGTCGCCGCCGCCATGACCGACCGCACGCGGCTGGTGTGGTGCGAGACGCCGACCAACCCGCTGCTCGGCGTCTCGGACGTCGCGGCGCTGGCCGCCACGGCGCACGGGCGCGGGGCGCTGCTCGCCGTGGACAGCACCTTCGCGACGCCGTACCTGCAGCAGCCGCTCGCCCTCGGCGCCGACGTCGTCGTCCACTCGACGACGAAGTACTGCGGCGGGCACTCCGACGTCGTCGGCGGCGCGCTCGTGGTGGGCGACGCCACGTCGCCCTCCGGGGAGCCGCTGGCCGACGCGCTGGCCTTCCACCAGAACGCCATGGGCGCCGTCGCCGGGCCGCTCGACGCCTGGCTGGTCCTGCGCGGCCTCAAGACGCTCGCCGTGCGGATGGAGCGGCACTGCGACAGCGCGGAGGCCGTCGCCGCGCACCTGCAGGCCCACCCCGCCGTGCGCGAGGTGCTCTACCCCGGGCTGGCCGGCCACCGCGGCCACGACGTCGCGGCCCGGCAGATGCGCCGCTTCGGCGGCATGGTCTCCGTGCGCCTCGCCGACGAGGCCGCGGCGCTCGAGATGTGCTCGCGCACGCGGGTGTTCACGCTCGCCGAGTCCCTGGGCGGCGTCGAGTCCCTCGTCGAGCACCCGGCCCGGATGACCCACGCCAGCGCCGCCGGGTCACCGCTGGAGGTCCCCGCCGACCTCGTCCGGCTGTCCGTGGGGCTGGAGGACCTGGACGACCTGCTGGCCGACCTCGACCGGGCGCTCGAGGGCGCCGCCCGCCCGTGAGCCCCGCGGCCGGCGTCGGGGGGGCAGCCGCCGCGGACGCGGCGGAGCAGCGGCCCGCCGTCACCGTGGGCGACGTCGAGGTCGCCGCCGAGCTGCTCGCCGACGTCGTCCGCACGACGCCGCTGGAACCCAGCGCGGCGCTGTCCGAGCTGGTCGGCGGCCCGGTGCTGCTCAAGTGCGAGAACCTCCAGCACGCCGGGTCGTTCAAGATCCGCGGTGCGTACACGCGGATGTCGCGGCTGTCGGCGGCCGAGCGGGAGCGCGGCGTCGTGGCCGCCAGCGCCGGCAACCACGCGCAGGGGGTCGCGCTGGCGGCGCGGCTGCTCGGCATCCGCTCGACGATCTGGATGCCGGTCGGGGCGCCGATCCCCAAGGTCGAGGCGACGAAGCGGTACGGCGCGCAGGTGCACCAGGCGGGCACGACGGTCGACGAGGCCCTCGGGCACGCGCGGGCCCACGAGGCCGAGACCGGGGCGGTGCTCATCCACCCCTTCGACCACGTCGACATCGTCGCCGGGCAGGGCACCGTCGGCCTCGAGCTCCTCGAGCAGTGCCCGGACCTGCGGACCGTCGTCGTGTGCACGGGCGGGGGCGGCCTCGTCGCCGGCATCGCGACGGCGGTCAAGGCCCGGGCGCCGCACGTGCGCGTGGTCGCGGCGCAGGCCGAGGGCGCCGCCGCGTGGCCCGCCTCGCTCGACGCCGGCGAGCCGCGGGCGCTCGCGCGGATGGCGACGATGGCGGACGGCATCGCCGTCGGGCGGCCCGGCGACGTGCCCTTCGGCCTCGTGCGCGACCTGGTCGACGACGTCGTCACGGTCGCCGAGGAGTCGCTGTCGCGGGCGCTGCTGCTCATGCTCGAGCGCAGCAAGCTCGTCGTGGAGCCCGCCGGGGCAGCCGCGGTCGCCGCGCTGCTGGAGGACCCGGGCGCCTTCGAGCCGCCGGTCGCCGTCGTCCTGTCCGGCGGCAACATCGACCCCCTCCTGCTCATGCGCGTCATCCGGCACGGCATGGCCTCCGCCGGGCGCTACCTCGGCTGCCGCGTCCGGGTCCCCGACCGGCCGGGCGCGCTGTCCGGCGTGCTGCGCGTGCTGGCCGAGGCCGACGCCAACGTCCTCGAGGTCTTCCACACGCGCACGACGTCGGCCCTGGCCGTCGACGAGGTCGAGATCGGCCTGCAGCTGGAGACGACGGGGCACGAGCACGCCACCGCCGTGCTGACGGCGCTCGCCCTCGCGGGCGTGCGCGTCGTCGACTAGCCGTCCTGCCGGGGACGACGGGCGGGCGCGTCCCC
>NZ_JBBIAA010000019.1:6479-22736 GCF_037482545.1 Pseudokineococcus basanitobsidens | reverse complement strand
CCCCCCCCCCCCCCCCCGCGCCCGGTGCCGGGCGGTGGGCCGACCGACGAGCCGGCCGGGTGGGCGCCGACGGGGTCCGGCTGAGCGGCGGGAAACGGGTGGCCGCGTCGTCGGCCCTGCTGGCTACGGTGCGCGCATGAGCACCGGAGCGCCCCCACGAGGTCGCGGCGACCACCCCGTCGTGGCGGAGGGGCTGGTCAAGCGGTACGGCTCCGTGACGGCCCTGGACGGCCTGGACCTCGCGGTCCCGCGCGGCAGCGTGCTCGGCGTCCTGGGCCCGAACGGCGCCGGGAAGACCACCGCCGTGCGGGTGCTGACGACGCTCCTGCGTCCCGACTCCGGTCGCGCCGAGGTCGCCGGCGTCGACGTGCTGGCGGACCCCGAGGGCGTGCGGCGCCGGATCGGCGTCTCGGGCCAGTACGCCGCCGTCGACGAGCAGCTCACCGGCACCGAGAACCTCGAGATGGTCGGCGACCTCTACCACCTGGGCCGCCCGCGCTCGCGCTCGCGGGCGCGCGAGCTCCTCGAGCGCTTCGACCTCGCCGAGGCCGCGGGGCGGCCGGTGAAGACCTACTCCGGGGGCATGCGCCGTCGCCTCGACCTCGCCGGCGCGCTCGTGGCCGAGCCCGAGGTCCTCTTCCTGGACGAGCCGACCACCGGCCTGGACCCGCGCAGCCGCCTCGGCATGTGGGACGTCATCGGCGAGCTCGTCTCCGGCGGCACGACCCTGCTGCTGACGACGCAGTACCTCGAGGAGGCCGACCGGCTGGCCGACACCATCGCCGTCATCGACCGCGGGAAGGTCATCGCCGAGGGCACGGCCGACCAGCTCAAGGCCCAGGTGGGCGGCGAGCGCGTCGAGCTGACGGTGGGCCGGGACGAGGACGTCGCCACCGCCCGGGAGGCGCTGCGGCGGGCCGGGGCGCAGGACGTCACGGCCGACGAGCACGCGCGCTCGCTCTCGGCCCCCGTCAGCGGCGGCGCCGCCGCGCTCATGGCCGTCCTCGGCGAGCTGCAGGGGACCGACGCCGAGGTGCTCGACGCGGGGGTGCGCCGGCCGACGCTGGACGACGTCTTCCTCACGCTCACCGGTCACGGCGCCGAGGACGACGCGGACGGCGGCGGGGACGGGCCCGGCGACCCGGGCGCCGGGGGGCGTCGCGGGCGCCGACGAGGCCGGCACGTGCAGCAGGAGGGATCACGATGAGCAGCACCGGCACGACGGGCGGCAGCGCCGCGAGCACGGGGGGCACGAGGAGCACCAGGGGCGGGGGCGCGCCTGCACCGGCCGCGGGCGGCGTGCGCCAGGCGCTGGGCGACGGCTGGACGGTCGCCCGGCGCAACCTCATCCGGATCAAGCGGGTGCCCGACCTGCTCGTGGGCTCGATCGTGTCGCCGATCATGTTCGTGCTGCTCTTCGCCTACGTCTTCGGCGGCGCGATCGCCCTGCCCGGGGCGGACGGCGGCGGCGCCGACCCGGTGGCCTACCGGACCTACCTCATCGCGGGGATCTTCGCGCAGACGGTCATCTTCGGGGCGACGATCACGGGGTCGAGCATGGCCCAGGACCTCAAGTCCGGGATCATCGACCGGTTCCGCTCGCTCCCGATGGCCCCGTCGGCGGTGCTCGTCGGACGCACCACGGCCGACGTCGTCAACAACCTGCTCACCGTGGTGATCATGACCTTGACGGGCCTGGTTGTCGGGTGGCGGATCACGACGTCCGTGGGGGAGGCCCTGCTCGGCTACGTCCTGCTGCTCTTCTTCGCCTACTGCGTCAGCTGGATCATGGCGTTCCTCGGGCTGCTCGTCCGCACGCCGGAGGTCTTCAACAACGTGACCTTCATCGTCATCTTCCCGCTCACGTTCCTGGCCAACACCTTCGTGCCGATCGAGAGCTTCCCCTCGGTCCTGCGCGCCTTCGCCGAGTGGAACCCCGTCTCGAGCGTCACCCAGGCCGCGCGGGACCTCTTCGGCAACCTCCAGCCGGGGGCGCCGGCCCCCGAGGCCTGGCCGCTGCAGAACCCCGTGCTCTACACCGTCCTGTGGGGAGCGGTGCTGCTGCTCGTCTTCGTGCCCCTCACCGTCCGGCAGTACCAGCGCGCCGCCGCACGGTGAGGTGAGCGGGTCACCGCCGGCCCGCACGACGAGGCCCGTACGACGAGGCCCGCACGACGACGACCCGCACGACGACGGCCCGGCCCCGTGCGGGGGCCGGGCCGTCGTGGGCGCGGGGCGGTCAGCCGGTGAAGGGCTCGGCCGAGACGACCTTCACGGGGATCTTCCGGCCGTTCGGCGCCTTGTAGGTCGCCTCGTCGCCGGCGGAGAGGCCGAGGATCGACTCGCCGAGCGGTGACGTGGGGCTGTAGACGTCCAGGCCCGTGCCCTCGGCGATCTCGCGGGAGCCGAACAGGAAGCGCATCTCCTGGCCGGCCACCTCGGCGACGACGACCATGCCGGGCTGGACCTTGCCGGAGTCGCTGGGCGCCTGGCCGACCTCGGCGTCGCGCAGCAGCTGGGTGAGCTGGCGGATGCGGCCCTCCTGCTTGCCCTGCTCCTCCTTGGCGGCGTGGTAGCCGCCGTTCTCCTTGAGGTCGCCCTCCTCGCGGGCGGCCTCGATGCGCTGCGCGATCTCGTGGCGCGCGGGCCCGCTGAGGTGGTCCAGCTCCGCCTTGAGCCGGTCGTAGGCCTCCTGGGTCAGCCAGGCGGGCTCGCGCGGGCCGGTGGTGGTGGGCGTCTGCGTGGTCTCGGTCACGGGGGACCTCCTCGGGTCGCGGTGGCCGGCGCCAGGCGCCGGCGTGTCGACGACCGGCGCGGGCGCCGGCGTGTCGTTCGGGACCGGCGCGGGTCGCGTCCGGTCGTGGCGGGCCCCGGGCTGGAGCCCGTGGTGGGGGCACGAGCGGGTGCCGTCAGGGGTGCAGCGCCCGGGCGGGCCGACCGGCCCTGCCTCGGGCGGCGCCACCACCCGCGGCACCGCGAACGGGCGATGCTAGCGGACGGGTGCGGGCGTGGCCCGGGGCCGACGGTCGCGGCGCCCTGCTCCCGGACGGGGCGACGGGCCCCCGCCCGTCAGCCCTCGACGAGCTCGCAGCCCATGACCTCGGCGCTGACGGCCTCGGCCTGGGTGCGGATCTCGACGGCCTGCTGGAGCGTCGCGTCCTGCGCGGGACCGAGCTCCACGGTGCGCCACCCGACGGTCGTGAAGTCCTCCGCGAGCGCGCGGACGTCGCAGCTCACCGTGGCGGCGGGGTCCTTCGTCACCTGGAAGGTGAGGACGACCCCGGTCGGCGTAGGGTCGGAGAAGCCCACGACCTGGTGGCTGACCGCCTGCTCCCCGGCCAGGCCGAGCCCGGCCCAGACCGTCCACGCCACGAGCGCGGCACCGGCGGCGGCAGCGGCGCCGACCAGGGCGCGCCGTCGCCGGGGGGACGGCCGACGCCGTCCGTAGCGCTCGTCCAGGCGCTGCGCGGTCGAGCCTGTCGTCGTGGTCCCTCCCACCGGCCCCCACCGCCTCCGCTCGTCACCGACGCGGCCTCGTGCGCCGCCCGCAGACGTCCCGACCACCGGGGCGCTGCACCGCGGTGACGGTGGCGTCGTCCATCATGGCGTCGTCCACCCAGCCGCGGCGCCCACCAGTGTCGCCGACGGTCGAGCACGAACGGAGCCCAGGTGTCCGATACCGGCGTCGCGCCGTCCCCCGCGCCCATCCGAGGGGGTCTGCAGGCACCCTCTGCCGAGCAGCTGGCCGGTGACGGCCCCCTGCGCCTCATGGCCGTGCACGCGCACCCGGACGACGAGTCCAGCAAGGGCGCGGCGACGTCGGCCAAGTACGTCGCCGACGGCGTCGAGGTCCTCGTCGTCAGCTGCACGGGGGGCGAGCGCGGCGACATCCTCAACCCGAACCTGGAGGGCGACCCGCGCGTCCTGCGGGACATGGCGCAGGTGCGGCGCGAGGAGATGGCCGCCGCGGCCGCCGCGCTGGGCGTGCGGCACCGGTGGCTCGGCTTCGTGGACTCCGGCCTGCCCGAGGGCGACCCGCTGCCCCCGCTGCCGCCCGGCTGCTTCGCGCTCGAGGAGGTCGACACCGCCGCGGCCGCGCTGGTCCGCGTCGTCCGGGAGTTCCGCCCGCACGTCATGACGACCTACGACGAGGACGGGGGCTACCCGCACCCCGACCACATCATGTGCCACAAGGTCTCCGTCGCCGCCTTCGAGGGCGCCGCCGACCTCGAGCGCTTCCCCGGCGGCGAGCCGTGGCAGCCGCTGAAGCTGTACTACAACGGCGGCTTCAGCCGGGAGCGCATCGAGCGCTTCCACGAGGCGATCCTCGCGTCCGGGCAAGAGTCGCCCTTCGCCGAGTGGCTCGAGCGGCGCTCCGACCGCCCCGAGCGTCGCGTCGACGCGCGGGTGGACTGCGCCGACCACTTCGAGGCCCGCGACCGGGCCCTGCTCGCCCACGCGACGCAGATCGACCCGGGCGGCTTCTTCTTCCGCGTGCCGCGCCAGCAGCAGGCGGAGATCTGGCCCACCGAGGAGTTCGAGCTCGCGGCCTCGCTCGTGCCCACCGACGTCCCGGAGACGGACCTGTTCGCCGGGGTGCGCGAGCTCGTCGGCGAGGGCGGGACCGGGGCGTGATCGCCGGAGCGGCGGCCATCGGCGCCCTCGCCTCGGCGGTCGTCGCCGCGGCCCCCACGCCGTCGCCGAGCGCCACGGAGGGCCTGCGCCCCGGTCTCGAGGCCAGCGACGTCGGGCCGGGACCGATCGGCTTCGTCGCGACGGCGGCGGTCGTGCTCGTGTCGATCCTCGTCCTCGTCAACATGGTGAGCCGGCTGCGGCGGATGGAGCGGCGCCGCGTGCTCGACGAGCAGGCGGAGGACGAGCGGCGGCGGGCGGCGGGGGAGCCGCCGCTGCCGCCGGACGTCGACCCGCCGCCGCGCCGGACCGGACGCGAGGCGGGTCCCGGCAGCCCGGGGACCGGGCCGGGCGGCGGACGCGGCGGCGGGCCCGGGGGACCGCGGTGAGCGCCGACCGCTCCGCGCTCCCGGGCGGGCCGGCGACGCCGGGGACGAGCGACTCGCCGGCCACGCCTCCCGGACCCGGCCCGGCGCCCGTGCGGCCGAGCCGGCGGACCTCGGTGCGCACCCGCGCCGCCCGCGCCGCGGGCGCCGCGGCGGGCGCGGCGTCCCGGCTCCTCGGCCGCGGTGCGGGCGAGGTCGTCGCCGGGCGGGTCGTGCTCCGTCTGGCGCCGGACGCCGTGCACGAGCTGGCGGGCGAGCGCGTCGCCGCGGTCGTGTCGGCCACGAACGGCAAGACGACGACGACGCGGATGCTGACCGCGGCCCTCGCCGCCCGGCCCGAGACCCCCGCAGGGACCTCCCGGGGCCTGCGGGGCGTGGTGAGCAACGGCGGCGGGGCGAACATGCGCGCCGGCATCGTGACGGCGCTGACGAGCGGGCCCGGCGACGCGGTGCTCGAGGTCGACGAGATGCACCTGGCGGGCCTCCTGCCCGAGCTGGCGCCCCGCGTCGTGCTGCTCATGAACCTCTCCCGCGACCAGCTCGACCGCACCGCCGAGACGCGCCAGCTCGCCGCCGGCTGGCGGCGGGCGCTGACCGGCCTGGCGGAGGGCCCGGCCGGTCGTGGCGTCGTCGTCGCCAACGCCGACGACCCGCTCGTCGTCTGGGCGGCCTCCGCGGCGCCGCGCGTGGTGTGGGTGTCCGTCGGGGCCTCCTGGACCGCGGACGCCCGCAGCTGCCCGCGGTGCGAGCAGCTGCTCACGCTGCCCGGCGACCCCGGTGACGGCCGGGACGGCGGCGGGGACGGCGGCGGCTGGCGCTGCCCGAGCTGCGGGCTGGCGCGCCCGGCGCCGGACGTGGTGCTCGAGGGGGACGCCGTGCGCGAGCTCGACGCCGTGCGCGCGCGGGACGGGGGCTCGGACGGGGGCTCGGACGGGGGCGGGGCGGACGTCCGCCACGTCGTGCGCCTGGCGCTGCCGGGGCAGGCCAACCGCCGCAACGCGGCCATGGCGGCCGTGGCGGCGCGGGAGCTCGGGGTCCCGGTCGGCGACGCGCTCGCGGCGGTGGCGGACCTCGGCGACGTCGCCGGGCGCTACGCCTGGCTGCGCGCCGAGGGCGTCCGCTTCTGGCTGCTGCTGGCGAAGAACCCCGCCGGGTGGGTGGAGAACTTCGAGGTGATGGGGGCCAGCGGGCGTCCGCTCGTGCTCGCCGTCAACGCCCAGGGTGCGGACGGGCGCGACACCTCGTGGATCTACGACGTGCCCTTCGAGCGGCTGCGCGGCCGCCGCGTCGTCGTGGCCGGCGAGCGGGCGGCGGACCTCTCGCTGCGCCTGGCCGTCGCGGGCGTCGAGCACGCCCGCGTCCCCGCGCTGGCCGACGCGCTGCGCGCGGCCCGGGCGCTGGGGACCGGGCAGGGGGGCACCGTGGGGGGACGCGACGTCGTGGCGAGCACCGGGGCCGGGAACGGGCCGGTGACCCCGGCGGAGGAGGTGGACGTGGTCGGCAACTACACGGCGTTCCAGCAGCTGCGGCGCCTGGCCGCCGCGCAGGGCCCCGCGGCGGCGGCGGGGAGCCGGCGGTGAGCGGCCCCTCGGCGGTGCGCATAGCCGTCCTGTACCCCGAGCTGCTCGGCACCTACGGCGACGGCGGCAACGCCGCGGTCCTGCGGGCGCGCGCGCAGGCGCGGGGCCTCGAGGCGGAGGTCGTCGAGGTCGTCGGCAGCGAGGCGCTGCCGCGGTGCGACGTGTACCTCCTCGGCGGGGGCGAGGACGGGCCGCAGCGGCACGTTGCCCGCCTCCTCGCGCAGGAGGACCGGATGGCGCGGGCCGTGGCCGCCGGCGGCTCGGTGCTCGCCGTCTGCGCGGGCATGCAGATCCTCGGCAGCGCCTTCCGCGACGTCGACGGCTCCGTCCCGGGGCTGTCGCTCCTGCCCTGCCGGACGGTGGAGCCGCTGCCGGCCGAGCGGCGTGCCGTCGGCGAGGTCGTCGCCGAGGCGGACCCCCGGCTGGACCTCCCGCGGCTCGTCGGCTTCGAGAACCACGGCGGTCGCACGGCCCTGGACGACGGCGCGGTGCCGCTCGGCCGCGTGCTGCGCGGGACGGGCAACGGGGTCGGGCAGGACGCGGTGGACGGCGTCGTCGCCGGCCGCGTCGTCGGCACCTACCTCCACGGGCCGGTGCTGGCGCTCAACCCCGCCCTGGCGGACCGGCTGCTCGGCTGGGCCGTCGGCGACCTGCCGGAGGGTGACGAGCGGCTGGTGCGGCTCGACGAGGCCGCCGAGCAGGCCCGCGCCGTCCGGCTGCGGATGGCGGGCCTCGCGGCGGCCTAGGCCCGCCCACCGGGCGGGCTCAGAGCACCGGGGCGGCGGCCGCCGTCCGTGCGTCGGTGTCCGGCCCGTCGAGCGCGAAGCGCGCCCACACGTGCTTGACGTCGTCGGAGACGTACCAGCCGACGCCGTCCGCCAGCCGGGCCGCCAGGTGCATCCCGAAGCCGCCCTCGCCCAGCGGCCGCTCCCCGGCCAGCTCGGGGGAGGCGTCGGCCGCGGTGTCCGTGACGTCCACGGCGCAGGAGCGCTCGTCGTCGACGAGCAGCCGGACGGCGCTGGGCGGGGCCCCGTGCCGCAGGGCGTTCGTCGCGAGCTCGCTGACCACGAGGACCACGCGGTCCTGGAGGTCGCTCAGCAGCGCGGAGTCCACCTCGCCGCGGCGGAGGAGCTCCGCGTGGAGCGAGCGACGGATGCGGGCCAGGTCGTCGGAGGACGAGAGGTCCCACAACGTGACCTCGGCCAGGCCGTCGGGAGGACGGGAGCTGGCCCGCAGGGCTTCCGGCACGAGCACCTCCAGCGGGGGTCGTCCGCGGGACCCGGCTCCGCGGCGTGGGCCCACCCACCCCGTCGACGCGCCGCGGGTCCGCGGCTCGGACGGGGGAACGCTACGGCTCTCCCCGCCCGGGCGCGCGACGTGGCCCGCGACGCGCCGCGGCGCCCCCGGAGGGCCTCGAGCGGTCGCCGCGAGGGCCTCGTCGGGACCTCGTCGGGCCCCTCGCCCGTGGACGGGCACGATGGCGGGCATGCCGAACCGCCTCGCGGCCTCGACGAGCCCCTACCTGCGCCAGCACGCCGACAACCCCGTCGACTGGTGGGAGTGGGGGCCGGAGGCCTTCGCCGAGGCGCGGCGGCGCGACGTGCCGGTGCTCGTGTCCGTCGGGTACGCGGCGTGCCACTGGTGCCACGTCATGGCGCACGAGTCGTTCGAGGACGTCGACGTGGCGGCGCAGATGGCGGCGGGCTTCGTCGCCGTCAAGGTCGACCGCGAGGAGCGCCCCGACGTCGACGCGGCCCTCATGCGCGCCACCACCGCGCTGACCGGCCAGGGCGGCTGGCCGATGACGGTGCTGTGCACCCCGGAGGGCGAGCCCTTCCACGCCGGCACCTACTACCCGCCGCGACCGCACCCGCAGCTGCCGAGCTTCCGCCAGCTGCTCGGCGCGGTGACCGAGGCCTGGACCGAGCGCCGCGCGGAGGTCGTCGGCCAGAGCGCCCGCATCACGCGGGCCCTCGCCGAGCGGTCCGCGGCGTCCGGGGGCGGGCCCGGTGGTGCGCCGCCGGGCCGGGAGGCCCTGTCCGGTGCCGTGCGCGCCCTGCTCGCGGAGGAGGACCGCGTGCACGGCGGCCTGGGCGGGGCCCCGAAGTTCCCGCCCTCGGCGGTCTGCCTGTGGCTGCTGCGGCACGCCGCGACCGACGCGCCGACGGCGGACGACGCGCTGGGCCTCGCCGCGCGGACGCTGACGGCGATGGCCTGCTCGGGCACCTACGACCAGGTGGCGGGCGGGTTCGCCCGCTACGCCGTCGACGCCGCCTGGGTCGTCCCGCACTTCGAGAAGATGCTCTACGACAACGCCCTGCTGGCGCGCGCCTACCTGCACTGGTGGCGGCTGACGGGAGAGCCGACCGGCGCGCGCGTGGCCGCGGAGACGTGCGACTGGCTGCTCGCGGCGCTGCGGACGCCCGAGGGCGGGTTCGCCTCCTCGCTGGACGCCGACACCGTCGTCGGCCCGGAGGGGGCCGGAGGCCACGGCGTCGAGGGCGCGACGTACGTGTGGACGCCGGCGCAGCTCGTCGAGGTCCTCGGCCCCGACGACGGCGCCTGGGCGGCGGTCCTGCTCGGCGTCACCGCGGAGGGGACCTTCGAGCACGGCACCTCGACGGCGCGGCTGACTCGCGACCCGTGGGCGGACCCGGCCGACGCCGAGCGCTGGACCGGCGTCCGCGCCCGGCTGCGCGCGGCGCGGGAGGCCCGCCCGCAGCCGGCCCGGGACGACAAGGTCGTCACCGCCTGGAACGGGCTCGCCGTCGCGGCGCTCGCCGAGGCCGGCGCGCTGCTGGGGCGCCCCGACCTGCTCGCGGCGGCGGTGCGGTGCGCCGACCTGCTCCTCGCCGTCCACGTCGACGACGAGGGCCGGTGGCGGCGGGTGTCGCGCGACGGCCGTGCGGGCGCCCCGCGCGCGGTGCTCGAGGACCTGGGGGACCTCGCCGAGGGGCTGGTCGCGCTGCACGCCGCCACGGGCGACGCCGCGTGGGCCGAGACCGCCGAGGCGCTGTGCGAGGAGGTGCTCGCCGAGCACGTCGGCGCCGACGGGACGCTCACCGACGTCCCGGCGTCCGGCGGGGACGACGTCCTCGCGCGTCTCGGGGACGTCACCGACCCCACGGACGGCGCCGTCCCGTCCGGGACGAGCGCCGCGGCGGGCGCGCTGCTGTCCGTCGCGGCGCTGACCGGCGCCGACCGGCTGCGGGCCGCGGCCGAGCGGGCGCTCGCGCCGGCCGGCGCCCTCACCGGGAGCGCGCCCCGCTTCGCCGGGTGGGCGCTCGCCGTGGCGGAGGCGGCGCTCGACGGCCCCCGCGAGGTCGCCGTCCTCGGGTCGGCCGCGGGTGACGACGCCGACGGGCGGGCCGCCGCGGACCGGCTGCACGCGACGGCGCTCGCGGGCACCGCCCCCGGGCTCGTCGTCAGCCGCGGGACGCCGGGGAGCCTGCAGCCGCCGCTGCTCGCGCACCGCGGCCTGCTCGACGGCCGCGCCGCGGCGTACGTCTGCCGCGGGCACGTGTGCGCGGCGCCGACCGCGGACGCCGACGTCCTGGCGGCCGCCGTGGGCGCGCGGCGCTGAGGAGCCCGCCCGGGCCCCGGGGCGGGCGGCTCTCAGACCCCGGGGACCTGCCCGTCGTGCAGGGCGAGCGAGACGGCGACGTAGTGGCACACGAAGGCCAGCACCGTGAAGGCGTGGAAGATCTCGTGGAAGCCGAAGTAGCGCGGGCTCGGGTCCGGCCGCTTGAGGCCGTAGACGACGGCGCCCAGCGTGTAGAGCAGGCCGCCGACGGCGATGAGCACGAGCACCGCCGGACCGCCGCCGGCGAGGAACTGCGGCAGGAAGGCGACGGCGACCCAGCCCATCGCGAGGTACGCCGGGACGTACAGCCAGCGGGGCGCGCCCACCCAGACGATCCGGAAGGCGACGCCCACCAGCGCCGACAGCCACGCGACGAGCAGCAGGGCGCGCTGGGGGCCGGGCTCGAGGAGAAGGACGGCGAAGGGCGTGTAGGTGCCGGCGATGATGAGGAAGATGTTGGAGTGGTCGAAGCGCTTGAGCAGCACGCGCGCCCGCGGTGACCACGACCCCCGGTGGTAAAGCGCGCTCACCCCGAACAGCATCGCCGCGGTGAGGCCGAAGACGGCCATGGCCCACCGGCTGCCCGTCGTCGGGGCCAGCGAGACGCCCACGACCCCCGCGGCCAGCACCAGCGGGAACATCCCGAGGTGCAGCCACCCCCGCAGGAGGGGCTTGACGACCTCCACGCCGCCGCGGCGCCGTCCGCCGTCCAGCTCGCCGGGCGCCTCGCCGGGGGCGGACGGGTCGGCGGAGCGGACGTCCCCGGTCTGCGCCGGCGAGGACCCGGACCCCCCGGGGGACCCTGCTCTGCTCGAGGACGGGGTCCTGCTCGAGGACGGGGTCCTACTCGATGACGTGCCGTCCACGTGTCCTCCCGCGCCGCCTGCTCGACGGGGTCGAGCGTAGGCGTGCCCGTCGTCGTCGGCCTGCGCCGCCCGTGGCTGCGCCGGCCCCGGGAGTAGCGTGCGCGCCGTGGCCCTGCGAGACCTCCTCTACCGGGCCTACGAGCGGCGTCTCGCGGGAGACGTCGGCGGGCCGGCCGCGGGCGGGCCGCACCACGTCGGCGTCATCCTGGACGGCAACCGCCGCTGGGCGCGGCAGTCGGGGCTGGCCTCCCACCACGGCCACCGCCGGGGCGCCGACAAGATCATCGACTTCCTCGGGTGGTGCGAGGACGCCGGCGTCGGCGTCGTCACGCTGTACCTGCTCTCCACCGACAACCTGCGCCGGGACCCCGACGAGGTCGCCGAGCTCCTCGGCATCATCGAGGACGCAGTCCTCGGGCTCGTGCGCACGGGCCGCTGGCGCGTGCACCCCATCGGCGCGCTGCACCTGCTCCCCGCCGAGACCGCCGAGCGGCTCACCGCCGTGGCCGCGAGCACGCGCGACGGGGGAGGCCTGCACGTCAACGTGGCGATCGGCTACGGCGGGCGCCAGGAGATCGCCGACGCCGTGCGCTCCCTCCTGCTGCAGACCGCGGAGCAGGGCGGGACGCTCGAGGGGCTGGCCGACGTGGTCACGGTCGACTCCATCGCCGAGCACCTCTACACCAAGGGGCAGCCGGACCCGGACCTCGTCATCCGCACCTCCGGGGAGCAGCGGCTGTCGGGCTTCCTGCTCTGGCAGAGCGCGCACAGCGAGTTCTACTTCTGCGAGGCGCTCTGGCCCGACTTCCGCCGCGTCGACCTGCTGCGCGCGCTGCGCGCGTACGCCGCGCGCGAGCGGCGCTACGGGAGCTGAGGTCCCGCTCGCGCCGGGACCCGGACGACCGGACCTGCACCCGACCGGGTGGGCGCGACGCGCCGTCGGGTCGCGGTGGCCGGGCTGCCGACCGCGGGCGCCCGGGCGGCGTAGCGTCGCCGGTGGCGACGGGCCCCTGTCGCCGAGGTCGCCCGGGAGGTCGCCGGAGTGCTGCAGCCACGCTGGGCCGAGGGCCCGCGACGGTCCGCGAGGACCTGTGGCTGCGTGCCCGCCGGCCGACGCACCCCCCGCGGGACCGCGCCCACCCACGAGTAGCCGCCCTGCGCGGTGGGCGCCGGGCGGGTGAGGAGCACCACCGTGGCCGACACCGCCGTGCGCACCTACGTCCTCGACACCTCCGTGCTGCTCTCCGACCCCCGCGCGATGCTCCGCTTCGCCGAGCACGAGGTCGTCCTGCCGCTCGTCGTCGTGGTCGAGCTCGAGGCCAAGCGCGACCACCCCGAGGTCGGCTACTTCGCCCGCACGGCGCTGCGGCTGCTGGACGACCTGCGTCGCACGCACGGCAGGCTCGACGGCCCCGTCCCCGTCGGGTCGGACGGCGGCACGCTGCGCGTCGAGCTGAACCACGTCGACCCGAGCGCCCTGCCGGCCGGTCTGCGCCTCGGGGACAACGACTCCCGGGTGCTCGCGGTCGCCCGCAACCTCGGCGCGGAGGGGCGCGACGTCGTCGTGGTCAGCAAGGACACGCCGATGCGGGTGAAGGCCTCGGCGCTCGGGCTGCCCGCCGAGGAGTACCGCGCCGACGCGGCCGTCGACTCCGGGTGGACGGGCCTCGCGGAGCTGTCGCTCGACGAGGCGGACATGGCCGTCCTGTACGGCGAGGGCCGCCTGGAGGAGCTGCGGGCGGCCGAGCTGCCCGTCCACACCGGACTGGTCCTGTCGAGCCCGCGGGGGTCGGCGCTCGGGCGGGTCGCGCCGGACAAGTCCGTGCGCCTCGTGCGCGGCGACCGGGAGGCCTTCGGCGTCCACGGCCGCAGCGCCGAGCAGCGTGTCGCGCTGGAGCTCCTCCTCGACCCGGACGTCGGCATCGTGAGCCTCGGCGGCCGCGCCGGCACCGGGAAGTCGGCGCTCGCCCTGTGCGCGGGGCTCGAGGCGGTGCTCGAGCGGCGGACCCAGAAGAAGGTGGTCGTCTTCCGCCCCCTGTACGCCGTGGGCGGCCAGGATCTCGGCTACCTGCCGGGCAGCGAGGCCGAGAAGATGGGGCCCTGGGCGCAGGCGGTCTTCGACACCCTCGGCGCGCTCGTCGCCCCCGAGGTCGTCGAGGAGGTCATGGCCCGTGGCCTCCTCGAGGTCCTGCCGCTCACGCACATCCGCGGCCGCACGCTGCACGACGCGTTCGTCGTCGTGGACGAGGCCCAGTCCCTGGAGCGCGGCGTCCTGCTCACCGTCCTCTCACGCCTCGGGCAGGGCAGCCGCGTCGTCCTGACGCACGACGTCGCGCAGCGCGACAACCTCCACGTCGGCCGGCACGACGGCGTCGCGGCGGTGATCGAGAAGCTCACGGGTCACCCCCTGTTCGCGCACGTGACGCTGACGCGCTCCGAGCGCTCGCCCGTCGCCGCCCTCGTCACCGAGCTGCTGGAGGGCGTCGAGCCGTGAGGGTCCTCGCCCGCGTCCGCCGCGCAGGTCGGGGGCGGGGCCGCTCCGAGCGGCCCGGTGACGGTGGGTGGCGAGGCCGCCCCGCCGGCAGCGCGCGGCCCGTGATCACGAGCCCGACCGGTGACCTCGTGTAGCAGACGCGCCCGCGTCGGCGGTCCTCCGCCACGCAGCGCTTTTGACCCGTGACCGTTCCGTGATGCACGGTGTCCCCTCCGCGTGCCGCCAGGGCGCGCTCGAGGAGAGGCCCCCGCGTGCACCGTCCCCCCCGCCACGGCGCCCCGCGCGCACGCCAGGACAGCCCTGCGCGGGCCGGCGCCGGCGAGGTGACCACCGCGCCGCGGGCCGCCCGCCATGCGGCGGAGCGACGGACCCGCGCTCAGCGCGCCGCCGCCGCCCTCGCCGTGGTCTCCCGGGCCCGCGCCGGTCGGGTGGCCGTGGCCGGCGTCCTCGGCCTCGGCGTCGTCGCCGCGGCCACGGGCGCCGTCACCGCGGGCGCACCGACGACCGCTGCCGGCGGGTCGGCCCCGGCGCTCGTCGATCGCGCCCCGGTGGCGCTGCCCGCCGACGTCGTCGACGCCCTGCGCGCTGAACGCGCCACGGCCGCTGACCACCGGCAGGAGGTCGCTGCGGAGCAGGCCGCCGAGGCGGCCGCCCGGGCCGCGGCCGAGCGCGAGGCCGCCGAGCGCGCTGCCGCCGAGCAGGCCGCCGCCGAGGAGGCCGCGGCCGAGCGTGCCGCCGCCGCGGAGGCGGAGGCGGCACGCGAGCAGGAGGCCGCCAGCCGCAGCGCCCAGCGCGACCCGCGGGCGGTCGCCGCGTCGATGGTCGGCGACCACGGCTGGGGGTCGGAGCAGATGTCATGCCTCGACCAGCTGTGGACCAAGGAGAGCAGCTGGCAGTGGGACGCCGACAACCCCACCTCGAGCGCCTACGGCATCCCGCAGGCCCTGCCCGGCGAGAAGATGGCCGAGGCGGGCGCCGACTGGGAGACGAACCCCGTCACCCAGATCCGGTGGGGCCTGGACTACATCGACGCCTCCTACGGCACCCCGTGCAGCGCCTGGAGCCACAGCCAGGCCACCGACTGGTACTGAGCGCGGGTCAGCGCTGCGGCGGGCGGGTCATCGCGAGGACGTCGAGGGCCTCGTCGAGCTGGGCCTCGGTGACCTCGCCGCGCTCGACGAAGCCGAGGGCGACGACGGCCTCGCGCACCGTGACGCCCTGGGCCACGGCGTGCTTGGCGACCGTGGCGGCCGCCTCGTACCCGATGACGCGGTTGAGCGGCGTGACGACGGACGGCGACGACTCGGCCAGCGCTCGGGCGCGCTCCTCGTCGGCCTCGAGCCCGTCGACCGTCCGGTCGGCGAGCAGGCGCGCGCCGGCGCCCAGCAGCTGCACGGACTCCAGCACGTTGCGGGCCATCACGGGGATGCCGACGTTCAGCTCGAAGGAGCCGCTCGCCCCGGCCCACGCCGTCGCGGCGTCGTTGCCGACGACCTGCGCGCAGACCATGAGCACGGCCTCGGGGACGACGGGGTTCACCTTGCCGGGCATGATCGAGCTGCCCGGCTGCAGGTCGGGGATGCGCAGCTCGCCCAGGCCGGTGTTGGGCCCGGACCCCATCCAGCGCAGGTCGTTGCAGATCTTCGTGAGGCTGACGGCGACCGAGCGCAGCGCCCCGGAGAGCTCGACGAGACCGTCGCGAGCGCCCTGCGCCTCGAAGTGGTCCGGCGCCTCGGTGATCGGCAGGCCGGTGTCCTGCGCCAGCAGCTCGATGACCCGCTGCGGGAAGCCGGCCGGGGTGTTGATCCCGGTCCCGGTCGCCGTGCCGCCGAGCGGCACCTCCGCGGTGCGGGGCAGGGCGGCGCGCACGCGCTCGGCGCCGTAGCGCACCTGCTGGGCGTAGCCGCCGAACTCCTGCCCGAGCGTCACCGGGGTGGCGTCCATGAGGTGGGTGCGACCGGCCTTGACGACCTGCGCCCACTGCTCGGCCTTGCGGGACAGCGACGCCGCGAGGTGGTCGAGCGCCGGCAGCAGGTGGCGGACGACGCCCGTGGTCGCCGCGACGTGCACCGAGGTGGGGAAGACGTCGTTGGAGGACTGCGAGGCGTTGACGTGGTCGTTGGGGTGGACGTCACGGCCCAGCCGGCGCGAGGCGAGGGTCGCCAGCACCTCGTTGGCGTTCATGTTCGACGACGTGCCCGAGCCGGTCTGGAAGACGTCGACGGGGAACTGGTCGTCGTGCGCCCCGTCCGCGACCTCCTCCGCCGCCGCCGCGATCGCGTCGGCGACGTCGGCCTCCAGCACGCCCAGCTCGGCGTTGGCCCGGGCGGCGGCCTTCTTGATGCGCGCGAGCGCCTCGACGTGCGTGCGGGACAGCGTCGTCCCGCTGATCGGGAAGTTCTCGACCGCGCGCTGGGTCTGCGCCCGGTAGAGGGCGTCCGCGGGGACGAGGACCTCGCCCATCGTGTCGTGCTCGACGCGGAAGCCCTCGGGGGCGCCGCCCGTGCTCGTCGCGGTGGTGGGGGTCGTCGTGGTCGTGGGGGTCGAGGGCTCGCTCATGGGCTCATGGTGCCGCGCCCGGGGGGTGGCCCGCTGCGGTCGAGGTCGTGCTCACCCGTGTCGCGCCGCTCGGCCGCGAGCAGCACGTACGTGACCTCGCGCCGCTCGCGCGCCGGCCGCACCTCCTCGACCACGACGGGCCCCACCGCCAGTGCGA
>NZ_JBBIAA010000019.1:0-6385 GCF_037482545.1 Pseudokineococcus basanitobsidens | reverse complement strand
CCCCCCCCCCCCCTCCTTCCCCCCCTCCCTCCCCCCCTCCTCCCCCCCCACGGCCGACCACACGACGACGCGGCCGCCCGGCCGCACGCACGCGGCGGCGTCCGCCAGGGCCTCCTCGCGGTAGAGCGCCGCGTTGGAGGCGGTCACCAGCTGGTCCGGCCCGTTGTCGACGTCGAGGAGGACGGCGTCCAGGGCTGCCGGCCGCGCACGGGCCCGACGGGCGAGCTCGTGGCGCACGTCACCGACGACGACGCGGGTCCGCGGGTCCTCGAGCACCCGGGCGGCGACCGGGAGCAGGCCCTCGCGCGCCCAGCCCACCAGCTGCGGCTCCACCTCGACGACGACGAGCTCGTGCACGCGCCGGTCCTCGAGCACCCGGGCGGCGGTGCCGCCGAGCCCCAGCCCCCCGACGAGGACGTGCAGCGGCCCGCGGCCCGGGGGCAGGCCCCGGACGGCGAGCAGCGCCTCGCTGGCGTCGTCGTCGGACTCCATGACGAGGACCCCGCCGACGCGCAGCTGCAGGACGCCGTCGTCGCGGCGCACGAGCGCCAGCTCGCCGAGGACACCGGCGACGCGGGTGACCAGGTCCGCGGTCGGCGCCCTGCCGGCTGCGGGGAGGGGCCGGCGACCCGTGCCGCCCGGCGTCACCCTGCACGACATCGTCGGGAAGGTACGGAGACGGCTTCCCCGCCGTCAACGACGGGAGCCGCGACGTCGACGCGCGGGCGCCTGACCCACGCCGGCCTCAGCGGGCGTCGAGCTCGGCGCGCGTCGGGGGGTCGGCGCCGGGGCGCGAGACGGTGATCGCGGCGACGTCCGTCGCCGCGGCGACGCAGTCGCGCAGCGTCGGCAGGTCCGTCGCCGCCAGGGCGGCGCGGCGGTCGCCGCCGAGCAGCCCCGCCGACCACAGCGCGTCGACGAGGGCCCCCGTGAAGGAGTCGCCCGCGCCGACGGTGTCCGCGACGTCGACGAGGCGGCCCGGCTCGTCGACCTCCCCGGCGGCGCAGACGGCGAGCGCGCCGTCCCCGCCGCGGGTGAGGACGACGAGCGCCGGCCCGAGCCCGAGCCAGGACCGGACGGTGTCCTCCGGCGCCCGGTCGGGGAAGAGCCACTCCGCGTCCTCGGCGCTCAGCTTGACGACGTCCGAGGACGCCACCAGCGCCTCCACGCCGCTGCGGACCCCCGCCGCCGGGCCGATGATGGTCGGCCGCAGGTTGGGGTCGTAGACGACGGTCGTCGACGGCCTCAGCGCCGCCAGCAGCACCCGCACCTGCTCGTCGCCCGGGGCCAGCGCGGTGCCGAGCGAGCCCGCGCAGACGACGAGCGGGGGCGCATCCGCGGCGGCCGCAGCCAGCACGTCGGGGGGCAGGTCCCAGTCGAGGTCGAACTCGTAGGTGGCGCCGCCGTCGAGGGCGAGGTGCGCCTGCGCCGTCGAGGTGCGCACGTCCTCGGCGGCCGGCAGCAGCGGCGCGGCCAGCCGGACCCCCGAGGCCCGCAGGTGGTCGGCGACCCGGCGGCCGCGCTCGTCGTCGGCGAGGCGGGTGAGCAGCTCGGTCCGCCGGCCCAGGCGGGCCAGGCCCAGGGCGACGTTCGCCGGGCTGCCGCCGGGGTGCTCGCGCGAGGAGCCGTCGCGGTGGACGACGTCGACGAGCGCCTCGCCGACGACCAGCGCGCCCCCGGCGTCGTCGCCCGGCCCGCCGCTCACGCCGGCCTCCGCGCGCCGGTGAAGTCGACCGCCGCGTAGGCCTGGAGCTTGGTGAGCCGGTGCTCGGAGTCCACGACGCGGATGGTGCCGGACTTCGAGCGGGTGACCAGGCTCTGCGTCGTCACCGTGCCGGCGCCGTAGCGGACGCCCTTGACCAGCTCGCCGTCGGTGATCCCGGTGGCCACGAAGTAGCAGTTGTCGCCGCGCACGAGGTCGTCCGTGCTCAGGACGCGGTCCAGGTCGTGGCCGGCGTCCAGGGCCTTGCCCCGTTCGTCGTCGTCCGTGGGGGCCAGGCGGCCCTGCAGGACGCCGCCGAGGGCCTTGAGCGCGCAGGCGGCGATGATCCCCTCCGGGGTGCCCCCGACCCCGAGCATGAGGTCGACGCCGGTGCCCGGGCGCGCCGCCATGATCGCGCCCGCGACGTCGCCGTCGGTGATGAAGCGGATGCGGGCGCCGGCGTCGCGCACCTGCTGCACGAGGTCGGCGTGGCGGGGGCGGTCCAGGACCACCACGGTGACGTCCTCCGGGCGCGAGCCCTTGGCGCGGGCGACGCGGCGGACGTTCTCCGCCGGCGGCAGGCGGATGTCGACGGCGTCGGCGGCCTCGGGGCCGGTGGCGAGCTTGTCCATGTAGAACACCGCGCTGGGGTCGTACATCGCGCCGCGCTCGGCGACGGCCAGGACCGCCACGGCGTTCGGCATCCCCAGCGCCGTCAGCCGGGTCCCGTCGACGGGGTCGACGGCGACGTCGCACTCGGCGCCCGTGCCGTCGCCGACCTTCTCGCCGTTGAAGAGCATCGGCGCCTCGTCCTTCTCGCCCTCGCCGATGACGACCGTGCCGGCCATCTCGACGGTGCTGATCAGGCGGCGCATCGCACCGACGGCGGCGCCGTCCGCGCCCTCCTTGTCGCCGCGGCCGACCCACCGACCGGCGGCCATCGCGGCGGCCTCGGTGACGCGCACCAGCTCCAGGCCGAGGTTGCGGTCCGGGGCCTGCTGGCCCACGGCCAGGGAGGGCGGGAGAGATCCGTGCGTCATGAGGGGCCTCTTCTGCTCGCGGGACCGGCGGAGGTCGCCGGCTCGGGCGGGCGTGCGGGCGACGCCGGGCCGGGCGAGCGTAGCGGCGCCGCCCGGCCGACGCCGCGGTCGTGGCGGCGGCGATGATGGGTCCGTGAGCTCCCCGACGCCCGCGCCCCGGCCGGGCCGCGCAGGACCCGGCGCGCCCGCGGAGCCGCCGCCGGGGACCTGCGCCGCCGGCCCGGGCGTGGAGCGACCTCCCCAGCCCCCACCCCGCCGCCCCCGGCCGCGGCAGACGGCCCGGGACATGGTGATCTCGCTCGCCGTCATCGGTGCCTTCCTGGTGCCCGTCCTCCTGCTCGTGCCGCGCCCCTCCCAGCTGGAGCAGCCGCCCGTGGACGTCGCGGGGACGGCCGCGGGGGCGCGGGAGCGCGTCGACTGGCCCGTCCCGGTCCCTCAGGTGCCGGACGGGTGGCGGCCGAACGCGGCACGGCTGGAGCAGCCCGGCCCCGACGACGTCGACACCTGGTCCGTCGGCTGGGTGACGCCCTCGGACGACTACGCGGGGATCCGTGTGGCGAGCGGCGCCACCGGGCGCTGGCTGACCGCCACGACACGCAGCGGCGAGCTCGAGGGCACGCAGGACGTGGACGGGGAGCCCTGGGACGTCTACTCCCGCAGCCCGCAGCGGCGCTCCGACGTCCCGTTCCGCGCGCTCGTGCGCGAGGAGGGCGGGGTGACGACGGCCGTCGTCGGCACGGCCGAGGTGCCGGAGCTCCTCGAGCTCGCGGCGGCCGCGCAGGACCCGTCGGCGAGCGACCCCCCGGCCTGAGGCCCGTGGGTGCCCCGGCACCCGGCCTCGACGAGGCGCGTGCGCGTCAGCCGGTGGCGGGGCGTCCGTCCTCGTCGGCCCCCGTCGACGCGGTCGTCCGGTCGAGGCGCTCCTGGGCTCCCTCCAGCAGCTGCTCGCACCGGGCGGCGAGGGCCTCACCCCGTTCCCACAGGGCGAGCGAGCGCTCGAGCGGCGCCGAGCCGGCCTCGAGCGCCCCCACCACGCGGACGAGCTCGTCCCGGGCCTGCTCGTAGCCGAGCGCGGACGGGTCCGGCGACGCGTCGGTCGCGCCGGGGGTGGAGGGGTCGGCGGCCATGGGAGGAGCGTAGGAGCCCGTCGGGCGCCGGCTCCGCACGGCGTCGGGGCGGTGCACGGCGTCGGGGCGGTGCACGGGTCGCGGGTGCGCACGGGGTCGCGGCTGCGCACGGCGTCGCGGCTGCGCACGGCGTCGGGGGTGGAGCCGTCGGGCCGCTGCGCGCTGCCCGGTGGGCCCGTGGGCCGGCGTCAGGCGAAGGGGTCGAGCACCTCGCCGTCGGGGCCGACCTGCGCCTCGACACCCACGACGAGCTCGCCCGCGGCGAGGCGCACGCGCAGCTGGTCGCCGGGGTCGGCCGCCAGGGCGTCGCGCAGGACCGCCCCGTCCGCGTCCTGGACCACGGCGTAGCCGCGCTCGAGCGTCGCCGCCGGGCTCAGCGTGCGCACGGCGCGGCGCAGCCCGCGCACCTCGGCCGCGTCGTGCGCCAGCCGGGCGCGGAGCGCGCGACGGCCCCGGGCGCGGGCGTCCTCGACCGCCTCCCGCCGCTGCGTCAGACCCCGGGACGGCTCGGCGAGGACGGGCCGGGCGCGCAGCCCGGCGAGCGCGGCGCGCTCGGCGGCCACACGCCCCCGGACGGCCCGGTGCAGGCGCTCGCGGGCCGCCGAGACCCCCGCGAGCTCCTCCGCCACCGCGGGCACGACCCGTCGCCCGGCGTCCGTCGGTGTCGAGGCCCGCACGTCGGCCACGAGGTCGAGCAGGGGGTTGTCGACCTCGTGGCCGACGGCGCTCACGACGGGTGTGCGGCAGGCGGCGACCGCGCGCAGCAACGCCTCGTCGCTGAAGGGGAGCAGGTCCTCCAGCGAGCCGCCGCCGCGCGCGACGACCACGACGTCGACCTCGTCGAGGTGGTCGAGCTCGGCGACGGCGCGGCTCACGGCGGCGACGGCGTCGACGCCCTGGACGACCACCTCGCGGACCTCGAAGCGCACGCCCGGCCACCGGGTGCGCGCGGTCACGACGACGTCGCGCTCGGCGGCGCTCGCGCGCCCGCAGACGAGGCCGACGACGCGGGGCAGGAAGGGCAGCGGCTGCTTGCGCGCGTCGGCGAACAGGCCTTCGGTGGTGAGGACGCGCCGGAGTGCCTCGACGCGGGCGAGCAGCTCACCCGTGCCGACGGGCCGGATCGCGTCGGCGCGCAGCTGCAGGCTGCCGCGACGCCCCCAGAACTCCGGGGTGGCGTGGACGACGACCCGGGCACCCTCGACGAGCGCGGGCCCCAGCGCGTCGAGCACGCGCGTGTGGGTCGTGACGGACAGGGACATGTCGACGTCGGCGTCGCGCAGCACGCAGAACGCCGTCGACTGGCCGGGGCGGCGGGTGACCTGGACGAGCTGGCCCTCCACCCAGACGGCCGACATCCGGGCGACGTAGTCGCCGATCTTCGTCGACAGCAGGCGGACGGGCCAGGGCTGCTCCGCCGTGGTCGCCGCCGCCGTCGGCGGGAGCGCCCGCCGCTGCGCGCCGGCCGACGGGTCGTGAGCCTCGGCGCTGCCGGCTCGGGCCGCCGCCGGGCTCGGTCCGCTCGGCTGCTGGCTCACGGACGACGACCCTACGCAGCCGCAGTGCGCCCGGGGAGGACCGCGACGGCACCACGCCGTCCCACGGTCGGTGCGGGCCGGCCCGTCCTCCTGACCGGGTCGTCGGGGAGGCGGTGGTCCCCGTGGGACGACTCGTCCGGCAGTGCCGTGGGAGCTCTCGACGAGGGCGGTCGTCGCGGGAAGGCCTGCCGTCGTCGCTGCGCCCCTCGGGGAGGACGCCCGGGCATGCCGCCCGTCGACCGGGTCGCTCGTCGACCGCTGCCCTGGCGTGGGAGCGCCCCCTCGACCTGGGAGCGCCCCCCGACCGAGCGTCCCGTCGCGACCGTGGACGGCAGCCGCGTCCACAGGTCGGCGTAGCCCGCCGTCGTCCACAGCTCTCGCGGTGCGTGGGTCGTTGTCGGACCCTACGGCTACCGTTCCCTTCAGTCGAACACCTGTTCGACACAGGTGGCGGGATGGACGGGGTGGTGCGCGTGGCTCTCGACGACCGGCCGCCCCTGCCCGACGGCCACGACCCGGACAGGGACGCGGACGCACGCCCCAGCCCGGCCCCGGACGAGGCCCCGGACGAGGCCCCGGACGAGGTTGCGGACGAGGTTGCGGACGAGAGCCCGGGCCAGGACCCGGCCGAGGACCCCGCCACCGGTGGCGGGGCCGGTGGCGACGGGGCCGACGGGTCCGGCGGGTCCGGGTGGGCGTTCCCGGGCAGCGAGCACCCGGAGCTGCCGGTGGCGCGGCGGCGGGCCCGGGTGCTGGTGGACGCCCTGGTGGACCAGGGCCGGGTGCGGGCGGTGTCCTACGCGGCGACGGTGGGTGCGGTCGCGGACCTCGTCGAGCAGATGGCCGCGCCCGGCGGCCCGGCCGGGCCCCTCGCCGGCGACACCCCCGGGAGCACACCCGGCGGCGCTCCGGGTGGTGCGGGTGGGGGCGCTCTGGGTGGTGGGTCGCGGTGGGCGTCGCCGGCGGCGCGGGCCCAGA